>NZ_CP026378.1:2154226-2461973 GCF_002953215.1 Mixta calida
AAGCAGGGCGAAAGTCGCCAGGCCTGCCGAAAACAGCGCCAGCGTCACGCGCATAAACTGCGGCGTGCCGCGTTTAATATAGCGATGCTTGTGAACGGGGAGAGAAGAAGCAGGCTGTACGTCGTCAGCGGGCAGAGACGCAGTATGAGATGAGCGATCCACAACGGTTTCCTGAGTTAAACATCCATCGCTTAATTGTGGGTGCAAGGTAATATACTGTCTAATATATTAATTATCTGAAATGATACTTATAAAATATGAATATTGAGCTGCGTCATCTGCGCTACTTTATTGCCGTCGCCGAGGAGCTGCATTTCGGTCGCGCCGCGCTGCGTCTGAATATCTCGCAGCCGCCTTTAAGCCAGCAAATACAGCTACTCGAACAGCAGATCGGCGCGCGCTTGCTGGCGCGCACTAACCGCAGCGTGCAGCTGACCGCCGCCGGGCGTCAGTTTCTGCAGGACGCGCGCGCCATTCTGCTGGATGTCGAACAGGCCGCCAGCCGCGCCGCGCGTCTGCATCAGGGAGAAGAAGGCGAAATCCGCATCGGTTTTACCTCGTCCGCGCCCTTTATCGCCGCCGTTTCCGACGCGCTGTTCAATTTTCGTCAGCGCTATCCGCAGGTACATATTCAGATGCAGGAGATGAATACTCGCCAGCAGCTGACGCCGCTCAGCGACGGCAGGCTGGACCTCGGCGTGATGCGCAATACGCCGCTGCCGGATACGCTCGCCTGGCAGCTGTTGCTGCGCGAGCCGCTCTGTTGCGTATTGCATCATGCGCATCCGCTGGCGCGTCGACCGCTTGTTTCAGTGCGCGATCTGGCACAGGAGCCGTTTGTCTTCTTCGATGCACAAAGCGGCACTGCGCTGTATGGCGAAATTATGACGCTGCTGCATCGCTATCATATCCAGCCGTATATCACTCAGGAAGTAGGCGAGGCGATGACTATCCTCGGCCTGGTGGCGACCGGGCTCGGCATTTCCATTCTGCCCGCTTCGTTTCGCCGGGCGCAGCTGGCGCATGTAGTCTGGCTGCCGCTGGCCGAGCCGGACGCCTGGTCTGAAATGTGGCTGGTCTGGTCGCGCCAGCGGGAAACCAGCGCGGTGATGGCCCATATGAAAGCGCTGCTGTTGGGTAAAAATCAGGCGTAATTTTTCCTGAGCAGGACGGTTTTTGTGCGGTAAATCACATATCGAATCAAATAGTTGACGACCTTCGATAACTGCTCCACCATAGCCTGAGAAGGTTTATTTTGAAGCGCGAAAATAAGTGGGAGCAGGGGGAGTGATAGCGGACAGTCAACCTGGTCACATCGACCAGATCAAGCAGACAAACGCTGGGGCTGTGTATCGCCTGATCGACCAGTTTGGCCCAATATCGCGTATTGAGCTTTCCCGGCGGGCGCAGCTGGCGCCGGCCAGCATCACCAAAATCGTGCGTGAAATGCTGGAAGCGCATCTGGTGCAGGAAACCGAATATCAGGAACCGGGCAGTCGCGGTCGGCCTGCGGTCGGTTTGATTCTGGACACCGTCGCCTGGCACTATCTTTCCATTCGCATCAGCCGGGGAGAAATCACCCTGGCGCTGCGCGATCTCAGCAGCAAGCTGGTAACAGAAGAGACGCGACCGCTGCCGGTTAAGAGCGAAACGCCGTTGCTGGCCCGCGTCACCGTCGAAGTCGATCAGTTTTTTATTCGTCATCAGCGCCAGCTTGAGCGTCTGACCGCTATCGCCATCACCTTACCCGGTATTATTCACACCGGTAGCGGCATTGTGCATCGCATGCCGTTTTACGACGTGGCGGATATGCCGTTGGGGCCGGAACTGGCGGCGCATACTGGCCTGCCGGTCTATATTCAGCACGACGTCTGCGCCTGGACCATCGCCGAATCGCTATTCGGCGCCTCGCGCGGCGCCAGCGACGTTATCCAGATTGTGATTGACGATAACGTCGGCGCGGGCGTGATCACCGGCGGACGCCTGCTGCACAACAGCCGCAGTTCGCTGGTTGAAATCGGCCATACTCAGGTCGACGCCTGGGGTAAACAGTGTTACTGCGGGAATCATGGCTGTCTGGAAACGGTCGCCAGCATCGGCAGCATTCTGGAACTGGCCGCGCAGCGTATGCCGTCGGTGCCCAGCTCCAGCCTGCACTATCAGCCGCTGAGCGTGGACTCGCTGTGTGACGCGGCGCTGAACGGCGATCCGCTGGCGCGCGATATCATCACCGGTATCGGCAACAGCGTCGGCCGCATTCTGGCGATCATGGTCAACCTGTTTAACCCAGAAAAAATTCTTATCGGTTCGCCGCTCAACCGCGCCGCCGCGGTGCTGTATCCCGCTATCGGCGCCTCGATTCGTCAGCAGGCGCTGCCCGCCTACAGCGCCGACATCCAGGTCGAACCGACCGAATTCCCCAATCTGGGTACCATGCCGGGCGCCGCGCTGGTTAAAAACGCGATGTACAACGGCGAACTGCTGGTCAAACTGTTACAGGGCTAATCAAACCTCCGCTATCCTGCAAAAAATTGCGCTAACGCAAGCTGTTATCACGCGTGATTTCCTACACTGTCCGGCGTAAACCGATGATTAAAGTTTAACTATTTCAGGCCGTCAGCCTGCCGGAGTGTTGCTATGCTGAGTCGTCTTTTCATTACCGGTACGGATACCGCCGTCGGTAAAACTGTCATTACCCGCGCCCTGATGCAAAAGCTGGCGGAAAGTCATGTCGCTGTCGCAGGCTATAAACCGGTCGCCAAAAGCAGCCAGATGACGCCGGAAGGGCCGCGCAATAAAGATGCGCTGGTGCTGCAACAGGCCTCCACGCTGGAGATGCCGTATGAAGCGGTTAACCCGATTACGCTGCTGGAAGATGAGATCAGTACCCACCGCGGCGAGCCGATTAACTACGCGCGCCTGAGCAGTGGGCTACAGGCGTTACAAGCACAGGCGGACGTGGTCGTGGTTGAAGGCACTGGCGGCTGGCGCAGTCTGATGAACGATCTGCGTCCTTTATCGGACTGGGTGATTCAGGAGCAGCTGCCGGTCGTCCTGGTGGTCGGCATCAAGCTGGGCTGCATCAGCCATGCGCTGCTGACGGCGCAGGCGATTATCAATGATGGCCTGCCGCTGCTGGGTTGGGTGGCGAACCGCATTAATCCGGGCCTGGCGCATTACGCAGACATTATCGACGTGCTACAGGAGAAGATCCCGGCGCCGCTGCTAGGCGAGCTGCCTTATCTGCCGCGCGCCGAGCAGCGTGACCTGGCGGGCTATATCGACCTCTCTGCGCTGACGCAGCCGCAGGCGGTGGCCTGAAAGTAAACAGGCGCGCCGAGACGCGCCTGATAAGGCTTTCTGACGCGATTAACGGTTAACGATTCAGCGAGCGGCGCGTCCGACCGGAGCTGAGGTAATCGGCGATATAATCCTGCGAAATCTCTCCGCTGTACCGCCCATCCTCATCGACAATCGGCATCCAGACCGAGTTGTGTTCATAAAGCTTCGACAGCACCACGCGCAGATTCTCTTCCGCTTTGCCGGTGATCTTAAAGCTGTGCAACAGCTCCTCGCAGTTGCCGCTGGCGCCGCGCGCCTCGCGGCGTTTCACAAAGCCGAGTGGACGACCGTCGTTATCCACTACGGTGATCGATCGCATATCGTTATCGTCCATCAGCGCGAACGCCTCCGCCAGCGGAGTAGAGCGTTTCACGGTCAGCGTCTGCTGCTGATCGGTCACGTCGCCAGCCTGCACCAGCAGCAGCCGTTTCAGGGTGCGGTCCTGACCAACAAAAGAGCCGACGAACTCATTGGCCGGTTTCGCCAGCAGCTCATCCGGGGTGGCGCACTGCACGATCTTGCCCTGTCCGAAGACGGCGATCCGGTCGCCCAGCTTCAACGCCTCATCGATATCGTGGCTGACCAGCATCACGGTTTTCTTCAGCTGGCGCTGCATCTCAAGAAACTCGTTCTGAATCGCCTCACGGTTGATCGGGTCGACCGCGCCGAACGGCTCATCCATCAGCAGCACCGGCGGATCGGCGGCGAGGGCGCGGATAACGCCGATGCGCTGCTGCTGGCCGCCTGACATCTCTTTCGGATAGCGGTTTAGGAACTTATGGGGATCGAGCGCGACCATATTCATCAGCTCGGTCGCGCGCTCGCGGCAGCGTTTTTTATCCCAGCCCAGCATGCGCGGCACCACGGTAATGTTCTCCTCAATGGTCATATTGGGGAACAGGCCGATCTGCTGGATAACGTAGCCGATATTGCGCCGCAGAGTCACGGTATCCTGCGTGCTGGTATCTTCGCCGTTGATGGTGATTTTTCCGCTGGTCGCCGGGATTAGGCGGTTAATCATCTTCAGGGTGGTGGTTTTGCCGCACCCGGAAGGGCCAAGCAGTACGCACATCTCGCCGGCGGGCACGTGCAGGCTGACATTGTCCACCGCATTTATCGTCGTGCCGTTTTTCTGGGTAAAGGTTTTAGTCAGGTTTTCCAGTTTTATCATTATCGAATCCCCCTGGGTGTCAGCACCCGTTGCAGACGTTGCAGCAGCCAGTCAAGAATAATCGCCAGCAAACAGATCAGCAGCGCGCCGGCGATCAGCATGCGGATATCGCTGCCGCTGATGCCGTCCAGCAGCAGCAGTCCTAAACCGCCAGCGCCGATAACGGCGGCGATCGCCATCACGCCAACGTTCATGACTACGGCGGTGCGAATGCCGCCGAAAATCACCGGCAGCGCCAGCGGGATCTCTACCCAGCGCAGGCGTTGCAGAAAGGTCATGCCGATGCCGCGGCCCGCTTCGCGCATGCCGGGCGGAATATTCTCCAGCGCGGTATGGGTATTGCGCACGATCGGCAGCAGCGAATAGAGAAACACCGCCGTTATCGCCGGTACCACGCCAATGCCCTGACCGATCAGCGAAAACAGCGGGATCATCAGGCCGAACAGGGCGATAGACGGGATGGTCAGCACGATGGTCGCCACGCCCAGCACCGGCGTCGCCAGCCATTTAAAACGCACAATCAGCACGCCCAGCGGCACGCCCGCCAGAATGGCGCAGCCCACCGCGACCAGCACCAGCCACAGGTGCTGCCAGGTCAGATCAAGAAGGTAGGGCCAGTTGCCGATCATATAGTGAATGGTATCCATAGCCTCTCCTTACAGCATGCCTTTCGATTGCAGGAATTCGCGCGCGACCTGCTGCGGCGACTGATGATCGATGTCCACCCGTTTATTCAGTTCGGTGATGACGTCATCGGTAATGAGCGCGGAAAGCTGATTCAGCGCCGTATCCAGACCCGGATTCGCCGCCAGCACCTCTTTACGCACCACCGGCGTCACGTTATAGCTGGGGAAGTAATGCTTATCATCCTCAAGGATCTTCAGATCGAAGCCCTTAACGCGGCCATCGGTGGTATAAACCAGTCCGGCGTCGACAAAGCCGTCGCGGATGGCGTTATAGACCAGACCGGGGTCCATCTGGCGGATCTGCGGACGGTCGAGGGTCAGGCCGTAGAGTTTTTGTAGCGGTTTCAGGCCATCTGAGCGTCCGGCGAACTCCAGATCCAGCCCCAGCATCCAGTTATGGTCGGGATCGCGCTGCCGAATCTCTTCAATGCGCGCCACCAGCTGCGACACCGTGCTGATATGCTCTTTTTCGGCGCGTTTGCGCTGCATGGCGAAGGCGTAGGTGTTGTTCATCGGCGCTGGCTCAAGCCAGACCAGCCCCAGCTTCGCATCCAGGCGACGCACCGTTTCATAAGCCTCTTTAGAGGACATCGGCTCTTTGATGTGGTTGAAGATAATCAGCGACGAGCCGGTATATTCCCACGTCATATCGATCTGCTTGTTAAGCATCGCGCTGCGGCTGATCGAGAGGGCGATGTTGGTTTTGGGAATAACGTCAAAACCTTTTTTGGTCAGCCAGAGCGTAGTCATCGCTGATAAAATATGCTGTTCGGTAAAGCCCTTGGTCGCCATGGTAATTGGTCTGGCGGTTGCCGCGCCAGCGGCGAAAGCCAACAGGCTAAACAGCGCCAGCGCGCGCGTTAAGGTACGGAATAGGGTCATTATCGCGTCTCCTGTTACAGCGCGTGCGGGCTGAGCCAGCGGCCAAGGAGGGCCAGCAGCATATCCAGTATTAGCGCGAATAGCGCCGTCGCCACCGCGCCGAGGATCAGAACGGGGAAATCGTTCAGATAGATGCCGGGGAAGATCAGTTCGCCGTAGCTGCTGGCGCCGATCAGGAACGCCAGCGGCGCGGTGCCGACATTGATCGCCATGGCGATGCGGATGCCGGAAAGCATCACCGGCCAGGCGCCAGGCAGTTCCACCTGACGCAGGCGCTGCATCTTCGTCATGCCGATGCCGTTGGCCGCTTCCAACAGCGAGTCGGGCACGCCAATCAGACCGGCGTAGGTGTTGCGCACTACCGGCAGCAGCGAGGCGAGAAACAGGGCGATAATCGCCGGACGATCGCCAATGCCGATCACGACCATTGCCAGCGCCAGCACGGCCAGCGGCGGCAGAGTATTGCCGACATTGAAGATCTGCATAATATATTCCGCCCAGCGGCGGGCGAAAGGGCGACTGAGCAGAATGCCGCTGGGAATGCCGACCAGTAGCGCGAACAGCATTGACCAGCCCACCAGCCAAAGGTGCTGTCTGCCGAGATAGATCAAATCGACCCGGCGCGCTTTAATCACATCCAGACCTATGCCGTAGATCAACAGCGCGGCGACTGGCGCGATCACCAGCAGGGCCAGCAGGATCCGCTTCATCGTCGAAGAAAAGTGCATGGACAGGGTTCTCCTGGGAATAACCTGAAGCGCCTTTAGCAAGACGGCGCCATTGTTATAGTAATCAGCGTGCAGCGGCCATGTGGAAAGGGGTTCCGCCAGCCGCGCTCGCGCTCGATACAAAATGCTGATTTATGCCTCTTTATCAGCAAAAACAAACGCAGTGCCTTAAACCTATAGCAGCGGCTGGGCAGGCTCGCCAGTTTTAGCGTTAAAATCAGCAGGATACTTTTGCTTTTTGCGGCGTAAGCGGCGCTATTTTCAGCAATCGAGCGCGCGGCGCCTTATCAACAAGCAGAACGCGGCGCGCGGCGTCACCAGGTGGGCTACGCTTAGGGGATCGACAGGAAGGGGAATCATGCCAGAGAACGCACATCAGCCGGTCGCGCACCGCCATTTGATCTTAATCGCCTGTATGCTGGCGATGTTTATGGCAGCGATCGAAGTTACCATCGTCGCCACCGCCATGCCGACCATCATCGCCCAGCTCGGCGGTTTTTCGCAGTTTGGCTGGGTCTTTTCCATCTATCTGCTGACCCAGGCGGTCAGCGTGCCGATCTACGGCAGGCTGGCCGATCTCTGGGGGCGCAAACGGATGTTTTTTATCGGCGCCACGCTGTTTTTACTCGGTTCGGTGCTGTGCGGCTTCGCTAACAGCATGGGCTGGCTGATCCTGTTCCGCGCCTTTCAGGGGCTGGGCGCCGGAGCGATTATGCCGCTGACCTCCACCATCGTCGCCGATATCTATTCGCCGCGTGAAAGGGCGGGCATTCAGGGCTGGCTTTCCAGCGTCTGGGGCGTGGCGGCGATTATCGGCCCGCTCACCGGCGCATGGATCGTGCAGCACTTCAGCTGGGCATTGGTGTTCTGGGTCAACGTGCCGCTGGGGATCGTCTCGATGCTGATGCTGGCACGCTGGCTTCCGGCGCATCCGACGGAAGGCTCACAGCGGCTTAACGTTTCCGGCAGCGCCTGGCTGATGCTGAGCGTCAGCGCGCTGTTAGTGGCGCTGTTGCAGGCAGAGGCGCTCGGCTACTGGCTGCTGCTGTTTTTAGCGGTGGCGCTGCTGGCCGGTTTTCTTCTGCTGCGCCATGAAAAGGCGGCGGAGGCGCCGCTGTTTCCGCTGGCCATCTGGCGCAGCCGGGTGATCCTCGCGGGCAACGCGGGCAATTTGATTATCGGCGCGGCGATGATGGGCATCAGCGCCTTTCTGCCGACCTGGATTCAGGGCGTCAACGGCGGTTCGCCGTTGCAGGCGGGCAGCGCGCTGGCGATGATGTCGATCGGCTGGCCGCTGGCCAGTACCCTGAGCGGCAGGCTGATGTTGCGCACCACCTACCGCTTTACCGCCCAGCTGGGCGCCTTTTTGCTGATCGCCGGCACCGCGCTGCTGCTGACGCTGCATGCCGACAGCAGCCTGATCCTGGCGGGCTTCGCCGCGTTCGTCATCGGCACCGGCATGGGCATGACCAGCACCACCTTTCTGGTCTCGGTGCAGAACAGCGCCGACTTCGCCATTCGCGGTATCTGCACCGCCTCGATCATGTTCAGCCGCATGCTGGGATCGGCTATCGGCACAGCGGTAATGGGGGCGGTACTGAATTACAACCTGATGCTGCGGCTGCCGGAGGCGCACGATCCGGTACAGCAGATCATGTCGCCCGACCGACGTCAGGCGCTGGACAGCAGCACGCTGCAACAGATGATCGCGCAGATTGCGGCGTCGCTGCACTGGGTGTTTATCGTTTCGCTGTTGATTGCGACAGGCGCGCTGTTTATCGCCTGGTCGATGCCACGGCGGCGGCCGGAATAGCGGGAGAAAAAAGAAGGCACCGCAGGAGGCGGTGCCGGAGATAATCGTTACTGCGCGGGCGCGTCCTGAGTCGTTCCCGCATTGGCCGGCACGTTAGCGTCGCCGTCAGCGCCGGTGCGCTTGTAGACGATTTTCTGCGTGTCGTTTTCACAGTGTCCGACAACCTGACCGCCAGCGGCATCCGCCTGATCGTTGGGCACGATATCCAGCGTGAAGCCCGATTCCGGCACGCCGTTATTGATGATTTTCTGGCTGATATCCGCCTTCACCGACTCGCACGACGCCTGAACAGCCAGCGGAGCGGCAACCAGCAGGGCGCTTAACATCCACTTCTTCGCTCTCATCACATCATCCTTTTGCAATAAAACCAGCGGTAACTATAGCAGCTCTGCGGGATCAGGGCGTGACCGGACGTCCGGTGCGGCGATCGAGGCAGCGCAGGGTGTTGGCTTCCCAGTAGGCGTTGACATTGTAGCTCTGTTCGCAGGCGTCACGCGTATCAAAGGCGCGATCGGTCTTGTCGAACTCTTTCTCCACGCGGCTGTTCACTTTTTTGCGCAGCATGCGGGTATCGTCCCACTGTTCTTTATTCTGACGCGCCTCTTCATTGCTGAGCGCGTTACTGCCATTTTCAATAATCACGCGATCGGTGCGCGCCTGAGCCTGGGTGGAAAGCGTCAGCGCGCCGAGCAGGGTAAAGGGCAACAGCGCAACGGCCAGACGTTGAGTTAACGTTTTCATCTTTTCTTCCTTATCTTTCACGGCGACCCGCCATGAGGTGACATCGCTTTTAGTATATCATCGCCGTTTATTTACTCACCAGCGGGCTGAGCGCTTCGTTTAGCTTTTGGAAACTTTTGATGTTGAAAACTTCGTTGCTTTTTTTTATTACCGCGCTGGCGGAAATTATCGGCTGCTTTCTGCCGTTTCTCTGGCTGAAAAAAGGGGCGTCGCTGCTGCTGCTGTTGCCCGCCGCGCTGAGTCTGGCGCTGTTCGTCTGGCTGCTGACGCTGCATCCGGCCGCCAGCGGGCGCGTCTATGCCGCCTATGGCGGCGTCTATGTCATGACGGCGCTGCTGTGGCTGCGTTGGGTAGACGGCGTGCGCTTAAGCGCTTACGACTGGCTGGGCGCGGCGGTGGCGTTCTGCGGCATGCTGATTATCGTGGCGGGCTGGGGCAAGGCGTAGGCGGGCGAGATAAAACAAGGGGGAGCCAGGCTCCCCATGGGATCAGGATTTCTTCGCGACGGTCAGACCTGCGGTGGTCTGGCTGACCGGCATCATCTCCAGCGTATTGATATTGACATGCGCAGGCAGCGTCGCCACCCAGAACACCGCCTCGGTGACATCTTCCGGCGTCAGCGCGGTAGTGCCCGCGTAGACGTTTTCCGCGCGGCTATCGTCGCCTTTAAAGCGCACATTGGAAAATTCGGTGCCTCCGACCAGACCCGGCTCGATATCGGTCACGCGCAGCGCGGTGCCGTGCAGATCGGTGCGCAGATTAAGGCTGAACTGACGCACAAAGGCCTTGGTGGCGCCGTAGACGTTGCCGCCAAGATAAGGCCAGTTGCCGGCAACGGAGCCGATATTGATAATGTGGCCGATATTGCGCTCCACCATCGACGGCAGCAGGGCGCGGGTCATATAGACCAGCCCTTTATTATTGGTATCGATCATGGTTTCCCAGTCTTCGATGCTGGCCTTGTGCGCTGGCTCCACGCCCAGCGCCAGCCCGGCGTTGTTCACCAGAATATCGATTTGGCGCCATTCCGCAGGCAGCGTCGCCACGGCGGTTTCAATGGCGGCGCGATCGCGCACGTCAAATTGCAGGGTATAGAGATTGTCGCCCAGCTCCGCCTTCAGGGCATCCAGACGGTCCTGACGGCGTCCGGTCGCGATAACTTTATGGCCCGCAGCGATAAAACGACGGGCAATGCTCTGACCAAAGCCAGCGGTAGCGCCGGTAACAAAAATTATCATCTCACTGTTCCTCAACAGATTTTCCAGGTTAAACACCATAGCACTTCGTTTTGCCGCTGCACAGGACCCATTAAACCGTATCCGGCACGACGCATTTTGGTGCTTTGCACCGCGCGCTTGCCCATTCAGCGTGCAGGCGGGGGCGGAGCAGGCGCAATTTTTTCGCGCCTGAGATCGCCGCACATAAAATCGCATCGCCCCCTTTCAGGCAAGCGTTTGCGCAATCGATTAGTTGACTAAAATAGCGCAATATTTAATTTAATTTATTGATTTGAAATAGTTTTATCTTTTTTTGCAGCTGGCATAACTCTTGCAATTTGCTATTCAGCAGCCCTGCTGCAATAACAAAAGAAACCTGCCTGATTGCAAAGGAAGCCCTATGTCAGTCTCTGAACACTATGCTATCTGCAGCAGCTTTTTCGATATTGGCGCCACGGCCAGCGATCCAGCAGCGATCGAAGCGCAGGCGCGCTACCTTGAAGAGGGCCTGCTGGAAGTTAAGCAGGGCAAAATCGTCAGCCTGCGCCCCTGGCTACAGGCGGAAGCCGCGTTGCCCGACTGCCCGATTATCGATCGGCGCGGCATGCTGATCGTGCCGGGCTTTATCGACTGCCACATCCATTATCCGCAAACTGAGATGGTGGGCGCGTTCGGCGAACAGCTGCTGAACTGGCTGGAGAACTACACCTTCCCGGCGGAAAGCCACTATCACTCGCCGCAGCACGCGGCCGCGATGTCGGAATTCTTTCTGCAACAGCTGCTGAGCAACGGTACAACCAGCGCGTTGGTCTTCGGCACCGTGCATCCTGAATCGGTCGAGGCGCTGTTCCAGGCCGCCGAACGTCGCGCGATGCGCCTTATCGCCGGCAAGGTGATGATGGATCGCAACGCGCCCGAAAACCTGCTGGAAACGCCAGAAGAGAGCTACCAGCAGACGCGCGCGCTAATTCAGCGCTGGCACAAGCGTGGGCGGCTGGGCTATGCGTTGACGCCGCGCTTTGCGCCCACGTCGACGCCCGCGCTGTTGGAAAAGGTGTCACAGCTGCATCAGGAATTTCCCGATACCTGGATTCATACCCATCTGGCGGAAAACCAGCAGGAGGTGGAGTGGGTAAAACGGTTGTTCCCGGCGCAGCGCGGCTACCTGGATGTGTATCACCACTATTGTCTGACCGGCGCGCGCAGCGTCTTCGCCCACTGCCTGCATCTGGAAGAAGACGAGTGGCGCTGCCTGCATCAGACCGACTCCGCCATCGCCTTTTGTCCGACCTCCAATCTGTTTCTCGGCAGCGGCCTGTTTAATCTGCAACGGAGCTGGCAGCAGCAGGTAAAACTGGGGATCGGCACCGATATCGGCGCGGGCACCACCTTCAATATGCTGCAAACCCTGGGCGAGGCCTACAAGGTCGGGCAGTTGCAGAACTACAAGCTGCACGCCTGCGAAGCTTTCTATCACGCCACGCTCGGCGGCGCGCGGGCGCTGAGTCTCGATCATCTGATCGGCAACTTTACGCCCGGCAAAGAGGCGGATTTCGTGATGCTGCAACCGACCGCGACGCCGCTTCAGGCGCTGCGCTGGGGCAACAGCCGCGATATCTGGGAAAAACTGTTTGTGCTGATGACGCTGGGCGACGATCGCACTATCGCCGAAACCTGGGTAAACGGCCAGCGCGCCTGGCAACGAGATGGCGGGGAGGAGAACCTGTGATTCAGTTTTTGTTAAATCAGACGCTGGTGCGCGAACAGCAGATCGACGCCAACACCACGGTGCTGAACTGGCTACGCCAGCATAAAGGGCGCTGCGGCACGAAAGAGGGCTGCGCCTCCGGCGATTGCGGCGCCTGTACCGTGGCGCTTGGCCGCGTCGTCGGCGGGAAAATGGTTTATGAAACGGTCAACAGCTGCCTGCTGCCGATCGGCGCGCTGGACGGCAAGCAGCTGATCACCGTAGAAGATCTGCATCAGGGGGACCGGCTGCACGGCGTACAGCAGGCGATGGTAGAGAGCCACGCTTCACAGTGCGGCTTTTGCACCCCCGGTTTCGTTATGTCGCTGTTCGCGCTGCAAAAGCAGGGCGAGGGCTGGGATCGCGAACGGGCCGAAAGCGCGCTGGCGGGCAATTTGTGCCGCTGTACCGGCTATCGCCCCATCGTCCAGGCGGCGCGGATCGCCTGCGAGCGGCCAGAAAACGACAGTTTCAGCCAGCATGAAGCAGAGACCGTGGCTCGGTTAACGGCGCTGCGTCAGTCAACTATGAGTGACGTTGTCACGGAAAACAGTCGCTGCGTGCTGCCGCAGAACTGCGCGCAGCTGGCGGAGCTATGTCTGGCACACCCGGAAGCGGTGCTGCTGGCAGGCGGCACCGACCTGACGCTGCGCATTACCCAGCAGTACCAGCGCCTGCCGCTCATGATTGCGCTGGAGGCGGTAGAGGAGCTGCGCGCCTGGGAGGAAACTGACGAGGCGATAATTATCGGCGCCGCCGTGCCGCTGAGCGAATGCCAGCGCCGCCTGCAACAGAGCGTGCCCGCCTTTAGCGAGATGCTGCATCGCTTCGCCTCATTGCAGATTCGCAATCGCGGCACGCTGGGCGGCAATATCGCTAATGCCTCGCCGATTGGCGACGCTTCGCCAATGCTGCTGGCGCTGGACGCTGAGCTGATGCTGCAACGCGGCGATGCGCTGCGTCGGTTGCCGCTGAACGCCTTTTTTCTCGGCTATCGCCGCACCGCGCTACAGCCGGGGGAGTTTATCCGGGCGATAATCATTCCAAAAGTGACCCTGTCACCTGATATTCGCGCCTGGAAGGTTTCAAAGCGCAGCGAAGATGACATTTCAGCGGTGTTCGCTGCTTTTAACCTGCAACGCAGCGGCGATCGGGTTATTCAGGCGCGCGTCGCCTTCGGCGGCATGGCGGAAACGCCACGACGCGCCGCCGCCTGCGAAGCGGCTCTGACCGGCGCAGAGTGGAGCGCCGCCACGCTGGCGCGCGCCTGCCGGGCGCTGGAGCAGGATTTTCAGCCGTTGAGCGACGCGCGCGCCAGCGCAGCCTGGCGTATGCAGCTGGCGAAAAACCTGCTGCGCCGCTATTTCCATCAGCTAAACGGCGAACTGGCCGTCACCGAGGTATCGCGCTATGTCTCATAATCGTCCCGCGCTGGAGCAAAATATGCTGGAAGCGCAGTATCTGGCGGATTTGCAGCACGGCGTGGGTAAAAACCAACGTCATGAAAGCGCGGAAAAGCACGTCACCGGCGAGGCGCAATATATTGATGACAGGTTAGCGTTTCCCGGCCTGCTGCATCTCTGTCCGCGCCTGAGCGACCACGCCCACGCACGTATTCTGGCGGTTGACGTCGCGCCCTGTTACGCCGTTCCCGGCGTGATTGAGGTGCTGACCTGGCGCGACGTGCCGGGCGAGCTGGATATCGGGCCGCTGGAGCCGGGCGATCCGCTGCTGGCGCGCGACACGGTGCAGTACGCCGGACAGATCGTTCTGGTGGTCGCGGCGGAAAGCGAGGAGGCGGCACGCGCAGGCGCCCAGGCCGCACGCATCGATTATACGCCGCTGCCGGCGGTTTTAACGGTGGAGGAGGCGCTGGCGCAGCGTCATTTTGTCCAGGAGCCGCATATCCACCAGCGCGGCGACGTCGAGGCGGCACTGGCGAGTGCGCCGCACCGTATTCAGGGACAGTTTCATATCGGCGGGCAGGAGCACTTTTATCTGGAAACCCAGATCGCGCTGGTCGCGCCCGGCGAGGATCGCACCTTTCAGGTCTGGTCCTCCACGCAAAACCCGACGGAAGTGCAGAAGCTGGTCGCCTCGGTGTTGGGCACCGGCATGCATAACGTGACGATCGATATGCGCCGCATGGGTGGCGGCTTCGGCGGCAAAGAGACCCAGGCGGCGGGCGTCGCCTGCCTGTGCGCGCTGGCAGCGCACAAAACCGGTCGTCCGGCCAAAATGCGCCTGGCGCGCCGCGACGATATGCGCATCACCGGCAAACGCCATCCTTTCTTTGTGCGTTACGACGTCGGCTTTGACGACGAAGGGCGCTTCTGCGGCGTCAATATTGAGCTGGCGGGCAACTGCGGCTGCTCACTCGATCTTTCGGGATCGATCGTCGATCGCGCAATGTTTCACGCCGACAACGCCTACTACCTTGGTGACGCGCGCGTCACCGGCTATCGCTGCCGCACCAACCTGGCCTCCAACACCGCCTATCGCGGCTTCGGCGGGCCGCAGGGTATGGTGGCGATCGAGCAGATCATCGACGCGGTCGCGCGCCATCGCGGACTGGACCCGCTAACGGTGCGCAAACGCAACTACTATGGCTGCGAGACGCGCAACGTCACCCATTATCATCAGCGGGTTGAGGATAATCTGCTGGATGAGATCACCGCTCAGCTGGAGCAAAGCGCCGACTATCAGGCACGGCGCGCGGCAGTGCGGGAGTTCAACGCCGCCAGCCCGATTCTGAAGCGCGGTCTGGCGCTGACGCCGGTGAAGTTCGGCATCTCTTTTACCTCCAGCTTTCTCAATCAGGCAGGCGCGCTGATTTTGATCTACACCGACGGCACGGTGCAGCTTAACCACGGCGGCACAGAAATGGGCCAGGGGCTGCATACCAAGGTGGCGCAAATCGTGGCGGAGGTGCTGCAAATCGATATGGCCGCCATTCGCATTACCGCTACAGATACCGGCAAAGTGCCCAACACCTCGCCGACCGCTGCCTCCAGCGGCACCGATCTCAACGGCAAAGCGGCGCAGCAGGCAGCGGAAATCCTGCGTCAGCGCCTGACGGAGATGCTTTGCCGCCTGCATCAGTGTTCGCCGCAGGAGGTGAGCTTCAGCAACGGCGTCGTTCGGGTGGGCCAGCGCCATTTCACCTTCGCCGAGGTGGCGCAGCTGGCGTGGCTGAATCAGGTGCCGCTCTCCGCCACCGGCTATTACCGCGTGCCGGGCATTCATTACGATCGGCAGGCGGGACGCGGTCAGCCTTTCTACTACTTCTCCTGGGGCGCCGCCTGTAGCGAGGTGGTGATCGATACGCTCACCGGCGAATACCGGCTGCTGCGCGCCGATATTCTGCATGACGTCGGCGCCTCGCTGAATCCCGCCATTGATATTGGTCAGGTGGAAGGCGGTTTCGTGCAGGGCATGGGCTGGCTGACCTGCGAGGAGCTGGTCTGGAACGCACAGGGCCAGCTGATGACCGACGGCCCTGCCAGCTACAAGATCCCGGCTATCGGCGACGTGCCTGCCGATCTGCGCGTGTCGCTGCTGGAAAATCGCAAAAATCCGCAGCAGACGGTTTTCCACTCCAAAGCGGTGGGCGAGCCGCCGTTTATGTTGGGGATTTCCGTCTGGAGCGCATTGCAGGACGCGGTGGCCAGCGTCTCTGACTATCAGCATCATCCGCATATGGATGCGCCCGCCACGCCGGAACGGGTTTTCTGGGCGGCCGAGCGGCTGAAGGGGAAGCCAGATGCAGCCGTATGAATGGATAGAGACGCTACATCAGCTGCGGGCGCAGCAGCGCGGCTGCGTGCTGATCACCGTGCTGAACGAACACGGTTCAGTGCCGCGCGATCGCGGCAGTAAAATGATCGTCACCGCCGACCAGCAGTTTTTCACTATCGGCGGCGGCCACCTGGAGTTTCAGTGCGTCGAGATGGCGCGCGCGATGCTGACGCAGCGTCGCGAGCTGCCGCACTGCGAGCAGTTCAGCCTTGGCGCGCGGCTGGGGCAGTGCTGCGGCGGCGCGACCACCATTCTGTTTGAGCCGCTGCCGGTAAACCAGCCGCAAATCGCGGTTTTCGGCGCGGGTCATGTCGGACAGGCGCTGGTCAGGCTGCTGAATACGTTACCCTGTCACATCAAGTGGATTGATGAACGCGCGGCGTTGCTTGCCAACGCGCCGGAAGGCGTCACCGTCTGCCACAGCGACGACCCGGCGGCGTATGTCGCCCGGTTGCCCGCCGACAGCTACTTTGTGGTAATGACCCATCATCATCCGCTCGATCTGGCGATCTGCGAGGCGATTCTGCGGCGCGACGACTACCGCTACGCCGGGGTGATCGGTTCCCAGACCAAACGCCAACGCTTCGAATATCGTCTCAGCGGCAAAGGCTTTAGCCCGCAGCAGCTGGCGCGCCTGCGCTGTCCGATCGGGCTGCCGGAGGTGAAGGGGAAGCTGCCGGCGGAAATCGCCGTTGCCGTCGCAGCAGAAATTATTGCTGTTTATCAGCGGACGGCGAATGCTGGCATGGGCGGGTAACTGCACCTATGATTCTGACTTTACAGGCAAGGAACAGGAGAGTAAGGATATGCGGTTATCGGTGTTATTTTTCGCCGTCGGTCTGGCGTTGAGCGGCAACGCTCTGGCGGCCGATGCGACAGCAGACCACGTTCGGGAGAAAAATATGTCAGTCCAGCACAATCCCTTCAGCCAGCCCAGCACATTGCCTTTCCAGGCGCCGCCGTTTGATCGCATCAAGGACAGCGACTATCTGCCCGCTATCGAAGCTGGCATTGCCGAAAAACAGCAGGAGGTAGCGCGCATCGCCAGCGACCCGCAGCCGCCGACCTTTGAAAACACCTACGTGGCGCTGGAAAAAAGCGGCCAGCTGCTACAGCGCGTAATGAACGTGTTCGGCGCGATGACCTCCGCCAATACCAATGACACACTGCAAAAAATTGACGAAGAGACCGCGCCGAAACTGGCGGCGCTGGATGACGAGATCCATCTTAACAGCCAGCTTTTCGCCCGCCTCGATGCGGTGTATCAGCAGCGCGACCAGCTGAAGCTGGATGCGGAGTCGCGTCGCCTGGTGGAAGTGACCTGGCAATCTTTCCAGCTGGCGGGCGCCAGCCTGAGCGAACAGCAGAAAACCGAGCTGAAAGCGCTCAATCAGGAAGCGGCGACCCTCAGCACCCAGTTTACCAACCGTTTGCTGGCGGCGACCAAAGCGGGCGGCCTGGCAGTTAGCGATAAGGCGGCGCTCGCCGGACTGAGCGAAGGCGAGATCGCGGCGGCGGCGGAAGCGGCCGAGGCGCGCGGCCTGAAAAACCAGTGGCTTCTGGCGTTGCAGAACACCACCCAGCAGCCGGAACTGCAAAGTCTGTCAAACCGCAGCACGCGCGAAGCATTGTTTAACGCTTCCTGGAACCGTGCGGAAAAAGGCGACGGCAACGATACGCGCCAACTGATCGCACGCCTGGCGGCAGTGCGGGCGCAGCAGGCGAAACTGCTGGGCTTTAACAGCTATGCGGAATGGAAATTGCAGGATCAGATGGCGAAAACGCCGCAGGCGGCGCTCGATTTTATGCGTAATATCGTACCGGCGGCCACCGCGCGCGCCACGCGTGAGGCTGCGGATATCCAGGCGGTGATTGACCAGCAGAAGGGCGGCTTTAAGCTGGCGCCCTGGGACTGGACTTTTTATGCTGAACAGGTGCGCCGCGCCAAATACGATCTTGATGAGGCGCAAATCCGTCCTTACTTCGAGCTGAACAACGTTCTGGAAAACGGCGTGTTTTACGCCGCCAATCAGCTGTACGGCCTGACCTTTAAACAGCGCAAGGATATTCCGGTTTATCAGCCCGACGTGCGCGTCTATGAAGTGTTCGATAAGGACGGCAGCTCGCTGGCGCTGTTCTATACCGACTTCTTTAAACGCGACAACAAAGGCGGCGGCGCCTGGATGAGCAACTTCGTCGACCAGTCGCGGCTGCTTGGCACCAAACCGGTTATTTATAACGTCGCCAACTTCAGCAAACCGGCGGCGGGCCAGCCAGCGCTGCTCTCGTGGGACGACGTGATCACCCTGTTTCATGAGTTCGGCCACGCGCTGCACGGCATGTTCGCCGATCAGCAATACCCAAGCCTTTCCGGCACCGCCACGCCGCGCGACTTTGTGGAGTTTCCGTCGCAGTTCAACGAGCACTGGGCCAGCGACGAGAAGGTATTCAAACATTTCGCCCGCCACTACCAGAGCGGAGAGCCGATGCCGCAGGCGCTGCACGATAAAATCCTGAAAGCGGATAAATTCAACAAAGGCTACGACATGACCGAACTGCTGGCGGCGGCGTTGCTGGATATGCACTGGCACAGCATCAGCGCCGGTCAGCCGCTGCCGGACGTGGATAAGTTCGAGCAGGAGGCGCTGGCGCAGGATAAGGTCAACCTGCCGGAGGTGCCGCCGCGCTACCGTTCCAGCTACTTCCAGCATATCTGGGGGAACGGCTATGCGGCGGGCTACTACGCCTATCTCTGGACCGAAATGCTGGCCGACGACGGCTTCGAGTGGTTTAAAGAGCATGGCGGCCTGACGCGTGAAAACGGCCAGCGCTTCCGTGATATGATTTTGTCGCGCGGCAACAGCAGCGATCTGAAGCAGCTCTATCACGACTGGCGCGGTCAGGAGCCGCAAATCGAACCGATGCTGATCAACCGGGGCCTGAAAGAAGAGTAAGCTTCTTCCCGGTATAGCCAACATAAAAAGGGCAGCGATGCCCTTTTTTTATACCCGTTTAACAGGAGATGTGGATGCGTAATAAAAGTGTATGGCGTGGTTTACTGCTGGCTGGTTTGTTGAATCTCAGCCTGGGTTCTACCGTCGCGCTGGCTGATAACACCGCGCTGACGCAGAAGCTGGCGGCGCTGGAGAAATCCACCGGCGGCAGGTTGGGCGTGGCCTGGATCGACGGCGACGGTCTGCGCTACGGCTACCGCGCCGATGAGCGCTTTCCGATGACCAGCACCTTTAAAACGCTGGCGGCGGCGGCGATTCTGCATAATAGCGTTAGCCAGCCGAATCTGCTGGAGAAGAAAATCCGCATCCGTGAGGCGGATCGGGTGGCATGGACGCCGGTGACCGGCAACTATTTCGGCAAAGAGATGAGCATCGCCGCGCTGTGCGCCGCCGCCATTGAGTACAGCGATAATCTCGCGGCCAACTATCTGCTGAAAGAGCTGGGCGGGCCACAGGGCGTAACCGCCTATGCGCGTTTACTGGGAGACACGCTGACGCGGCTCGATCGTCAGGAAACCGAGCTGAACAGCGCCGCGCCGGGCGACGAACGCGATACCAGCACGCCTGCGGCGATGGCGGAGAATCTCTCTAAGCTCACGCTTGGCGATGCGTTGCCGACGGCGCAGCGTCAACGCCTGATAAGCTGGCTGAAGCAGAACACGACCGGCGATCAGAGCATTCGCGCCGGCGTGCCCGCAGGCTGGACGGTAGGCGATAAGACCGGCGCCGGCGCTTACGGCACCACGAACGACTTGGCGATTCTCTGGCCGGAAAAAGGCGCGCCGAAAATTCTGGCGATCTACTTTACCCAGCCGCAGCCCGACGCCGCCAATAATAAGGCGGTGCTGGCGTCAGCGACGCGGCTGGCGATCGACGCGTTAGGCCGCTGATATCAGACCGGACACGGTTGTCCATTAACCGGCTCCGCTTCCAGTCAACGTTGAGCGGCGCAACGGTGATTAAACTGCCGCTTCTGGCATAGCAGCGTGTTGTGACATTGTCACTGAAACGCGCCGTCTGTCTTGAAAAGCAGCGTTTCAGGCCAGCGGGCCGCCAAGGATGGTCTCCCGCATACCGTTAAGAATACGTTCGCCGGTTTCCTGCTTCAGCTCCTCATACCAGGCGCGCGTCGCTTCAGGTTCCTTACCGTGAGTGACGTCACAGCGCTTGCGCGCCTTCAGCACCAGATCCTCGACTCGCGCCGCCCGGCGCGCCTGATAGCGGCGCAGCGCGTCCTCAATGCCCAGCGAATGCGTCTGTAACGTCATCGCCAGCACCACCGCATCCTCCATCGCCGCGCAGCCGCCCTGACCGATATCGGGCGTGGTGCTGTGCCCGGCATCGCCCAGCAGCGCCACGCGGCCATTCACCAGCTGCGGAAAAGGATCGATATCATGGATTTCGATTCGGTTGGTGGTATGGGGATCGATCGCGGCAATCAGCTTCTGCACCGGATCGGCCCACCCACTAAAATAGCGCAACAGATCCGATCGGACGCTGCTGCGATCTTCCGCCAGTCCCTTCGGCAGCGGCACATCGAAAAAGAAGTAGAAGCGGTTGCCGCTCACCGGCATCAGGGAGACGCGCTTGCCTTCGCCGACAAAGGTGGTCCACTGGTCGGCGGGCGCGATACTTTCATCCATCGCCACCAGACCGTTCCAGTTCACGTAGCCCGCATAGCGCCGTTCGGCGCTGTGGCCGGTGACCTGGGCGCGGATCACTGAATGGGTGCCGTCGGCGGCGATCAGGAAATCACCGCGCGCGTCGCTGCCGTCGGTAAACCAGGCGGTGACGCCGGAAGCGTCCTGCTCAATATGGCTGACGCGCTTGCCGAAATGAACGCGCTGCGCGCCGTAGCGGTTCAGCAGCATCGCCTGCAGGTCGGCGCGCGCCACCGGACAGGGCCGTTCGCCGACGCTTTCCACCAGCGGCTGCATGCTGAAGCGGGTAAGCACCTCGCCCTGGCGGAAATCGTGGTAGGCCATCATGGCCATATTGCCGCCCAGCGCCCGCAGCTGTTCGCCCAGCCCAAGGTAATTAAGGCACTTCACGCCGTTTGGCCAGATGGAGATCGCCGCGCCGACCGGCTTGA
This sequence comes from Mixta calida, assembly GCF_002953215.1. Classification (NCBI taxonomy): domain Bacteria; kingdom Pseudomonadati; phylum Pseudomonadota; class Gammaproteobacteria; order Enterobacterales; family Erwiniaceae; genus Mixta; species Mixta calida. The sequence continues at coordinate 2,175,458 of NZ_CP026378.1, forward strand.
TCACGCTGACCGCCTCGTAGACCTCTGTCTGATATCCGCTTTTCTCCAGCGCCAGCGCCGCGCACATGCCGCCGATGCCGCCACCGATTACAATCGCTTTCATTGCCGTCTCCTTTCTGTTGATAATGAGAGACTGCAACTTTTGTACCAGCTCTGTAGCGGCCTGCGCGCCGCATTTGCGGCGGTTTGGCAATCCTTGTTGCGCCTGAACGGGGCAAGACGCGCTAAAACGGGGCGCGCGCTGAAACCTTTGTTTCAGCGTCGGCTCAGAATATCGAACAGCCTAACCGTTCGGAAAACAGCTCCAGCGCGGCGGTGCCCGCCAGCGAATTGCCGGAGGCGTCAAGTCCCGGCGACCAGACGGCGATCGTCATCTTGCCAGGAATGACGGCGATAATCCCGCCGCCGACGCCCGATTTGGCGGGCATGCCGACGCGCCAGGCAAATTCGCCCGCGCCGTCATACATGCCGCTGGTGATCAGCAGGGCATTGACCTGGCGCGTCTGGCGCACCGTCAGCATCGACGGCGCATCGCCGAGGGGGCGGCCCTGATTCGCCAGATAAAAGAAGCAGCGCGCCAGCTCCACGCAGCTCATCGACAGCGCGCAGTAGTGGAAATAGGTTTGCAGTACCGTCGGCACGTCGTTTTCAAAGTTGCCGAACGACTTCATCAGCCAGGCGATGGCGGCGTTGCGCGCGGAGTGATCGAACTCAGAGCGGGCGACGTGGCGGTCATAGTTGATGGACGGCTCGCCGCAGAGCTGGCGCACCACTTCCAGCATACGCTGACGCGGCGCGGTCAGGCGGGTTTCCAGCATATCGCAGATCACCAGCGCGCCGGCGTTGATAAAGGGATTGCGCGGCTTGCCGCGTTCCAGCTCCAGCTGCACCAAAGAGTTAAACGGCTGGCCCGACGGCTCTTTGCCGACGCGCTGCCAGATCTCCTGTTCCTGATAGCGCGTCTGCGCCAGCGTCAACGACAGCACCTTGGAGATGGACTGGATCGAGAAGCGTTCGTTAGCATCGCCCGCCTGATACAGCGCGCCGTCGTGTGTCAGCACGGCGATGCCGAGCGCGTCGGGCTCAACCTGCGCCAGCGCCGGAATGTAGTCGGCCACCTTTCCCTGACGGGTCAGCGGGCGCACCTGATGCAGGATCTCTTCCAGTAAAGCATTGCTGATTTCAGCCACAGCACTCATCTCCGTTACGTGAGCTAATGGCGCAGCATGATCGGGGCTTGTCGTCGCTTCGTCAACGGGCGGAGAGAAAAAGCGCGGCGTAAAAGGCGGGTAAAGGGCAAAAGCGCGCCGCCGACGCATAATGCGCGGCGGCGGCAGGCATCAGGAAGGGATGATGCGGTTTTCTTTCAGCTTATCAAACAGGGCGAAGAAGGCTTCGCGCGTCGAGCGGTAGCCGGTGAAGCCGGCGTTGCGGCTTTTGCTGATATCGGTAAATACCTCCATCGGGCGGCCCAGATCGGCATCGGTATGCCACCAGGAGGCCAGACGGGCAACGTCCGACTCGCGCAGCTGATATTTTTGCGCAATCTGCCGCCAGTCATCTTCGGCGGCCAGCATACGACCTTCCAGCGGCTGCATTTCGCCGGGGAACGGCGCGGCTTCGATGCCGAAGTAGTCGGCGATCTGCTGCCACATCCATTTCCAGCGGAAAACGTCGCCGTTCACCACGTTGTAATCTTCATTCTGCGCGGCGGGCGTGGTCGCCGCCCATTCCAGCTGTTCCGCCAGCAGCCCGGCATCGGTCATATCGGTGACGCCGTTCCACTGCGCTTCAGAGCCAGGGAAGATAAACGGCTTGCCGGTCTCTTTACAGATCGTGGCGTAGACCGCCAGTGTCTGGCCCATATTCATCGCATTGCCCAGCGCATAGCCGATAACAGTGTGCGGGCGATGCACGCTCCAGGTGCAGCCATATTTCTCGGCGGCGGCGAACAGCTCATCTTCCTGCGCATAGTAGAAGTTATCTACCGGCTGGCGCCCCTGTTCTTCGCGGAACGGGGTCATCGGCACGCTGCCTTTGCCGTAGGCGTCGAAAGGGCCAAGGTAGTGCTTCAGGCCGGTCACCAGCGCGACATGGCTGCCTTTCAGGCGATCGCCCAGCGCTTCCAGCACGTTGCGCACCATCGCGCCGTTAACGCGAATGTTCTCTTTTTCATTCGCCTGACGCGACCAGACGCTGAAAAAGATGCTGTCGAACCGCTGACCGTCCAGTGTTTCATTGACAGACTGCGCCGAGGTCAGATCGGCGGTAAGGGAGTGACAGCCCTGCGGTACCGGCGCGCGGCCGCGTGAAAGACCATAAACTTGCCAGCCGTCCGACTGTAGTTTTTCCGCCAGTGCGCTGCCAACCACGCCGCTGACGCCCACGATTAATGCTTTTTTACTCATTACGCCTCCTGTAACAGTTACTGATAAGCATAATGCGGAATTTAATTCTTATCTCAGGTATAAATTCACAAGATTTCAGAACAGGATTCACAAATCATGGTAGGGAACGATCTGCTGAAAGGCATTATGCCGTTTGTGGCGACGGTGGAAGCGGGCAGCTTCAGCGCCGCGGCGGGACGGCTGAATCTGACCAGTTCAGCCGTCAGTAAAAGCATCGCCAGGCTGGAGGAACGGCTGGGATCGCAACTGTTTGAGCGCACCACGCGCAGCCTGAAGCTGACCGACGCTGGCGAAGCCTACTATCAAACCTGCCAGCGCGTGGTCAACGAGCTGAGCGAGGCGGAGTCGGTGCTGGCGGCGCAGCGCACCCATACCGTCGGGCGGCTGCGGGTAGCGGTGCCGATGACCTTTGGCCGCACCCATGTGATGCCGGTGATCAACGCGTTTTGCCGCGAACATCCCGATCTGCATATCAATATGACCTTCGCGGATCGCTTCGTGGATCTGTTTGACGAAGGGGTGGATGTGGCGGTGCGCATCGGCGGCCCGGCGGACTATCCCGCCTCGCTGGGCGTGCGCCATCTGGGCAACGAGCGGCTGGTATTTTGCGCCTCTCCGGACTATCTGCGGCGTCACGGCACGCCGCAGCATCTCGATGCGTTACAGCAGCATCGCGCGGTCGCCTATGAACGGGTGGACGGCTCTACCACGCCGTGGCGCTTTATCGCCGCCGACGGACGCATTGCCAGCCGCACGGTTAATCATGCGCTGGCGTTCGGCGACAGCGAAGCGCAGCTGAGCGCGGTCTGCGCCGGGCTTGGCATCGCGCAGATGGCAACCTGGCTGCTTCAGGAGGCGGAACAGGCGGGAAGGGTAAAGATCATCCTGCCGCAGCTGGCGCTTGACGGCCTGCCGCTCTATCTGGTCTGGCCGCGCAAGAAGCAGCTGTTGCCGAAAGTGGATGCGCTGTTGCAGGCGTTCCGGCAGCTCACTATTCGCTAGCAGCCTGCGGCGATAAAGTCGCCGTTGGGACTGACCGGCACCACGGACAGAAACAGCACCAGGGCGAAAAACAGCAACAGCAGGCCGCCCGCCACGCGCGCCAGCGCCACCAGGCCATCGAGCCGCGCGGGCGTATCGCGTAGCCAGATTGCAGTGACGGTGTCACGCATACGGTTAACCGCCAGCGACAGCAGCAACAGGGAAAGTCCGGTGCCAAGCGCCATCGTCATCACCGCCAACATCCCCCAGCTCACAATGCCGATGGCGTTAGAGAAAAGCAGTACGGTAATTGCGCCGCTACAGGGACGCAAACCAATGGCGGCAATGACGCTCAGCCGCTCTTTCCAGTCCGCCGGCTGGCTGGTCGCAATATGATGATGACCGCAGCCGCAGGCGTCATGATGATGAACGTGCTTTGCCGAGGAACGAAACGCACGTAGTCCACGCAGCAGCAGCCAAAAGCCGAACGCGGCGATCAACAGGGCGCTGGCCTTTTCTAAATACCAGCGGCTGAGGCTGAGATCGCCCGCCACCAGGTTAAAGCCCACCGCCAGAATAAAGACAAACAAAATAGCGCTTACTCCCTGCAACAGTGAGCCCGCCAGCGGCACCGCGCGCAGTGCGCCGGATGAGGGCGCCTGCTGGGTGCTGAGCCAGGTGGTCACTACAAATTTGCCGTGTCCCGGCCCGACGGCATGCAGCACGCCATAAATAAAGGTAAAGAACAGCAGCCACAGCCCGCCGCCGTACTGCCCGTTATTGATTTGCAGCAGATGCAGCACCAGATAGCGGTGCAGCGTAATCTGCGTCGTCAGGCTCCAGGCGAGAAATGCGCTCCAGTGCCACCAACAGAAACCGGCCAGCAGCGTGAAAAGCACGGCGAGGATCGTCAGGCTCTGCCTGCCGGAAGGAAAAGATGAAAGGGAGCGCGTCAGCATAGAAAATCCTTAAGGTCAGCCTGACCACAGTATAGATGCAGAGCAGACGGGCCTGCCTGTTCCGCGCATGGGCTTTTCGCATGCCATAAAAAAACCGCCACGCAGGGCGGTTTCATCACAGGAAACGGGCAGGATTACCAGCCTTTAATAATATCGCCTTTATAGAGCTCGTTAGCTTTATCAAGCACTTCCTGCGACTGGAATGCCTGCTTCAGCTTCTGAATGTTCGGGCTGTCTTTATTATCTTCGCGCGCCACAATCGCGTTGACGTATGGGGAGGCTTTGCCTTCCATAAACATGCCGTCGCGCGAGGCGGAGAGATTAACCAGTGCCGCGAAATTGTTGTTGATAATCGAGAGATAGACCTGCGGATCGTCCAGCGTGCGCGCCAGCTGCGGCGTATCCACTTCGACAAACTTCAGTTTTTTCGGGTTGGAGGTAACGTCCAGCGTGGTCGGCAGCAGGCCCGCTTCAGGCTTAACGGTGATCAGTCCCTGCGCCTGTAATAACAACAGGCTACGGCCCAGCGTCGTCGCCTCGTTGGAGAGGGTGACCGTTGCGCCGTCCGGCAGCTCTTTCAGCGATTTAATCTTGCGCGAATAGCCTGCAATAGGGAAGACAAAGGTATGGGTGACTACGGCGAAGCGATAGCCGCGCTCTTTGGACTGCATCTCTAAATAAGGCAGACTCTGGAAGGCGTTGGCGTCCACATCCTTGTTAAACAGCGCTTCGTTAGGCTGTACATAGTCGTTAAACGCGATCACATCGACATCCAGCTTATATTTATCGTGCGCCACCTGCTTAACGGTTTCCCACAGCGCCTGATCCGGGCCAGTATTGATCGCCACTTTAATTTTGCTGTCTTCCTCTTTATTGCAGGCGCTGAGCAGAGTGACGGACGCCGCCAGAAGGGCCGTGAGCAGTGTTTTTTTCATTTATGGTGTTCCCTTATAAGTGTTAGGAAATCACTATAATATACATCCAGACGTCTGTACATCCGTGGAAAATGCGTTTGCTCAAAAATGCGCCGCCTGAATTTTAAGCGGTGAGGCCGCACAGATTCTTACCGTTGCGTCGGCGATCCGGCGGAAAAGCAGAGTAAAAGAAAAACCCCCGTCACGTTCTACGGGGGTTTTCTCTGATGAACAGTTACTGAGCCGCCAGCTTCATGCGCTTGCGACGATAGCGTTTCCATAAAGGCGGCACTAACAACACGGCGATGGCCAGCGCCAGCAACACCTTACAGATCAGGCTTTCCCACAAAATAGGCAGGTTGCCGTTGCTGATCGACAGCGCGCGGCGCAGGTTCTGTTCCAGCATTTCGCCCAATACAAAGCCCAGAATCAGCGGCGACATCGGGAAATCCATCTTGCGCAGGATATAGCCGAAGATGCCCAGTCCCACCATCAGCATCAGATCAAAGGTGGTGCTGTGGACCGCGTAAACGCCCACCGCAGAGATCGCGGCGATAGCCGGCACTAAAAACCACAGCGGAATGTTCAGCATCCGGGCAAAGACATTGATCATCGGAATATTCATAATCAGCAGCATCACGTTGCCGATTAACAGCGCGGCGATCAGGCCCCAGACAATATCAGGCTGCTCAACGAACATCGCCGGGCCGGGCGTGATGTTATACAGGGTTAGCGCGCCAACCATCACCGCCGTCGTACCTGAGCCGGGAATGCCCAGCGTTAACATAGGAATGAAAGAGCCGCAGGCTGAGGCGTTGTTGGCCGCTTCCGGCGCCGCGACGCCGCGAATATCACCCTTACCGAATTGATCGCTGCCGCTGATCTTTTTCTCGGTCATATAGGCGATAGCGCTGGCGATCGTTGCGCCTGCGCCAGGTAACACGCCGACAAAGAAGCCGATAAACGAGGAGCGTAGGGTGGCGCCGGTCGACATGGCCGCCTCTTTCATATTGAACATCATGCGTCCGCTGGCGCGCACCGCTTTCTGCCCGGTGCTGGTCGACTCCAGCATCAGTAAAATTTCGCTGACGGAAAACAGGCCGATCACGACCACCACAAACTGAATGCCGTCAGAAAGGTGGACGCTGTCAAAGGTAAAGCGGTAAACGCCGGTATTGGCGTCGACGCCGACCGTAGCCATGCTCAGCCCAATCAGGGCCGAAAGGAATGACTTCAGCGGATTATGGCTCATCATGCTGCCCAGGCAGGCGATGGCGAAGACCATTAGCGCGAAATATTCCGCCGGGCCGAACGCCAGCGACCAGCTTGCCAGCAGCGGCGCGAACAAAATAATGCCGATGATAGCGATGGTCGAACCGATAAACGAACTTACCGCCGAGATAGAGAGCGCTACGCCCGCTTTGCCCTGTTGCGCCATCGGATACCCATCCAGCGCCGTCATAATCGCGCCCGCATCGCCGGGCACGTTGAGCAGAATGGAGGAGATGCGGCCGCCATATTCACAGCCAAGATAGACGGTCGCCAACAGGATCAATGCCGTTTCCGCAGGAAGGTGCAGGGCGAAGGCCAGCGGCATCAGGATCGCCACGCCGTTGATAGGCCCCAGTCCCGGCAGCAGCCCCACAATGGTGCCGATAAAGCAGCCGATCAGCGCAATCAGCAGGTTTTCCGGCGTCAGCGCAACGCCGAAGCCCTGCATCAAAAAATACCAGGTATCCATAACGCTCTCCTTAACTCAGCCAGCTGCCGACCGGAAGTGTCACTTCCAGCAGCCTGTCAAAGGCATAAAATAACGCCACGCCCATTACCACGCCGGAAATCGCCGCCGCCCACCAACGCGCGCCGAACAGCAGGCCGATGCCAAACGTCAGCAGCGTAGTGCAAAGCGCGAAGCCCAGGGTTTCAAACAGCCAGCCGTAAATCATCATCATCACCGCCAGCGCCACTAAACGTTTAAACGTGCTGCGGGCGGGCCAGTGAATAACGTCGGGTTTGCGAAACAGCATCAGCAGAGCGCAGATCGCCATCAGACCAAGTATTCCCATAGGGAACGGGCGTGGGCCGACCGGTTCGTAACTGTATTCGCTATGAATTTGCCAGGCTACCACCATGCCGCCAAGGCAGAGCGCAAGCCACAGCGCTGCAAAAATACGATCGCTCATTATCTGCTCCGCTTATTTGGCCAGCCCAAACGATTTCGCTTTTTCGCGGTAATCCGCCACCTGCGTTTTTACGTAGCTGTCGAGCTCTTTGCCAAACAGGTTGAACTCAAACAGGCCGCGCATATCACGCTGCTTCTGGAATTCAGGGGTATTGACCAGCTTTTTAAAGGTCTCTTCCCACCACTGATAGTCGGCCTCGCTGACTTTCGGCCCCAGATAAAAGCCGCGGATAATTGGCCATTCGACGTCAAAGCCTTGCTCTTTGGCGGTCGGCACGCTGGCCAGCTTCCCTGGCAGGCGCTTATCAGACATGACCGCCAGCACGCGCAGCTTGCCGGCTTGCAGATGCGGCACCATTTCGCTCATATCGCCGGATACCACCTGAATATGGTTGCCGAGCAGGGCGGTGACCGGTTCGCCGCCGCCTTCAAAAGCGACATAGCGCATTTTGCGCGGATCGATGCCCGCCTTGCTGGCCAGCAGCGCGGTTTTCATCCAGTCCTGACTGCCAATCGAAGCGCCGGCGCCGACCACGACTTTGGTCGGATCATTTTTCATCGCCGTCATCAGCTCGCCCAGCGTTTTCCACGGGGCGTCATCACGGACCGCGACCATGCCGTAATCGGTGCCGACCGCAGCCAGCCACTTAACGTCATCGACGGAGTAGCGGCCAAATTTGCCCTGCGAGAGATTCAGCAGCGAGCCGCCTGAAAAGGCGACGACGGTGCCCGCTTCGGCCGGACGCTGCGCAATAATCGCGTTATAGGCCACTGCGCCCACGCCGCCGGGCATATAGGTAACGCGCATCGGCGAGGAGATCTGTTTCGTTTCCTGTAGCGAGACCTGTAGCAGCTTACAGGTCAGGTCGAAACCGCCGCCCGGTTTAGCGGGGGCGATACATTCGGTACGTGAGGGCGCTTCTGCCGCAAAGGCGGTTGAAACGGAAAGGGCCATCAGGGTTGAGGTCAGGGCCGTTATAATTTTCATCTTTCGCTCCATTCTTCTTCCAGAGTGTGATTACTGCCGAAAATTTATCGTTACCAAATTGTTAAAGCAGCTACCTTTCATTTACCTTTCATTACCCGGAATTAATGTCAGGATGTGATATGCGTCTCTTACTGGTTGAAGATACGGTTGAGCTGGCGCGTTGGTTACAGAAGGCGCTGACGCAAAAAGGATTTGCTGTCGATTGGGTGGCGAACGGCGTCGCGGCAGACCATATGCTGCATAGCGAGGAGTACGCTCTGGTAGTGCTGGATGTGGCATTGCCCCGTATGGATGGCCTTGAGGTACTCTCACGGCTGCGGCGGCGCGGACAAAATATGCCGGTACTGCTGTTGACCGCGCGCGGATCGCTGGACGACAGGGTGCGCGGCCTTAATCTCGGCGCTGACGATTATCTGACCAAGCCCTTCGAGCTGGATGAGCTTGAAGCGCGGCTGCGGGCGCTGCTGCGGCGTAGCCAGAATCATTCATCACAGCAACAGGCGCTGGGGCAGTTAGTCCTTGATGCCGAAGGCTATTTTCTGCTGGCCGAGAAGCCGTTGGCCCTTACGCCGCGAGAAAGCAGCATCCTGACGACGCTGATGCAGCGACGCGGCAGGCCGGTTTCACGGCAGCATCTTTATGAACAAACCTTTACGCTCGCTGATGATGTCAGCCCGGAAAGCATTGAACTTTATATACACCGGGTACGTAAAAAACTGGCGGGAAGTGATGTGGCAATCGTAACGCTGCGTGGCCTTGGCTATACGCTGGAAACGCTAACGTGAGGCTTATTCACTCTTTGCGCGGCGAACTGCTTGCCTGGCTCGGCGCGCCGCTGCTGCTGCTGTGGGGACTTTCGGTTTATACGCACTATCAAAGCGCTGTCCATGCGGCGAATCAGGCTTACGATCGCTCGTTACTGGCGTCGGCGCGAACCGTTGCTGAGCGGCTGGTGGTAAGAAATGGTCATATCGAAGTGGATGTGCCGTGGGTGGTGCTCGACAGTTTCGAGCGCAATATGAACGATCAGCTCTTTTATCAGGTGATTTCGCCGGAGGGCAAAACGCTGTCGGGCTACGACGATCTGCCAGCCATTCCGCCAGCCAGCGCGCCTTCAGAGCTCTATCCGGCGCTGGTGCATTTCTATGATGCGCGCTATCGCCAACAACGCATTCGGGTTGCCGCGCTCTGGCAGCCGGTGAGCGAGGAGGGCGTTAACGGCATGGCGCTGGTACTGGTGGCGGAAACGCTGAATTCCCGCCGCGCTTTTGCCGACGGTTTGCTGCATACCGCGCTGCTCAGCCAAACTTTTCTGGTTTTGGTGACGCTGCTGCTGGCGGGACTGATGCTGCGCCGGGTTTTGCGTCCACTGCGCCAGTTATCGCGTCTTCTGTCACGGCGCGACGGCAGTGAATTAACGCCGCTGCCTTCGTTGCCCTGGTCTGAACTGCAACCGTTGATTATCGCTTTTAACCGTTATCTTGAACGTTTGCGCAGCCTGCTGGCGCGGCAGGATCGTTTTAGCGCTGACGCCGCGCATCAGCTCCGCACGCCCCTGGCGATCCTGAAAACGCAGGTAGGCGTGGCGCTGAGCAGCGATCGTCCTGAACAGTGGCAGGAGAGTTTGCAGGGAATGCGGCATACGCTGGATGACACCATTCTGCTTACCGATCGGTTACTTCAGCTGGCGCGGATTAAGGCGCACCACGGCGAAGAACTGCCGCGCGTCAGCGTCGATTTAGCAGCAATTCTGCGTGACGCCTGTTTCAGCAGCTATACCGCCGCAAGAAATAAGCAGATCGACCTCGGCTATGAGGGGGATGAGAAATGTGCGGTATTTGGCGACGCGGTTTTACTTGGCGAACTGTGCGCGAATCTGCTGGATAATGCGATTAAGTATACGCCGGACGGCGGGGTCATTACGGCGCGTTTACAGGCGGGCAGGTTAGCGATCGAGGACAGCGGCCCAGGCATTTCCGGCACCGAGCAGGAAAAAGCCTTACAGCCGTTTTCCCGACTCGATCACGGCAGTACACAGCCCGGCGCGGGAATCGGTTTAGCTCTGGTGAAGGATATTTGCGCCTGGCACGGCGCGACGATGACGCTGGAACGTAGTCCGACGCTGGGCGGATTAAGGGTGGTGGTTACCTTTACAAGCTGACCTGGTTTCTACAAAAGGCAAACATGATTCAATTTATAGCTCAATATCAAATCCCAGAACTGTCCCTTTATGGATTTAAAATCGTTCATTGAATCATTAAGTTATTGCGAAGAAAGCAACAAATCATTAAATGTAAAACTGCTCGTCTGCCTGGCCCTGGCTGAGTATTTTAAGATTGGGCTAAGGTACGACGCGCAAAAGCGTTATAACAGCCTCACTGTATGGTCGCATTGCCAATGCAATAAAGTCATTTACAATCAGGAAATTACGGTATGGATACAGTCGAAGAGCTTAACAACACCTATTTTTCCATGGGGAATAAAGCTACCGTCTGTTATTGGTGGTTATCCACCTCATAAACTAAAAATTCTCATGGTTAGAAAAATTAGCACCTTTACTGGCAGGGCTATACCTGTGCTGGGCTGGATTATTCTGGCGTCTGATGTCTCACAAATAGCGTACCGTACAGTCAGGGATTACAACCGCATAGCCAGAGGAAACGATAAAATATGATAGATGCAGATGCTGTTGAAAAGCGGGTTTACGACATTGTCCGGCCGTGGAATGGACGCTCATGGCTGACATTTAAAATGCCTTCTTTAAATGGCGATACATCACTAAACCACACCATGAACATGGACGAAGAAGAGGCGCAGGATTTGCTTGATGAGATTTTTACTGAGTTTAATCTCAAACATGCCGATCTCGATTTCAGTATCTATTTTCCTGTGAAAAATCGTAAAGATGCAAAGCCACTGACCATCAACATGCTAATTGAATCTGCTAAAGCGGGTCGCTGGCTATATGATTAACTCAGTTGGAGAGCTGCTTTTCGCTCTCCGCTATAGCCTGAATAATGAACCACAAATAAACGTCAACTTTGAGCCTCCGTTACCTTGGTGCGCATAATGTATATTATGTTAAATTAGATATCAGCTTATGTACCCGCAAATAGCTACCTGTTTCCTTCCTATCCCTTTGCGTCTTATTGCCTGGTGATGCCTGCCTGGTTTTGGTTCTACGCCCAATCGACTGGCCCGTCGCCTGATTCTGCCCCGCTCCCGATCCTTTTAGCGGAACCCCATTAAACGTATAGGTGCAGCATCGACAATGCACCGTCACATCGCTGGCGCAAATGGCCGAATTCACCTTTTGGCGTTTTCCCGCTTCATCAACATAGAAGCCGTGGTAACGGGAAAAGGCTGACCAAGAATAAAAGCCTTTCAGTTCTGCCAGTTAATCATCTCGTCAAGGCCGGACAACAACGCTGGGAAGTAGCTCTCATCTATGCCAAAAGAATCTTTTACGATAACACTTTCCGCCGGATTTTCAGGCCTGAGCGTTAAATCCACTGCGACAGAATTTCCAGGCATAGGAACAAAATGCAAATTTAACTGATTTTCTGTGCTTTTAAAGATCACCTCAGGTGGTCTGCTCCCATCAATCAACCCCCGATAAAAAGAAACCATATTTCTTCTAAAATCAGTCAGTTCCCCGACACAAAATGATGCCTGATATTGTGTCTTCAACTCAGGAAGTTGATATTCAACGTATGTTCTTATCCAGTCATATTCAGGGGCTTCTGGGGTATTTTGCCTTTCGAATGGCGAAAGACGTAATATCCTTGAACCACTTACGATTTCTATCATAGTACCCCATCATTTATACACAAAATGAGTGATCGTCCAGTCCTTTTCACGAACCACGATTTCAAATTTAAAACGTTTATGTTAGTGAGATCGCGCTACGTGAATTTTGTGAACTTAACAGCACCATGCTCCTGCAAAATGAACGTAGACGCGCCAAAAAAAACAGACGTAACGGCGTGGTTTTCCGCCAGTAAATCCAGCCGGTCGATAAAGACCGGCCATATGACACGCAGTTTCAGCCCGTATCGAACGCGGCGGCTGAACAAACGACAAATTCGCTAACCGCTAACGCCAGCCCAGTTCCGGCGCGACCTGCGTTAATACCGCTTCAATCACATGAGCGCAGTAATCGACGCCAAGCTGATTGGGAATCGTCAGCAACAGCGTGTCCGCCTCGGCGATCGCTTCATCCTGCTTCAGCTGCGCGATCAGGCGTTCCGGTTCGGCGGCGTAGCTGCGGCCAAAGATGGCGCGCGTCTTCTCGTCCAGATAACCGACCTGATCGCCCTCTTCTCTGCTGGCGCCAAAATAAGCGCGGTCTTGATTATTGATCAACGGGAAGATGCTGCGACTAACCGAAACGCGCCCCACGCGCGCATGTCCCGCTTCCAACCAGGCGGCGCGCCAGGCGCGGATCTGTTTCGCCTGTTGAATATGAAACGCTTCGCCGGTTTCATCATCCTTCAGGGTCGAGCTTTGCAGATGCATGCCCAGCTTCGCCGCCCATATCGCCGTGGCGTTAGAACCCGATCCCCACCAGATACGCTCGCGCAGTCCTTCGGAAAACGGCTCCGGTCGTAGCAGTCCGGGCGGATTAGCGAACATCGGCTGCGGATTGGGTTTGGCGAATCCTTCGCCGCGCAATACGTCCAGCAATACTTCAGCATGGCGGCGTCCCATATCCGCATCGCTTTCGCCCTCCTGCGGCTGATAGCCAAAATAGCGCCAGCCGTCGATCACCTGCTCCGGCGAGCCGCGACTGATCCCCAACTGCAAACGTCCGTTGCTGATCAGATCCGCCACGCCCGCGTCCTCCGCCATATAAAACGGATTTTCATAGCGCATATCAATCACGCCGGTGCCGATCTCAATACGTTTGGTGCGTGCACCAATCGCCGCCAGCAGCGGAAACGGCGCGCTGAGCTGACGGGCGAAATGATGCACGCGAAACCAGGCGCCATCCGCGCCAAGTTCTTCAGCCGCGACCGCCAGCTCGATCGATTGCTGTAGCGCATCCGCCGCGCTGCGCGTCGCCGACTGGAACGAGGCTCCCCAGTGGCCAAACGACAGGAATCCGATTTTTTTCATGCTTTTACCCTTATCTGTAAGCGGCCGCCTGTTCAGGCGATAATCGTGTATGCATCAATTAACTTTAGCTATCTGCTGGCAGGAACGCACTCTGTTAACGCCACGATCTGAATGATGCGTAACAGCGAGTCAGCCGCTGGGCTGTACGACGTTATCGTCGGGTTTGGCGCAGGCTATTACCTCGGCGCCGTGCTCTATGAGCATCTGTAGCAGCCACCGATTGGCTGTTGCCCGCCCACAGCGGCTTTCATCACTGTTATGGATATTTGACGGAGTGTAAACTTTCGCTTACCCTGCGCAGCACTTAACGATAGCGAAGCTTAAATTCAGAGGAAGGCGTGAGGAATCGCACTTTTGGCAGTATTTTTATTGTTGCAGGCACCACCATCGGCGCAGGCATGTTGGCGATGCCGTTAGCCGCCGCTGGCGTGGGTCCCGGCGTCACGCTGCTGTTGCTGGTCAGCCTGTGGGCGTTAATGTGCTATACCGCGCTGCTTCTGGTTGAAGTTTATCAGCACGCATCGGCAGATACCGGCCTGGGTACCCTGACGCGCCGCTATCTTGGACGTCCGGGCCAGTGGCTGACCGGCTTCAGCATGCTGTTTTTGATGTACGCGCTGACGGCCGCCTATATCAGCGGCGCTGGCGAGCTGCTGGCGGCAAGCCTGAGCGAGTGGTTTTCCGTTTCCATCTCCACCAGCGGCGGCGTGCTGCTGTTTACGCTGATTGCCGGCAGCGTGGTCTGTATTGGTACGCATATGGTCGATATGTTCAACCGCGTGCTGTTCAGCGCCAAAATCATTCTGCTGGTTGTGATGCTGGCGCTGATGATGCCGCATATTCATCGTACCAATCTGCTGACGCTGCCGCTGGAAAAAGGGCTGGTGCTGTCGGCGATCCCGGTGATTTTCACCTCCTTCGGCTTTCACGGCAGCGTACCCAGCGTTATCAGCTATATGAATGGCGACCTGCGCAAGCTGCGCTGGGTCTTTATTACCGGCAGCGCGATCCCGCTGGTCGCCTATCTCTTCTGGCAGCTGGCGACGCTGGGCGCGATCAACGCCGACGCCTTTAGCGCCCTGCTCGCCCATCACGCCGGGCTGAATGGACTGTTACAGGCGATCCGTACCGTCGTCGCTTCGCCGCACGTTGAGCTGGCGGTCCATCTGTTTGCCGATCTGGCGTTGGCCACCTCGTTCCTCGGCGTCTCTTTGGGCCTGTTCGATTATCTGGCGGATCTCTGTAAGCGTAACGGTAACGTTACAGGCCGACTACAAAGCGGCCTGCTGACTTTTCTGCCGCCGCTCGCCTTCGCCCTGTTCTATCCGCAGGGTTTCGTGCTGGCGCTCGGCTATGCTGGCGTAGCGTTGGCGGTGCTGGCGTTAATCATTCCCGTGATGCTGGTATGGCGCAGCCGCAAGCAGCACGGCGTGGCGGCATACAAAGTGATGGGCGGCTCGCCCCTGCTGATATTGGTCTTTCTCTGCGGGATCGGCGTGATCGCTATTCAGGCGCTGATCGCGCTGGGTTGGCTGCCTGAGGTGGGATAATAAGGCCAGACCGGCAAAAATGCCTTCTGCCGCCAGGAAACCGGGTTAAAGGCCCGGTTTTTCACAGATGTGATAAAAAACGGGCCAATGGCCCGTTTATGCGTTAATCGCGCCGGCACGCGCTTCCAGCGGCGCATTTCGGCTTAATGAGCAAAGTCAGTGGCGTCGGAAGCCGTGCGCCAGGCTTCGAGATCCTGACGCGCAGCCCGCATCTTCTGTTCTGCAAGCGTGTTGGCAATGGCGCCAACAAAC
The DNA here is from genome assembly GCF_002953215.1 of Mixta calida. Lineage (NCBI taxonomy): Bacteria > Pseudomonadati > Pseudomonadota > Gammaproteobacteria > Enterobacterales > Erwiniaceae > Mixta > Mixta calida. The sequence continues at coordinate 2,190,810 of NZ_CP026378.1, forward strand.
AGATGCACCGGCGGCGTCTCAGCGGTAGCCGTCTGCAAGATGAGCGCGGCCACCTTCTCAGGATCGCCCGCCTGTTTCCCGTCCAGGCTATTGAGATGAAGATCGAGTGAGGCCTGAGCCTCGGTGTAATCGGCTATCCTGTTGCGGGCAACGGCCAGACTCTCCTGAGATAAAAAGCCCGTCCGCACCGGCCCCGGATAAACGACGGTAGCCTTAATCCCCAATTCAGCCACTTCAGCCGCCAGCGTTTCCGTTATTCCGGCGATGGCGAATTTGCTGCCGACATAGCTGCCCCAACCCGCATAGCCACCCTGAAAGCCGACAATTGACGCCACGTTAAAGATGTGTCCGCTACGCTGACGTCGCAAATGCGGCAAGGCATAACGCAATACATGCAGCGGCGCGAAAACGTTAACGTCAAAGTTGCGCCGCAGTTCGTCATCGCTTAATGCTTCGATCGTGCCCTGCTGACCATAACCAGCGTTATTGACTACGCGGTCAATGCGGCCAAACTTGCTGATAGCTTTCTCTATGGCCGTTCGCACGCTCGACTCATCGCAAAGATCGACTTCCAGCGCCAGCAGGGTCGCGCTCTCTTTACCCAGCGCCTGTTGCAAGCTGGCAAGGGTGCGCGATGTGGCGACCACGGCGTCTCCCTGGGCCAGCGCCTGACGCGCCAGCGACAGTCCGATACCGCGTGCGGCGCCAGTGATAAACCAGACGTTGACGTTATTTGATGGATTCATACGCGTTATCTCCTGCACACATTAATAGGGGCTGGCGGTAGGACGCACAATGATTTCACTGACGTCGACGCCGTCCGGCTGCTCAACGGCATAGCCAATCGCCTGGGCGATAGCCTGCGGCGGCAGCGCGACGCGGCGAAACTCGCGCATGGCGTCGCGCGCCACGTCGTCGGTGATGTGATCCGCCAGTTCCGACTCCACCACGCCCGGACAGATAACCGTCACGCGCAGGTAATCGCTCTCCTGACGCAGCCCGTCGGAAATCGCCCATACGGCATATTTACTGGCGCAGTAGACCGCCGCAGTCGGGGAAACCGCATGGGCGCCGATAGAGGCAATATTGATCACCTGCCCCTGTTTCTGCCGCTCCATGACCGGCAGTACCGCTGCGATGCCGTGCAGTACACCTTTGATATTGACGTCGATCATCTGATTCCATTCATCGATTTTCAGCGCCGAGAGCGGCGAAAGCGGCATCACGCCAGCGTTATTCACCAGCACATCGATTTTCCCGTATTTCTCCATGGCGAAATCGGCCATCTTCTGCACGCTGTGCGGCTGGGTAACGTCCAGTTCAAGCGTATCGATAGTCGCGCCCTGCGCCCGCAGCTCATCGCACAGAGCGGCAAGCCGATCGGTGCGGCGCGCGCCGGCGATCAGCCTATGCCCCTGTAAGGCCAGATGTCGGGCCGTCGCCTCGCCAATACCGCTGCTGGCGCCGGTCAGTAAAATAACTTTGGATGCGTTTACGTCGTAAGATTTCACAGGCAGATCCTCCAGGTTTTACATGCCGGAGCCGGTAGCGGCGCCGGGTGTGTGGAACTGAGTGAAAGCTTAGAGCCGCAGAGCAGGATGAAACAGGTCGATACCTATGGCATCATTGCCTAATCCTATAGAGATGATTATTTTTAAAACGCTCTGTGCCATAATCATTGCATGTTTATGTCATCAACGGGTTACGTGCGCCATGTTTGTTCCTGCCTCCGTTCAGCAAAAAGAGATGATCGATCTGATTAAGCAGCTTGCGCCCCATGAAGGCTATACGCGCACGCTGCTGGAAAGCGTGCGCCTGATGCGCGCCGATCATCCTTTAGGGCGCACGCCGGTGCTGTATGAGCCGAGCATTGTGATCGTCTGTCAGGGAAGCAAGCGCGGTTATGTGGCGGACAGGATCTTCTCCTATGACGCCCAGCACTATCTGGTGCTGTCGGTGCCCTTGCCTTTTTCGACCGAAACCTTCGCCAGCAAAGAGGAGCCGCTGCTGGCGATTTCAGTGCGGCTCAATATGACCTCGATAGCGGATCTGGTATTAGAGGTCGATCGACAGGCCAGCGGCGCGATGGCCGATCCGATGGGGATTGTGTCCACGCCGCTTGACGGCGCGCTTGCCGACACCGCTCTGCGCCTGCTGCGGGCGCTGACCGATTCTCTTGAGGCGCGAGTGCTGGGGCCGGGAATTGTCAGAGAGCTTTGCTTTCGCGTCCTGACCGGCGTACAGGGCGGCGCAATACGGGCCGCCTTAGCCAGTCACGGCAGCTTTGGCCGCATCGCGCGCGCCCTGAAGCGCATTCATGACGACTATGCGCAGGCGCTGGATGTCGGTCTGCTGTCGGGCGAAGTGGGCATGAGCATTCCCACCTTCCACGCCCATTTTAAAACCGTCACCGGCACTTCGCCCGTACAGTACATAAAATCGGTTCGCCTGCACCAGGCGCGGCTGCTGATGATCCGCGATAACCTGACGGCGGCGGGCGCGGCCGTGCGCGTCGGTTATGAAAGCCCTTCGCAGTTCAACCGGGAGTTCAAGCGCACCTTCGGGCGAACGCCCGGCGAAGAGGCGCGCGAAATGAAAATGCTTTTTGCGCTGATGCCGATAACGCAGCTGGAAGGCATTGCCGCCACCCACTAGCGACGGGCGCGTTAGCGGACGGGGGTGACAGACAGGATGGCGTCAATAAAAGGCAGGCAAAAAAACGGAGGCCGCAGCCTCCGCATCTTTAACGGCGGAATTATTTATCTTTGCCGAAGCCCTGCTTCACCAGCGCAGGCAGCACGTCCGGGAAGTAGATGTTTTTGTAGTAGTTGGCTACGGTATGGCTCCAGTTCTCGCCGCCATCGCGGTTGATGGTTTTCCAGTGCTGTTCCAGCTCGTCGTTGAACTGAGCAATCTGTTCCACCATACCTTCAGTCTGATATTTCTCTTCATGACGGAAAGTAGAGAGCGGCAGACGCGGCTTCAGGTCGGCAGGACGATCGACATAGCCCAGCGCCATACCCACCAGCGGGAACGTCAGCGGCGGCAGATTGAACAGCTCAATAAACGCCGCCGGACTTCTTCTCATACCGCCGATCGGCACCACGCCGAGGCCCTGCGCGCGCGCCGCCGCCATCGCGGACGCCAGCGCAATGCCGACATCGGTGCTGCCGGAGACGATGCTTTCAATACTTTCGTGGGCGATCTGCTGTTCGCCAATCAGCGCCATCGCTTCACGGGTTTTATGCATATCCAGCACAAAAGTAATAAAGACCGGCGCCTGCGCGATCCAGGGCTGGCCGCCTGCCAGCTCGGCGATTTTCGCTTTGGTCGCTTTGTCGCGCGTGACGATCACCGACACCTGCTGCGAGTGAACCGAGGTCGGGGCGCGGTACGCAGAAAGGATAATGTCATCCAGAACGGCATCAGGAATTGCTTTATCAAGATAGCTACGATCGCTGCGATGAGTGATCAGTGTTTCAATAACCGGATTCATTATTCCTCCTCTGGTGTTAAATCCTGCCGGATTGTAGAGGAGCCCTTTCTGCGCAGCTTGCCACTCTGTGCCGTCCCGGCGTTAAAACGCCGAAGGCATCTCCCTGAGCGCGGGCGGCCAGTCGCCGGGCCAGACATAATGATCTTTCAAAATGCGGCTGCTGTAATCCAGGCAGATACGCAGGGGCAGATCGGGATAGAGGCGATCCATATTTTGCTGAAGCGCTTGCGCATCGGCCGACAATGCCAGCTGCGCAAAGAAATCGTCAATGTAGCGACGGGTAAAATCGATGGCCGACGGCAACAGATGCAGGGAAGATGAGGAGTGCCCTGGGATAACCACATCCGGCCTCATTTCTTTCAGCCGCTCCAGCGTATTAAGCCATTGCTGCAAACGTTCAGGCGTACGCATATCCGCCAGCCAGACGTGACAATCGGAAAAGACCAGGTCGGAAGCAATAAGCGTTCGGGTTGTGGGTATCCACAGTGGCGCAATTTCAATGCAGTCGCCACACATGATGCCCGGAATTTCTATCGCCTGACCTTCCAGCCAGATAACGGAATCTTCCAGCCTTTCGGCGGTAAACTTAATCGTTGCGCCATTTTTTTGCAGTATCGTTTTGCCCCAGTAAGCGATTTTGAAATCCCAGGCGTCGTTAATGGCATCCGCTATCTGCCGGTAGGCGACAATACGCGCCTCTGGCCAAACCTGTTTGATAACTTCAATGCCCAGATAGTGATCGGGATGAAGGTGCGTAATAAATATTGTCGTCAGCTCTCGCTTCAGTTCCAGCAGTTCGGCTACCAGCCGGTGCGCATTAGCCAGGGTAAACTGCGCATCAACCAGTATCGCCTGACGCTCGCCGTAAATAAGGGTAGAGGTGACGCCAAAGCCATCATTTTGATCGCTACTCAGGAAAACTTTTGTTTGGGGCTGAACATGTTTCACGCTATACCTCCTTTTAATAATTGTTTTCCATCTTAATTAACTCACCCGTCGAATAAATTTAATAGTGGATAATCATTCATTTCGTTTAGGGAAACCTTCCCCACGGTTAACACCGATCGCCGTCGTAACGCAGGACCAGGCTTAACGACAAAAAATACCATTAATAAATGTATGGACATTGCATTATCGGGAAACTGGACTAACTTTATTAACGAGTTCCTGTGTAACCCTTTGCTGTAGACGCTTTTTCGTCATCCGGTTCCGGTTCATTGCCACGGAGCCGGATTTTTTTTATCCACTGAATGTCGCCGCCAACGGCTATTCTCTCCCTTCCCTGCGTAAATCACTGGCCCTGGCAGTAAGATGAAAAGCCATAAAAAAACCGGCCCCGTCTTATCAACAGGGCCGGCTTTATCGTTACGGCTTAGCGGCGGGCGCGCACCAGCTGGTAGCGGCGCGTGAAGTATTCAAACGGCGCGCTCCAGACATGCACCAGGCGGGTAAAGGGAAACACGAGGAAAATCGTCATGCCCAACACCAGATGAACGCGATAAATCCACTCCACGCCATCCAGCCAGGTTGAAGCGTTGCCCTGGAAGGTGACCACCGATTGTGCCCAGCCGACCAGCTTCATCATCCCCACGCCGTCGAGATGCCGCAGCGAAAAGAGAATCGAGGTCAAACCGAGGATCAGCTGCACCATCAGAATGCCGAGAATGACAATATCAGCGCGGGTCGAGGTGGCGCGGATGCGCGGATTGAACAGGCGACGCTTCAGTAGCATCAGCCCGCCGACCAGCGCCATCAGGCCAAACACGCCGCCCGCAACCATCGCCAGTTTTTGCTTGGTGGCGATGGCAAGAAAGGGTTCATACACCCAGTGCGGCGTCAACAGCCCGAACAGATGGCCGAAGAAGATGCCGATAATGCCGATATGGAACAGATTCGAGGCGAGGCGGAAATTGCCTTTGTCCAGCATCTGGCTCGATCCGGCGCGCCAGGTGTACTGCCCGTAGTCGTAGCGCAGCCAGCTGCCGATAATAAACACCGTGCCGCACAGGTAGGGATAGATCTCGAAGAAGAAGATGTTGAGGTAGTGCATTATTTAGCTCCTCCGGCTGACAGGTCCAGATATTGCGGCATCGTCTGCTGCTGAATGCGCTGCTGATGCGCTTTCTCCGGCGCGGAGTCGCACTCCTGCGCCCGATCATCGATAAACTTAATCTGCGCCTCCTCCCAGACCGCATCCAGCGCCTGTCGGGTATCGTCACGCGGCTCCTTGCTCACCTGCGCGGCGACGCTGCTGCTGCGCAGCGGGCTGTCCGCCCAGACGAGCAGCGCGTCAAACAGCTGGCTGAAGGCGCTGCCGCGCTGTTGCAACCGCCCGCCGAGCAGCGCCAGGATCGGGGCGACATCCTGTAGCCCCTGGCGCGCCGCCGGTTCCGGCTGAAGACTGAGATATTCCAGATAGAGCGGCAGATAGTCCGGCAGCTCACGGCAGTTCAGCAGCAGTCCCGCCTGCTCATACTGCGCCAGCAGATCGACCATCGCCTGGCCGCGATCGCGCGATTCGCCATGTACATGTTCAAACAGCAGCAGCGAGGTGGCGCAGCCGCGATCGAAGGTCTCGCACCACTCCGACTGGCGATCGAGCAGCGCGCCGCCAAGCCAGCCGTCGACAAAGCCCTGCAACATCGGCGCACGCTGCGCCACCAGCGCGCACAGCTCCTCGCGTTCTTCCCACAGCGCTTTTTCCGGGTATTCCAGCAGCAGCGCGACAATTTTCAGCATCTGCATTACTCGCCCTCCGCTTTGTGGGTGATGTTGATGGCATCGATGCGGCGGCTGTTGAACAGGTTGAATTTGCTGTCGCTGCCGTGGCAGCCGTCGCCGAAGGTAAAGCCGCAGCCGTTGCGCTCCGGGAAGGCGTCGGCCGCCAGCTCACGGTGGCTGGTGGGGATCACGAAGCGATCCTCATAGTTGGCGATCGCCAGATAGCGGTACATATCCTCTACCTGCGCCAAGCTCAGCCCGACCTCTTCGATGGCGCGCGTATCAGTCACGCCCTCAACCGTCTGCGAGCGCTTGTAGTGGCGCATCGCCATCATACGCTTGAGCGCGCGCAGCACCGGCGCGGTGTCGCCCGCGGTCAGCAGGTTCGCCAGGTACTGCACCGGAATGCGTAGCGATTCTACCGCCGGCAGCACGCCGTCGCTTTTCGGCAGCTGACCCGCGTCCGCCACCGACTGAATCGGCGACAGCGGCGGCACATACCAGACCATCGGCAGCGTGCGGTATTCGGGATGCAGCGGCAGCGCCAGCTTCCAGTCCATCGCCAGCTTCCATACCGGCGATTTCTGCGCCGCCTCCAGCACGTTCTCCGGGATGCCCTGCGCCAGCGCTTCGGCAATGACGACCGGATCGTTGGGGTCGAGAAACACCTCCAGCTGTCGTTCGTAGAGGTCGGTTTCATGCTCGGTGCTCGCGGCATCGGCGATGCGGTCGGCGTCATACAGCACCACGCCGAGATAGCGAATGCGCCCGACGCAGGTTTCCGAACAGACGGTCGGCATGCCCGATTCGATACGCGGATAGCAGAAAATGCACTTCTCCGACTTGCCGCTTTTCCAGTTGAAGTAGATTTTTTTGTAGGGGCAGCCGCTGATGCAGAGGCGCCAGCCGCGGCATTTATCCTGATCGATCAGTACGATGCCATCCTCTTCGCGCTTGTAGATGGCGCCGCTGGGACAGGTCGCCACGCAGCTGGGGTTAAGGCAGTGCTCGCACAGGCGCGGCAGGTACATCATAAAGGTGTTTTCAAACTGGCCGTACATCTCCTTCTGCATGGCGACAAAGTTGCTGTCCTGCGAGCGCAGGCTGAATTCGCCGCCCAGAATCTCCTCCCAGTTTGGGCCCCACTCAATCTTTTTCATGCGCTGACCGCTGATCAGCGAGCGCGGACGCGCGGTCGGCTGATATTTACCCTCCGGCGCGTTATGCAGGTGCTGATAGTCGAAGCTGAACGGCTCGTAATAGTCATCGATGCCCGGCACTTCGGGGTTGGCGAAGATTTTCGCCATGACGCCCGCCTTGCCGCCCAGCCGCGGCTCCAGCTTGCCGTTGATTTTCCTGATCCAGCCGCCTTTCCACTTCTCCTGATCTTCCCAGGCTTTCGGGTAGCCGATGCCCGGCTTGGTCTCGACGTTGTTGAACCAGGCATACTCCATCCCTTCGCGCCCGGTCCAGACGTTTTTACAGGTAATGGAACAGGTGTGGCAGCCGATGCATTTGTCGAGATTCATCACCATTCCGACCTGTGAACGTATTCTCATTTTCTCTCCCCCTGCACCTGATCCTGACCTTCGCCATCCAGCCAGTTAATGTTTTTCATCTTGCGGATCATAATGAACTCGTCGCGGTTGGAGCCTACGGTGCCGTAATAGTTAAAGCTGTAGGCGAGATGGGCATAGCCGCCGATCATGTGGGTCGGTTTCGGGCAGATGCGGGTCACGGAGTTATGAAAACCGCCGCGGATGCCGGTCACTTCGGAGCCGGGATATTGGTGATGCGCTCTTGGGCGTGATACATCATGGTCGAACCCGGCTTGACGCGCTGGCTCACCACCGCGCGGCAGGTCAGCGCGCCGTTGGCGTTGAACACCTCGACCCAGTCGTTGTCTTTGATCTCCAGCTCACGCGCGTCATCCTCGCTCATCCAGATAATCGGCCCGCCGCGCGACATGGTCAGCATCAGCAGGTTTTCGCTGTAGGTGGAATGAATGCCCCATTTCTGATGCGGCGTCAGGAAGTTCAGCGCTTTCTCCGGGTAGCCGTTCGACGGAATATGTTGCAGCTGCGTCACGCTGCGGGTATCGATCGGCGGACGATAGGCGACCAGGCTTTCGCCGAAGGCGCGCATCCACGGGTGATCCTGATAGAGCTGCTGGCGACCGGACAGGGTACGCCACGGGATCAGCTCATGCACGTTGGTGTAGCTGGAGTTATAGGAGACATGCTCATCCTCCAGCCCGGACCAGGTGGGGCTGGAGATGATTTTGCGCGGCTGCGCCTGAATATCGCGGAAGCGGATCTTTTCCTCCTCCTTGCGCCGCGCCAGATGGGTATGCTCGCGGCCGGTGATCTCGCCCAGCGCTTCCCAGGCCTTCACCGCCACCTTGCCGTTGGTCTCCGGCGCCAGCGTCAGGATCATCTCCGCCGCGTCGATGGCGCTGTTGATCATCGGCTGACCTTTCGCCGGGCCGTCCGGCTTGACGTAGTTCAGCTGGCGCAGCAGTTCCACTTCGTTCGCCGTCTCCCAGTTGATCCCTTTGCCGCCGTTGCCGATTTTCTCCAGCAGCGGGCCGACAGAGGTAAAGCGATCCCAGGTAGCGGGATAGTCGCGCTCAACGACAATAATATTCGGCGCAGTTTTACCGGGGATCAGGTCGCACTCGCCTTTATGCCACTCTTTAATTTCATAGGGCTGCGCCAGTTCTGCGGGCGAATCGTGCTGAATCGGCTGCAACACCACGTCGGTTTCCTGTCCGAGATGGCCGACGCAAAGCGTGGAGAAAGTTTTGGCGATATCCTTGTAAATCTCCCAGTCGGTGCGTGATTCCCAGACCGGATCGACCGCAGCGGAGAGCGGATGAATAAACGGATGCATATCCGTGGTGTTCATATCATCCTTCTCATACCAGGAGGCGGTCGGCAGCACCACGTCGGAGAAGAGACAGGTGGTGGACATGCGGAAATCGAGCGTCACCAGCAGATCGAGCTTGCCCTCCAGCGCTTTCGTCTGCCACTCCACCTCTTCCGGGATAGCGTCGCCCTTGCCGACGCACTCTTCCCCCTGAATGCCGCTGTCGGTGCCGAGCAGGTATTTCAGCAGGTATTCATGGCCTTTGCCCGACGATCCGAGCAGATTGGAGCGCCAGATAAACAGGTTGCGCGGATGGTTATTGCCATCGTCCGGCTGCTCGCAGGCGAAGCGCAGCCTGCCGCTTTTCAGCGCCTCTACCGTATAGTCCACCGGCGACTGGCCCAGCAGCTTCGCCTGCGCGGCGATGCGTAGCGGATTGGTATTCAGCTGCGGCGCCGACGGCAGCCAGCCCATGCGCTCGGCGCGCACGTTGAAATCGATCAGCTGGCCGCTGAAGCGCTCCTTCTGCGCAATCGGCGACAGCAGCTCGCTGATGCTCAGCTTTTCAAAGCGCCACTGGCTGGCGTGAGCGTAAAAATAAGAGGTGCTGTTCATCTGGCGCGGCGGACGGTTCCAGTCGAGCGCGAACGCCAGCGGCATCCAGCCGGTCTGCGGGCGCAGCTTCTCCTGGCCGACATAGTGCGCCCAGCCGCCGCCGGTCTGCCCGACGCAGCCGCAGAACACCAGCATATTGATCAGGCCACGGTAGTTCATATCCATGTGATACCAGTGGTTGAGACCGGCGCCGACGATAATCATCGAGCGTCCGCGCGTTTTGTGGGCAGTCTCGGCGAACTCGCGCGCGATAGTCTCCAGATGCTGACGCGGCACGCCGCTGATCTGCTCCGCCCAGGCGGGCGTATAGGCTTTTACGTCGTCATAGCTCTGCGCGCAGTTGGCGTCGTCCAGTCCGCGATCCAGCCCATAGTTGGCCAGCAGCAGATCGTAGACCGTCACCACGCGGCCCGCCGTGCCGTCCGCCAGGGTGATATGTTTCACCGGCAGCTGATGCAGCAGGATCGGGTCCTGTTTCACATGGCGGAAGTTAGGGCTTTCATTGCCGCCGTAATAGGGAAACGCCACCGGCGCCACGTCGTCGCGGTGGTCAATCAGGCTGAGACGCAGCGTTACCTCCTGGCCCGCCGCCAGCGGTTCCAGGTTCCATTTGCCCTTTTCGCCCCAGCGGAAACCGGCGGAGCCGTTCGGCGCCACCAGGTCGCCGGTTTCGCTGAAGGCGACGGTTTTCCATTCCGGGTTGTTGGTTTCGCCCAGCCCGTCGGCGAGATCGGCGGCGCGCAGCAGGCGGCCGGAAGTGTAGTAGCCCGCCTCGTTCTCCTCCAGCAGCACCAGCATCGGCATATCGGTATAGCGTCGCGCGTAGCTGAGGAAGTAGTCGCTGGGATTGGTAAGATGAAACTCTTTCAGAATAACGTGGCCCATCGCCATCGCCAGCGCGCTGTCGGTGCCCTGCTTCGGCGACAGCCACTGGTCGCACAGCTTGGCCACTTCCGAATAGTCGGGGCTGATGGCGATGGTTTTGGTGCCTTTATAGCGCACCTCGGTAAAGAAATGGGCGTCGGGGGTGCGCGTCTGCGGCACGTTGGAGCCCCAGGCGATGATATAGCTGGAGTTGTACCAGTCGGCGGACTCCGGTACGTCGGTCTGTTCGCCCCAGGTCATCGGCGACGCGGGCGGCAAATCGCAGTACCAGTCGTAAAAACTCAGGCTGGTGGCGCCGATCAACGACAGATAGCGCGTGCCGGCAGCGTAAGAGATCATCGACATCGCCGGGATCGGCGAAAAGCCCGCCACGCGATCCGGCCCGCACGTTTTAATTGTCCAGATGTTGGCGGCCGCGATCAGGGTGTTTAGCTCGCGCCAGTCGGAGCGGATAAAACCGCCGTGGCCGCGCGCCTCTTTATAGCTGCGGCTTTTTACCGGGTCAGTGACGATCGAGCCCCAGGCGTCGACCGGATCGCTGTGCTGCGCCAGCGCCTCGCGCCACAGTTCTACCAGACGTTTGCGCACCAGCGGGTACTTCAGACGGTTGGCGCTGTAGATATACCAGGAGTAGCTGGCGCCGCGCGGACAGCCGCGCGGTTCATGATTGGGCAGGTCGGGACGGGTGCGCGGATAGTCGGTCTGCTGCGTCTCCCAGGTGACAAGGCCGTTTTTAACGTAAATCTTCCAGCTGCATGAACCGGTACAGTTAACGCCGTGCGTCGAACGCACAATCTTATCGAACTGCCAACGCTGACGATAGCTGTCCTCCCAATCGCGGTTGCTGTTCATCAGCTGACCGTGACCGTCGGAGAACGTGTCGCTTTTTTGCCTAAAATAACGAAACTTGTCCACTAGCTTGCTCATTACCTGCTCCTTGCAGAGGGGGCACCCCTGCGGTTACATGGTTCATTGCATAGCCTGAAAAACAGGCAGAAAGGGAACATCGCTGTGATTAGTTTTTAGAGGTGCGGCGACCGTAAACCAGCCAGGTCACCAGAATGCAAACGATATAAAACACCAGGAACACCTTCATCGCGCCGACCGGCGAGCCGGTCATCGCCAGCGAGGTGCCGAACGCTTTTGGAATAAAGAAGCCGCCGATAGCACCGATGGCGGAGATAAAGCCGAGCGCCGCCGCGGTTTCCGTCACCGCGATATGCTGCGCCTGCGCTTCCGTACCGCCCGCGGCCAGCACGCGTTTGCGCGTCAGGGTGCGAAAAATGACCGCGATCATCTGAAAGGTCGAGCCGCTGCCAAGACCGGCGGTTAAAAACAGCCCCATAAACACGGCGAAAAAGGCGATGAAGTTGCCCGTACCGTGGCCTGGCAGTGTGGAGAACAGCAGCAGCGTAAACAGCGCCATCAGGATGAAGTTGATCAGCGTAACGCGGATGCCGCCGAGCTTATCGGAGACGATGCCGCCCACCGAGCGCGCCAGCGCGCCGAGAAAGGGTCCGAAAAAGGCGAGCCGCAGAATATCAACGGAAGGAAACTGCGTTTTCGCCAACATGGCGAAGCCGGCGGAAAAGCCGATAAAGGAGCCGAAGGTCGCCAGATAGAGCAGGCTCAGCAGCCACATATGGCCGCGCTTCAACACCACAAGCTGTTCGCGCAGCGACGCCTGCGCGCCCGCCAGCGTATCCATGCAGAACCAGGCGGTCGCAACCGCTATCGCCAACAGCGGCACCCAAATCCAGGCGGCGTTCGCCAGCCACAGCGCGCCGCCGTCCGCCTGGTCGACGCCATGCACGCCGAGAAAGGCGAACAGCGGCAGCGTAATCACTACCGGCGTTACCAGCTGCATCACGCTGACGCCGAGATTGCCCAGCCCGCCGTTAATGCCCAGCGCGCTGCCCTGCCGCGCCTTGGGGAAAAAGAAGCTGATATTGCCCATGCTGGAGGCGAAGTTCGCGCCGGCGAAGCCGCACAGCAGGGAGATAATGATAAACACGCTATAGGGCGTGGCGGTGTTCTGCACGGCGAAACCGAGCCAGACGCAGGGAATAATCAGGATGGCGGTGCTGATCACCGTCCATTGCCGTCCGCCGACCAGCGGCACGGCGAAAGAATACGGCACGCGCAGGATAGCGCCAGAAAGCGAAGGCAATGCAGTAAGAAGAAACAGCTGATCGGTGGTGAAATGAAAGCCGACTTTGTTGAGGTTTACCGCCACTGCGCTGAATAACATCCAGACGCAGAAGGCCAGCAGTAAGGCGAAAACCGAAACCCAGAGGTTACGTCGCGCGATCTTTTTTCCGGTCTGAGCCCAAAAACGTGGGTTTTCAGCGTCCCAGCCACGCAGAGAGGCGTGCGTGTTGCGTTGATCTAAAGCCATGTTCATATTCCCTGTCAAAATCAATGAAGGTGGAATGAAGCAAAGCGACAAATTCCCGTAAGCGTAGACGGGTTATTTAGAGGGATCAATAAACGCCAAGAAATAATAAAAAATGTTACAGTTAGATTGCGAAACAAAATAAATGCAGCAAAAACAGTCACTACCAGTAAAAAAGCAGCAATCACTTATTTACCTTGAGGGCAATTAACGGCAAAGACCGTTAAGTTTGGAGGGATAAAGGTCCGTTTTTGTGATCGCTGCCACGCGCCAGCGCATGTTCTCATGGCCATGCGCCATGACCACTTCGGTTTAACATCGCCGCGCCTCTTTCAGTATGCTTTTCCACTGGATAACTTACTGCGGCGCCGCCGCTTAACCTTAAGGTGCATTATGTCCTGTTTTCAGCCCGTCGCGCTTAACCATGCCAGCCGCCTGCTCAATCACGGCCCTACGGTCTTGATTACCAGCGCCGACGCCGCTTCCGGCCGTCGCAACGTGATGGCCGCCGCCTGGTCGACGCCGGTGGAATTTATCCCGGCGCGTATCGCTATCGTGGTGGATAAAGGCGCCTGGTCGCGCGACATCATCGAGCAAAACCAGGCGTTCGGCATCTGTATTCCCACGGCGGCGATCGCCGATCTTACCTGGGCGGTCGGCAGCGTCTCCGGGCGCGAAGAAGATAAATTCGCGCGCTACGGTATCGAAGCGCTGAGCGGCCCTGAGCTGGGCCTGCCGGTTATCGAACAGGGCTGCGCCGCCTGGCTGGAGTGCCGTCTGCTGCCGGAAACCGAGGCGCAGCAGCGGTACGATACGCTGTTCGGCGAGGTGGTCTCCGCCGCCGCCGATGCGCGCGTGTTTAGCGAAGGACGCTGGCGTTTTTCCCCGGAGTGCCCTGAAAGCCATACGCTGCATCACCTGGGCGCTGGCACCTTCGTCACCAGCGGCCCGCTGGTGCAGGCGAAACCGCTTGATGAGGTTGGCCAGCGCAGGCCAACCGCTTAGATTGCTCAGAAACGCCAGGCGGCGGAGAGGTTGCCGCTGACCGCATGATAACCGGCACCGCGCAGTTCGCTGTCAACGCCCGCGCCCAGCGTCAGTTTCGGATTCACCTGCCAGTTTACGCCCGCTTTAATGCCAAGCGCATCGCGCATTGCGGGCTGGTTTTTGCTGCTGAACGCCGCTTTGTTATAAGAAGCAAAATGAGCGTTTTGCGTTGCGGTGCCTGAAAGCAGTTCCCGATCCCAGCTGAGCTGTAGCGTTGTGCTAACGGCGCCGCCAGCGGCAAGAGGTTGCTGCCAGCTTGCGCCTGCACCAAGGCTGGACCGCAGAGAGTCAAAACTGCTGGCATCCAGACGCAGGCGGCTGGCGTCGCTACCCGATTCGGTTACGTCCGGCCGATAAAACCTGGTGTAACTGAGCGAAGCGATCGGGCCGAACATCAGTCGATCGTTTAACGCGAAGCGATAGCCTCCGCCGGCAGTCAGCGCGCCACTCCAGCCCGTCCAGCGGGCGCGGTGACTGACGTTAAAATCGTCTGTGCCGATGCGGCGGGTCATGTCGCTCTCTTCCACGCCGATACGCCCGTTGCCGAACAGATAACTCCCCTTCTGCGCCCCGGCGTTATAGCGCGCCTGTACCCCTAAATCAAAAGAGGTGGTTGTTCCGCGTCCATTTTCCGGCGCGTTTACCGTCACCGACTGATGACCAACGGCGCCATGAAAGCCCCATAACCAGTCGCGATAGCGTTCGCTGCGTTTTTCGGCTCCGGCGACCGTGCCATAGCTGCTCAGCTGGTAGCCCAGCCGCGATCCGGCGCGCTGCTGCTGAAACCCGCCGCCGAATGGGTGAGCGAAGCCGTGCCAGCCGTCGTCCTGTGGCGCCTGTGCCGCAAAAGACGTGTTAATCCGCTGCGCAATCTGCCGCTCGCGGTAGAGCGAGCCAGCAAAGGACGCGCTGTAGGCGGCGGGAGAGAGTTGATGCAGCGTGCTATCGATCTCTTTACCGTCCGGCGAGGAGAAGTCCAGCGCGCGGTAAAGCGGCTGGATATCCGAGCCTACCGCCGTTACGATGCGGTCCAACGCGCGTCCCACCTGCTGTGCATTGCCGTCACTGCCATAACGGCTGTAGGCGTCGGCGGCGCGGCGCATGGTCAACTGCCAGCGTCCCGCTTCGACCGGCTGGGCTGTCAATGTCAACGTCGGTGAATCAAGCAGCCCGGCAACCTCGCTAAATTCGCCGCTGTACGATGCGGCGTTGAACAGCGTCTGCGAATCAAGCTGCCAGTCGGATGCATACCAGTCGCGCTGAGGGACAAATGACAGCTTTCCGGCCAGTTCGGCGTCGCCGTTAACCGTAAGCGTGTCATGCCCGCCGCGCGCGTTAAACTCCAGCTGTAATTCTCCACTCTCGCCCTGCTGATAATCGCCGTTAATGGTTACCGTTCCCAACGAATTGCCCGGCGTCAGCAATCCATTATTAACGAAGCTCCCCTGAGCGTTGAGGGTGTAATCACCGTTGCCTGCGAGCGTGGCGCCCGGCGCAATAGCCAGACTGTAGATTTCGTGACTGCCGTTCAGGGAGGTCACGCCGCCCTCAAGCTGTAGCGCAAGGTTGTTGATGCCGGTGATATTCCCCCGGTAGCCCAGGCGAAAAGCGGGATCGGCCTGTTCTGTCGCGCGCCCCTGATCATCAGCCAGCCGGCCGAAAGTCAGCTGCGTAAGCCGCTGTTGGCCATCTTCAGCTTGCTCTGCGTAATCGGAATAAATATTTCCCGCCAGCGTTGCACCGCGTAACAAATTAATCTGGTTCACCAACGCATTCTGCGAAATATAAATTGCTGCGCCTTTTCCTATTACGCGCCCGCTAATATCAACGTTATTAACCAGTGCGCCGCTTAGCTCAGGTAATACATCATCATAATAACCTTCGACATAATGAATCCAGGAACCGCGATATTCTTTTTCGTCGCCCAGCAGATTATTGCCGAAATCGAAATTAAGCGCGATACCATAATCTCCGTTAGCCTGTATATCGCCGCGCTGAATAAGGTTATGATCTTTTCCATAGGCAAATATAATGCCGCGACCATTCAGCCCGTCAGCATAAATACGTGTGCCCGGCTCAATAATCAGGGTGTTATTTTGTCCGTCGACGCGAATACCGGCGCCGCCATCGCCTTTGGTTAACAGATCCGCCTGCTGGGAGATGCGGTTATTACTGCCATAAACATGCAGTCCCATCCCCAACAGCGCCGTATTATATTGGCCAGGCAAGTAGGCGTCGCCCTGCGCATTGCGCTGGAAATAACCGTGACGGTTAACCAGCGTTTGTCCGTCACCGTAGACGGAAAAGCCGAAAAAATTACGCCGATCAATGTGATAGCCCAGGTCCTGGAGGATTGCCAACTCCGCTTCCATGAAGGTGGTGTAATTGCGGTAGTCCTGGTGGCTCATCAGGCTGTTTTTCAGTTCGCTATGACTCATGTAGTTATCGTCAAGGGTGCCATCATCACTCAGCATTCTTACCGGAACACCGGGCAGCGCGCCCGCCAGCACCTCCTTAACATGCTCGCCGGCGAAGTAGCCTTTATCCTTGCGCACGTCAAAACCCTGCGCATCCGGGGAGTTATCGCAATCATCGCACAGAACAATCTGGCCGGGATGCGCGGGATTACCGTTATCGTCGCGCAGATGAGCATCCCACTGCGTCAGTGGAAAATCAGCGTCGAATCCCGGTGTGCCTTCGCCATTTTGATCGGAGATCAGCCCGCCAATGCCCAGTCCATGCGCCAGTTCATGCAGCGCAACACTGTTCAGGTCAGCGTTGCCGGTGCGCGGTATCTGTGCGGGCAAATAGTTTTCGTTATCGAAATCCAGCTTTCCAAGCGCAAACTGCCCATGCGAGCCAAAGGTTAATTCACCCGGTTTCTCGCCTTGCAGCGCCATCGCCAGCATGTTAATCAGTGAGCCGTCTTTAGCTACGGGTTCACTGTTGCCTACGGCATTTTCCTCGTCAAAAGTGCCGACGTTAATAATCGCGGGAAGCGCCCCCGGCTGGGGTGTAATCACCTGCGCCCAGTAGCGTAATGCCTGTAAGATTTTATCTTTTTGCTGTTGATCCAGGCTCCAGGTTGAGGTCAATGGCTGTGATTGTTCAGTTTCCCCCGACATAAAGGGACCATCCCCTGGTTCGAAAAAACGTACCTGAAAAACCGGATTATTTTGTGCGCCATAAACGATGTTATTTTCCATGGCGTAAAGTGGCTGGGTTAAATATAAGGCGGCCAGCATAGTGGCAATGGCTGTTTTTTGCATAAGTATCATCCCTGTGGGCGAAGAGAGTGAAAGGCTCCGCCCGTTATCCGTTATATAAATATTACTTTTAATTTATGTTAAAGGACGGGCGCGCTTGTTTGCTTTTTGGCGCTCCCGCATGTGCTAATAAATAACATTCAACCTAAATGCTTTATCAATAAAACAACATTAATAACGTCAGCGCCCAGGCTAACCTGAAAAAAGTGGGTATGGCCAGCGTCATTTCTCAACGCATAATAAACAAATATATCGCCCACAAAAAAAGCGCCCGCAGGCGCCTTAATAATAACCATCAGTATTTACTTCAGGCGGAACGCAACCACGCTGTCGCCCTGTTTGGTGCCCAGCGAGCCGTGGCCGCCAGCGGCGATCACCACGTACTGTTTACCGTCGTTGCCCAGCCAGGTAGACGGCGTCGCCTGCGCGCCCGCATCCAGCTCGGTCTGCCACAGCAGTTTGCCGGTGCTGATGTCATAGGCGCGGAAGAAGTTATCCGCCGTCGCGCCGTGGAATACCAGGTCGCCCGCGGTGGTCAGCGGACCGCCGTGCGCCACCATGCCCATCGGGAAGCCGATCGGGAAGCGGCCCGGCAGGAAGCTGGTGTTCAGGTTTTTCGTGGTGCCGACGCGACGCAGCCATTCGGTTTTGCCGCTTTTCAGATCCACGCCCACCATGCGTCCCCACGGCGGCGCAATGCACGGAATACCCAGGCTGGAGGCCAGCTGCTGAATATGAATCGCATAGTCGCCGTGGAAGTTTTCGTTCCAGTAAGGCTGGCCATCCTGCGTGAACATACGTTTGGTGGCGGTTTCCGGCGTACGCTTGATCAGGGTGTATTTATAGGCCAGGCGCACCGGCGAAGCGATCAGGATCTGACGCTCCGGGTCTATAGCCACTGAACCCCAGTTAAACACGCCGATATTGCCAGGGAAGACAATCGAACCCTGCTCGGTCGATGGCGTCCAGGGGTTGCCGTCGTAGCGCAGCGATTTGAAATCCATGCGGCACGCCATCTGATCGAACGGCGTAATGCCCCACATCGATTTCTCGGTCAGCGGCTCTGGCAGGAAGTTCAGGCTGGAAACTGGCTGAGTAGCGGCAAATTTCTCGCCCGCGACGCCGTCGGTGGAGACCGGCACCTGTTTAATCGGGTAAACCGGCTGACCGGTCAGGCGATTCAGCACAAACAGGTTGCCGGTTTTGGTCGGCAGCACGACAACCGGCTGGCGGTTGCCCTGATAGTCGATATCCAGCAGCGAAGGCTGCGACGGGTTATCGCGATCCCACAGGTCGTGGTTGGAGCTCTGGAAACGCCATTTAAAGGCGCCGGTTTGCAGATCGAGCGCCACCAGCGCATCACGGAACTTCTCGGTATTGCTGTTGGCGTCGCGCTCGATGCCCAGCTCATCCGGCGAGGCGTTGCCAAACGGCACATAGACCAGACCGTTTTTCACATCGGCGCTCAGGGTGCCCCAGGCGACCGGCGTGTCATAGGGATAGTTCTGGCCTGCGGCGATCGGCTGGGTCTGCGTCGGGTTGGCCGGATCGAAGTTCCAGACCAGACGGCCGCTCAGCACGTCATAGGCGCGGATCACACCTGACGGGTTGCCCTTGTCGAAGCCGTTATCCATGACAGAACCGCCGACGATCACCAGGTTGCCCGCCACCAGCGGCGCGGCGGTCTGCATCAGTGCATGGGGACGAATTTCGCCCATGTTGGCGCGCAGATCGACAATGCCGTCGTTGCCGAAATCGGCGCAGCGTTTGCCGGTATCGGCGTCGAGCGCCACCAGTTTGGCGTCAGTGGTGGCGTTGAAGATGCGCTTGCGGCAGAGAGCCGGGGCCGCCGTCGCCTGCGCCTGCTGCGCTTCGCTCGGCGCATAGTAGCTGACGCCGCGGCAGGTCTGATGCTGCTGCAAATAGGAGCGATCTTTCTCCGGGACATATTTCCACTTCAGCGCGCCGGTTTCCGGCACCAGCGCATGAATTTCGTTATGCGGCGTACAGAAGTAGAGTGTGTTGTTGACCTTCAGCGGCGTGGCTTCAAAGGTATATTCGCTGGCGTCGTCGCTCTGACGCAGGTCTCCGGTGTGGTAGGTCCAGGCGACCTCCAGATCCTTGACGTTCTGCTTGTTGATCTGGTTTAGCGCCGAGAAACGCAGACCGTTGCTGGTACCGCCGTAGGCCGCCCAGTCATTGTGCGCGACGGCGGCGTCGGCAGGCTGACGGGCGTTGGTGATGGTTCCTTCCTGCGGCAACGGATCGTAGAACATCATGCCGATCACCAGCGCCACGATAATAATCAGCGTGGAGCCCAGAAACGGATGGAATTTGCGGCCGGTCAGCGGGCGCACCACCCACGGCATCGCCAGCCAGACGCCAATCAGGCCGAGAATGTCGCCGCGCGGAATCCACTGCCATTTATCAAAGCCCACTTCATAGATCATCCAGAACAGCGTGACCCACAGCAGCACGGCGCACGCCGTTAAGGCAATTTTCTTGTTCATCATCAGCGTGACGGCAATCACCAACAGACCTGCCGCCATGATCGCGTAGAACGGGCTCCCCCCAAGCAACAGCAGCTTGCCGCCCATATAAAGCATTGCCGCACCGATCAGGGCGATAACAATGCCGGTAATCTTATTAACCATGTTCCCCTCGTAATAATTTACAAAAATAGAGAATTAATTAAAAAACATTACATCAAATCAACACGATTTTAACTTTGCGTCCTCTTTATTAAAATTAAACAAAATCTTATCTGTTAAGAATTAATGATGTTTTAAACGGTTGTTTCACGCTACGTTGAAATTTTTACGCGGTTCTGAGCTCGTAAAAAAAACGTCAGCAATGAAAATAGTCATTTTTGTTTTATAAGGGGGTGAAAATTCCCACGTTTTGCTAAAGCAGCGCCTGCAATAAAGAATTTTATTTATTTTCTGTGGGAATCGCGCGCTGAAAAGCGGTGGAATACTCGTCTTTTAGCGCGCAAATGTTGAGGAAAAATAATTGATGGCGGTTTTGGTAACGTTTACACTTGGCGTTTTTCCGTACTCGCCCGTGCCATTTTGCCAAGCAGCTGAACAAATGTTTCCTGTTCATCCGCTGTCAGACGACTAAGAAACGCCCTGTCCACCTCATTTGCCAGCGGCATCGCCTGTTTCAGTTGCACTTCACCTTCCGCCGTCAGGTAGACGAAACGACGACGCTTATCTTCCGGCGCATGTTCGCGTCGGATAACACCGCGCTTCTCCAGCCGCGAAAGCATCTCCGCCAGCGTCGCCTTGGTGCTGACGGCGGCGTCCATCAGCTCAACCTGCTCAATGCCCGGCTTATCCGCCACCGCGCGCAGCACCGAATATTGCGGCTTGGTCAAATCGGGCAATAGCTGCTGCCAGCAGGCGGTATGCTCCTGAAACAGCTGCCGCATCAGATGAAACGCTTCTCGGTCCAGCACCGGGTGCATAGGCGAATATCCCTTATTGATCAACAGAGTCAAAGTATAAGCCGGATAGCAATTGGATTGAATAATAGTTTGATTTCACAATTATTTGCCGCCCTGCTTTACGCCTGACGCTCCGCTTTCTACATCGCGCGCGGCAGGCACTTTGTTCTTGCACGAACTTTTTTACGTTTTCCTCCTTGCGAACGACATAACGACGTCCTAAGGTAAATGTATTCGTTCGCACACGAACAAACTAAAGGGGGAATGATGAGACTGATTGTCGGGATGACCGGCGCAACCGGCGCGCCGTTAGGCGTGGCGCTGCTGCAAGCGCTACAGGCGATGCCGGAGGTGGAAACGCATCTGGTGATGTCGAAATGGGCGAAAACTACCATTGAGCTGGAAACGCCGTGGAGCGCGCACGATGTCGCCGCGATGGCTGACGTCTGCCATAGCCCTGGCGATCAGGCGGCCACCCTCTCATCCGGTTCGCTCAAAACCGACGGCATGGTGATTATCCCCTGCAGTATGAAAACACTGGCAGGCATCCGCGCTGGCTACGCCGACGGGCTGGTGGGCCGCGCCGCTGACGTGGTGCTGAAAGAGCAGCGCAAGCTGGTGCTGGTGCCGCACGAAACGCCGCTCAGCACTATTCATATGGAAAATATGCTGGCGCTGTCGCGTCTCGGCGTCGCCATGGTGCCGCCGATGCCCGCCTGGTACAACCACCCCGCTACCGTTGCAGACATTACCCATCATATCGTGGCGCGCGTGCTGGATCAGTTCGGCCTCTCTTATCCGCAGGCCCGGCGCTGGCAGGGGCTGACGCACGCCCGGCAACAGGACAACGAGTAACCTACCTTTCAGGAGAACCTTATGGCATACGATGATTTGCGCTCCTTTTTACAGGCGCTGGATGAACAGGGACAGCTGCTGAAAATCAGCGAGCAGGTGCAGGCCGAGCCCGATTTGGCGGCGGCGGCCAACGCCACCGGACGCATCGGCGAAGGCGCGCCCGCGCTCTGGTTCGACAATATCGCCGGCTTTACCGATGCGCGCGTGGCGTTGAATACGCTGGGATCGTGGCAGAACCACGCCATCGCGCTCGGCCTGCCCGCCAGTACGACGACGCGCGCGCAGATAGATGAGTTCATTCGCCGCTGGGACAATTTCCCGGTCGCCCCGGTGCGGCGCGACAGCGCGCCCTGGCAGGAGAACAGCGCGCAGGGCGATGAAATCAACCTGTTCGATATTCTGCCGCTGTTCCGCCTGAACGACGGCGATGGCGGCTTCTATCTCGATAAGGCCTGCGTGGTGTCGCGCGACCCGCTGGACCCGGATAATTTTGGCAAGCAGAACGTCGGCATCTACCGCATGGAGGTAAAAGGCAAACGCAAGCTCGGCCTGCAACCGGTGCCGATGCACGATATCGCCCTGCACCTGCATAAGGCAGAGGAGCGCGGCGAGGATCTGCCGGTGGCCATTACGCTCGGCAATGACCCGATTATCACCCTGATGGGCGCCACGCCGCTGAAATATGACCAGTCGGAATATGAGATGGCGGGCGCGCTGCGTGAAGCCCCCTATCCCATCGCTACCGCGCCGCTGACCGGCTTTGACGTGCCGTGGGGCTCGGAAGTGATCCTCGAAGGGGTAATCGAAGGCCGCAAGCGCGAAATCGAAGGCCCCTTCGGCGAATTTACCGGCCACTACTCCGGCGGACGCAATATGACGGTGGTACGCATCGATCGCGTCAGCTGGCGCAGCAAGCCGATCTTTGAATCGCTCTATCTGGGCATGCCCTGGACCGAAATCGACTACCTGATCGGTCCGGCGACCTGCGTGCCGCTTTATCAGCAGCTGAAGGCGGAGTTCCCGGAGGTACAGGCGGTCAACGCCATGTACACTCACGGCCTGCTGGCGATCATCTCCACCAAAAAACGCTACGGCGGCTTCGCCCGCGCGGTTGGTCTGCGCGCCATGACCACGCCGCACGGTCTCGGTTACGTGAAAATGGTGATTATGGTGGATGAGGATGTCGACCCGTTCAACCTGCCGCAGGTGATGTGGGCGCTGTCGTCGAAGGTGAACCCGGCGGGCGATCTGGTGCAGTTGCCGAATATGTCAGTGCTGGAGCTGGACCCCGGTTCGTCGCCAGCGGGCATCACCGACAAGCTGATTATCGACGCCACCACTCCTGTCGCACCGGATAATCGCGGCCACTACAGCCAGCCGGTGAAAGATCTGCCGGAAACCGGCGCCTGGGTAGAAAAACTCAATGCGCTGCTCGCCAACCGTAACTAAAAGGAGAATCCCATGATCTGTCCCCGCTGTGGCGACCAACATATCGAACTGATGGCGACCTCGCCGGTAGAGGGCGTCTGGACGGTGCATCAGTGCCAGCGCTGTCTCTATACCTGGCGCTCTACCGAGCCGCTGCGTCGCATCGGCCGCGAACACTATCCGCAGGCGTTTCGCATGACGCAGCAGGATATCGATAATGCGCCGGAAGTGCCCGCCATTCCGCCGCTTTTAGCGGACGACGCGCGCTAGGCTGCGCCATCAGGGCGCCCTCTCGCCAGGGCGCCTGCCCAACTCCGGTGCAGTCTGCGCCGCTTTACGTCCGTTAACCCCGCCTCCGCGCCGCTTTTCGATAGCTGGCATCCGCTTTGCTTAATGCAACTGACGATGTTCTTCAGGAGAAAAGCTATGCGCACAACCGCTGCGGCCAGCCGCTACCGTTTTAAAATCTTCGCCCTGCTCTTTTTTATCGCGCTGATCAACTATATCGATCGCGGCGCACTCTCCTTCGCCGCCAGCGCCATCGCGCAAGAATACCGCTTTACCCAGGTGCAGCTCGGCGCGGTACTGGGTTATTTCGGCTTCGGCTATCTGTTCGGATCGCTGTGCGGCGGCTTTCTCGCCGATCGCTTCGGCACCAGAAAGGTCTGGCTGATGGCGGGCGTGCTCTGGTCTGTGCTGGAGATCCTCACCGCCTGGGCAGGCGACCTGGGGCTGGCATTGTTCGGCGGCTCGGCGATTATGGGCTTCGCCGCGCTGCGCGTGATGTTCGGCTTTGCCGAAGGCCCGGCCTACGCCCTGATGAATAAGGCGATCGCCCACTGGGCGCCGGACAACGAACGCGGCATGGCGCTGGGTATCGGCCTGCTCAGCACCCAGGTCGGCTCGCTACTGACCGCGCCGGTGGCGGTGACGCTGCTGCTGCTGACCAATGACTGGCGGATGATGTTTATTCTACTTGGCGCGTTGTCGCTGCTGGCTATGGTGCTGTTCGCTCGCGCTTTCAGCGATACGCCGGCGGATCAGCCGCGCGTCAATGCGGCGGAGCGCGCGCTGATCCGCGACGGTCAGCAGGCACAGCCAATCCAGGACACGCCGCTGCCCTGGTGGCGCTTTTTCACCAGCCGTACGCTGGTGTGCAATGCGCTGGGCTACTTCTCTTTTCTCTATATCACCTTTACCCTGGTCACCTGGGCGCCGAAGTATCTGATGGATAACTTTCATTTCGATCTGCATGCGCTCGGCTACGTGGCGATGATCCCCTGGAGCGGCGCCTGCATTACCGTGTTGCTGGGCGGCCGTATCGCCGATCTGCTGCTACGGCGCTTCGCCAGTCTGCGCCTGGCGCGCAACCTGTTTGCCGCGGTGACGCTACTGCTGGCCGGCAGTTGTTTTCTGGCGATCCCGTGGATGCCCTCGGCAAGCGCTATTATCGCGCTGATGACGCTGGGCAATGCGCTGAACGCGCTGGTCAATAACGTCTACTGGTCGGTGGTGATTGATGTGACGCCGCGCGCCAGCGTCGGCGCCTACAGCGGCATTACGCTGGCGATCGCTAACCTGGCGTCGATTATCTCGCCGATGCTGAGCGGCTGGCTGGCGCAGCATTACGGCTATAACGCCATGTTTACCGCCACGGCGCTGATCGCCTTCGCCAGTATGCTGGCGATGACGCTGTTGCAACCGGAGAAAAAGCTGGCCGCCTCGCGCGTCGCCACGCAGCTGACGGCCGCCTGACGCGCGTTGGTAAAATAAAAAGGCGCCTTCCGACGCATGCGCGGAAGCGCCTTCTTAACAGGGCGCGATAAAAAAAGATTATTTTTGCTGGCTCAGATAGTCGGTCAAAAAATGCTGGGCGTTGCCATATTTTGAAAGCAGATCGCTGTAGCTAATACGATAAGGATGCGGCTCATTCGGCAAATAGAGTTCGCCAATGTTCGTTCCATCCATGCTTAATACGACAAACCTGTTACCGTTAAGCGTTACGGTATATTTCTTTTTTTTGTTCTCCCTTACCACATCCATTATTTGAATCTTACGATTCCAGGGGTGATCGATATTTACCAACTGCACCAGCGCTTTATTTTCTTCGCGCGGACCGTAGCGCAATATCCAGACTTCCGTGCCCTCTTCGCCCTGCCAGGCTTTGACCTGCTCTGCAATTTCAGGCCGTTGTTGCTTGCCATGCGCGGGGCGGCTATCCGGCGAGGCGATACCGGATTGTAAAGGGAGAAAGGTAAGGGAAGCTAAAATAAGGGCGGTCGTTAATTTTTTCACTGAACAGTTCCTTCTTTATTTTCAGGCAGCGGAAATAATAATCCATATTTATTTCCCGTCAATGTTCATCGTTCTAAAATAAGCGACAAAATCAAAAACAAAAGCGTGAAAGCAAATATATTTCCAGACAAGACTTGTAGATTTTAACAGAGTTTAATTATTTATTAGTAGATTCATTTATAAATGACCGGCCAGAGAAATGGCCGGTCATTTTATTATATAATTTCCTGGGGTTAAAACGCTTCCCAGCTATCCATCTGCGCCGTCGCCTGTACCGGTTTGTTGCGCGGCGCTGTCGGCTTCACGCTGGCTGGCCGCGCGGATACGGCGCCCGCATCGATGCGGAAGGTGGCGACCGTCTGGTTGAGATGCTGCGCCTGTTCCTGCAACAGGCTGGCGGCAGAAGAGGACTCTTCCACCAGCGAGGCGTTCTGCTGCGTCACCCGATCCAGCTCGGTCACCGCCACGCCAACCTGCCCAATACCCCGGCTCTGCTCGTCGGAAGCGGAAGAGATCTCATCCATGATGTCACGTACCTGTTTTACGCCAACGACAATGGCTTCCATCGACGCTTCCGCCGCCGCCGCCAGTTTGGTGCCCTGTTCAACGCGTGAGGAGGACTCCTCAATCAATCCTTTGATATCTTTCGCCGCGACGGCGCTGCGCTGCGCCAGGTTGCGCACTTCACCCGCCACTACCGCAAAGCCGCGTCCGTTTTCACCGGCGCGAGCCGCTTCCACCGCCGCATTCAGCGCCAGAATATTGGTCTGAAAGGCGATGCTTTCGATGACGCTGGTGATCTCGGCGATTTTCTTCGCGCTCTCTTCCATGCCAAAAATGGTTTTGATCACGCCATCCACAATGTCGCCGCCCTGCTCAGCGGTATCGGCGGCGCTGACCGCCAGCTTCGACGCCTGCAGCGCGTTATCGGCGTTCTGTTTTACCGTGGCGGTGAGCTGCTCCATGCTGGCCGCCGTCTGCTCCAGCGACGCGGCCTGTTCTTCGGTGCGCGCAGAGAGATCGGCGTTGCCGGCGGCGATTTCGCTGACGCCGGTCAGAATAGTGTCGGAACCGCTGCGCACGTTACGGACGGTATTCACTAGCGCCAGCTGCATGCGCGCCAGGCCGTTATGCAGCCGCCCCATTTCGTTACGCGCCTGCGGATTTTCTTTCACCGGATGCGTCAGGTCGCCATGTTCGATGGCGTCGATATGGTTCAGCGCCGCCGCCAGCGGACGCAGCAGCACCTGTTGTAGCACGCGCCAGCAGAGCGCAACGCAGAGCAACACCAGCACCATAACCGCCGCCATCAGCATTTTCATCTGGCTGAATGCGTGCTGGCTCTGCGCCGACGCCTGACGGGTGAGCGTGTTTACCGCTTCGCGCCAGCGATCGTAATCCGCCATCATCTCCTTCTGCTTCGGCGCAGCGTTAATGGCGAACATCCCTTCCAGACTGTGGGTGTCGGCGGTGTTCATCAGCTGCTGCAACAGCGTGGAGAACGCCTTATAGCTGGCGTCCAGCCGCAGGGTCAGCGCCGGGTCAAGCCCATGAAGCGGCGCGCCGGATTGATAAATCTGATACCAGCGCTCCGCCTCCTGCAGCTGCTGGCGGCCATGGGCGATCATGCCCGGCAGCTTCGCGCTGTTCGGGCCTTCCTGCTGGAGCCAGATCACGATGCGGTTAGCGTCGGCCCGCACGTCGTTCAGCGCATACCAGGCGTTGGTCAGCGCGGTGACTTTGTCATTGGCCGCCGAGGCGGTGGAAAAATTATCTTTGTCATTGCTGAGTGAATGAAGAAACAATCCACCTGAGGCGAGCTGTAACAAGCCAAATAGTGCGATGCAGCCAATCAGAAAGGTGGACGTTTTAATGCGGCTAAAAAAGGACATAGCTCCCTCAAAAAAAGTGATAAGCATCACATTTATCGGCAGCTTTACCGGTAACATTAGTTTATCTGCTTATTAAATATCCAGGCAAATTAACGATAATCAATGGATTGCACTTCTTTACCTGAATAATCCTACCGTTAACGCGCAAAATCAGTTAAAAAACGCTAAGCGTTCTCTTTGTCGTCGCGCTGAGCGCGGCATGCAGGATAAGGCGCAGAGTTAACCCGTCATCAGGCTGGATTGTCAGACAGGGATAGACGTATGATGATGCCGGTCAAACGGGCTGCGCGCCCTGCCGCCGCCGCGAGACGCAACCGCCTCTCGCAGCGACAAAGATTGACAATGAATCTTTGCGTAAGGCCGAAAACGATCTATGCCGTAACAAGACCTTGTTGACTTGTTAGGTTTTACTTATTGATTCAATAATGGATACGCATTAGATCTTAATCACAAATTTCGGTAACTTTCACGCTAACCTAATATGGAGGAGTAACTGATGTCTATCATTAACACCAAAATCAAACCGTTCAAAAACAGCGCGTTCAAAAACGGTGAGTTCATTGAAGTGACTGAGAAAGATGTCGAAGGGAAATGGAGTGTTTTCTTCTTCTACCCGGCTGACTTTACTTTCGTTTGCCCGACCGAGCTGGGCGACGTTGCTGACCATTACGCAGAATTTCAGAAAATGGGCGTGGACATCTACTCCGTTTCTACCGATACCCACTTTACTCACAAAGCGTGGCACAGCAGCTCTGAAACCATCGCTAAAATCCAGTACGCAATGATCGGCGACCCGACTGGCGCACTGACCCGTAACTTCGACATCATGCGCGAAGATCAGGGTCTGGCTGACCGTGGTACCTTCATCGTTGACCCGGAAGGCATCATCCAGGCTGTTGAAATCACCGCTGAAGGCATTGGCCGCGACGCATCTGACCTGCTGCGCAAAGTGAAAGCGGCTCAGTACGTTGCAAGCCATCCGGGTGAAGTTTGCCCGGCGAAATGGAAAGAAGGCGAAGCGACGCTGGCTCCTTCTCTCGACCTGGTTGGCAAAATCTAAGTTAACCGAAAGCTGTTCGATCTTTTCATCGGGTGCTGCGGCACCCGATTTTTTGCCTGGAGACCCTCATGCTCGACACCACGATGAAAAACCAACTCAAGGCCTATCTTGAGAAATTAACGAAGCCTGTTGAGTTAATCGCCACCCTGGACGACGGCGCTAAATCCGCTGAAATCAGAGAACTGCTGGGCGAAATCGCCGAACTCTCTGACAAGGTGTCGTTCCGCGAAGACAACGCGCTGCCGGTGCGTAAACCGTCATTTCTGATCACCAACCCAGGCAACACGACCGGCCCGCGTTTCGCCGGTTCGCCGCTGGGTCACGAATTTACCTCGCTGGTGCTGGCGCTGTTGCAGACCGGCGGTCATCCGTCTAAAGAGACGCAGGCGCTACTGGAGCAGATCCGCCAGCTGGACGACGACCTGCATTTCGAAACTTACTACTCGCTCTCCTGCCATAACTGCCCGGACGTGGTGCAGGCGCTGAACCTGATGGCGATCCTGAACCCGCGCATCAGCCACACGGCGATCGACGGCGGCGTCTTCCAGAGCGAAATCCAGGACCGCAACGTCATGGGCGTGCCGGCGGTATTCCTGAACGGCAAAGAGTTCGGCCAGGGGCGCATGAGCCTGGCGGAAATCGTCAGCAAAGTTGACGTCAATGCCGACAAACGCGCCGCGGATGAGCTGAACAAGCGCGACGCCTACGACGTGCTGATCGTCGGCAGCGGCCCTGCGGGCGCGGCGGCAGCAATCTACTCCGCGCGTAAAGGCATCCGCACCGCCCTGCTGGGCGAGCGCTTCGGCGGTCAGGTGCTGGATACCGTCGATATCGAAAACTATATCTCCGTGCCGAAAACCGAAGGCGCGAAGCTGGCCGGCGCGCTGAAAGCGCACGTCAGCGAATACGCTATCGACGTCATCGACAGCCAGAGCGCCAGCAAACTGGTGCCGGCGAAAGTAGAAGGCGGCCTGCACGCTATCGAAACCGCCTCCGGCGCGGTGCTGAAATCTCGCAGCATCATCGTGGCGACCGGCGCGCGCTGGCGCAACATGAACGTACCGGGCGAAGAACAGTATCGCACCCGCGGCGTGACCTACTGCCCGCACTGCGACGGCCCGCTTTATAAAGGCAAACGCGTGGCGGTGATCGGCGGCGGCAACTCCGGTGTGGAAGCCGCGATCGACCTGGCCGGCATCGTTGAGCATGTCACCCTGCTGGAGTTCGCGCCGACCATGAAAGCGGACGCGGTGCTCCAGGAAAAAGCGCGCAGTCTGGAAAACGTGGATATCATCCTCAACGCGCAGACGCTGGAAGTGAAAGGCGACGGCAGCAAAGTTACCAGCCTGGAATATAAAGATCGCGTTAACGAGACGGTGCATCAGATCGACGTGGCGGGCATTTTCGTGCAGATTGGCCTGCTGCCGAACACCACCTGGCTGGACGGCGCGATTGAGCGCAACCAGATGGGCGAAATCCTGATCGACGCCAAGTGCGAAACCAACGTCAAAGGCGTGTTCGCCGCCGGCGACTGCACCACGGTGCCGTACAAGCAGATCATCATCGCCAGCGGCGAAGGCGCGAAAGCCTCGCTCAGCGCGTTTGACTATCTGATCCGTACGCAGCCGGTAGGCTAAGACATTACCACGTAAAAGCGGCGCCCCTGGGCGCCGCTTTTTTTTGCCTGCGTTTAGCGCCGCTACCGCTGGTCGAGAAAGCGCTGCGGATGGTCGGCGGCGATGGCGCGCACGCCGTCATAGCGGCCAAACAGCCGGTAGCGGTTGCGGGCGATAAGATCGTAACAGCGGTTGCTGAGCGCCGAAGGCAGAAAGCGCAGCGCCGCCAGCAGGCGCCACGGCCAGGGCAATCCGCCCATCACGCGAAAAATGGCGTCGGCGCGCAGGTAAACCTGACCGTGGGCAATCAGCACGATGGTGCTGATCTTATCCTCCGGCAGTCCCGCCCAGCGCAGCAGCGTCTTGCCCTGCTCGCTCTGCACCGCCGCCAGCCTCACGGTGCGATAGCGGTCATAGCGCAGCAGAAAGTTGACCCAGCCGTTGCAGAGCTTGCAGGTGCCGTCATACAGCACGACCTGCTCCTCCGGCCGGATCAGCGGCGGCGTGTCGCTGTTAGTCATTGCGGATGCCGGTATCTTCATCGCTCACCGGCACCGGATCTTCCTCTTCGGTGCCGCTGCCCAGTTCGTGCAGGCTAATCTGTCGGACCGGGGCCTGCCCGATTTGGTCGCGCCAGCGATCGCTGTGGTCCGGCAGGCTGGTGAACTGGCCGTCGAGAAACAGGAAATCGAGCTGGTCGCCCAGCGCCTGCAACATCTCTTCCGGCGACGAGAAGTTTTCGCCATGCAGATCGCTGCCGTCAATCTGATACCCGATCAGCCCATCGTGCACCTCAGCCTGACCCAGCTCGATGATATGGCCGTCAATGTTCTGCGCCAGTATGGTGCCGTCGCAATAGAAAAGGTTATAGGGCATTAAATCCTGGTTACGGTTATCGGGCATAACTCCTCCTGTTTGGCTTTCAGGTGGATAAGTATAGCCGGGCTACGCCAGCCCGTTTTCTTCGCGCTGCGCCAGCTGCGTCATCATGGCGATAAACGCCTCTTCCGACACGCCGTAGAGCGAATGCTTCATGCCGAGGCGAAATTCCTCATGCAGTAGCTGATAGAGCGCGCGCAGATCGTCGAGACTGCGACGCTCCGGCTGCGCGCCGTAGCGACTGAAGCGGCGGTTCTCCAGCGCCAGCTGCCCGCCGTCCGGCAGATAACGCGCCGCCAGCAGATGGTGGCGGAAGTGAGAATGAGGCCAGGTTGAGACGAAATGGTTCGCCATCAGGTAATCAGAAGGAAACTGCGTCACCAGGTCAAAGCGGTAGAGCGGCTGCCATTCGCCGCCGCGTCGCTGGCAGAGCAACCACTCCTCGCCCAGCGATTGCAATTGATACTCGCCATGCGGCGTCTGCTGCGCGCGGTCGGCCAGCAGGCGTATCGGCGCGCTCAGCGTCGGACCGCCGAAGCCCGCGTCGGCGATCCAGAATTCTTCATCCAGCTGCACCAGCAACAGCATATGGGTGCGCGGCGGCACCGAGGGCGGCTGCGCGATGACCACGCGCGCCGCCAGACCACGGGCGTCGAAGCCCATCGCCAGTAACGCCTGTAACAGCAGCGAGTTATGCTCATAGCAATAGCCGCCGCGCCGGGCGACGACCAGCTTTTCCTGGATCGCTTCGGTTTCGATATGAATCGGGCGATCAAGCAGCACATCGAGATTTTCAAACGGAATCGTGCAGACGTGCGCATGGTGGATCTGCTGAAGCGCAACAAGCGAGGGACGGGTCGCGCCGCTGTAACCGATGCGCGCCAGATAAGCATGAAGATCAAACGACATAATTTCATCCTGGTGAAAATGATGCTTTTCTTATAGCTGATATCTGGCGCGCCGGTTGTTCTGCAATGCGCTGGGGCATCCATTCATTTTATTTGACCAAACGCACGCTGTTTTTCAATAACTGCCGCGCGCGCCAGCAGTTAATCACCAGTTCGTCATCATCGGCGCTGTCAGCCAGCCCCGATAATCGGCTGCAAAGCGCATCATAGCTTAATGGCCTTCTCTCCCGCGCCAGCGCAACGACTGCCTTGCCGACCAGCGCTAAAAACTCTTCATCCTGTTCGACTTCATCGGATAACAATGCCAATTTTTTCGCCCTCCTGTAAAAAAACATCCTTTAAATATGTACGCTCAAAAAATTTGGGGATTGCTGTAATCGATTTCTGAGACTTATCTCACGTCAGCCGACGGAACGGCAGCGCGGCGGCTGGGCAAAGCGGACGGGAAAAACTATACCTGGAAGACGAGCTAACCCCCCGTTTTCCAACTGAAATGAGGTAACGATGAAACTGACCCGCTGCGCCGCACTGTTAATGATGCTGAGTTGTCCTACGCTGGCGGCTGAAAGCCCGCCTTCCGTCGACGCATTGCCGCTGTCGCCGCCGCAGACGATGCCGGTTAGCGCCTGGCAAACGCGGGTAAATGAGGACCGCAGCATCACCTGGCGGCTTTACGCCCCGCAGGCCCGCAAAGTTTCCGTCGTCACCGGCGCCACGCCGGAGAGCTATGTTTCTCATTCGATGGAAAAAGCGGGCAACGGCATCTGGTCATGGCGCAGCGCGCCGCTGGCGCCCGACCTCTATGAATATTTTTACAACGTCGACGGCCTGCGCATTGCCGATCCCTCCAGCGCGCCCCCCAAACCGCAGCGCCAGGTGAACACCAGCCTGATTCTGGTGCCGGGCTCGCTGCTGGACGTGCGTCAGGTGCCGCATGGCGAGCTGCACGCCCTGTCCTACCATTCGCGCGCGCTTAACCGCGAGCGGCAGCTTTACGTCTGGACGCCGCCGGGCATGGAAAACAGCAAGGCGCCGCTGCCGGTAGTCTATTTCTGGCACGGTTTTGGCGACAGCGGGCTTTCCGCCGTAACCCAGGGACGCATTCCGCAAATCATGGATAACTTGTTGGCGGAGAAAAAGATCGTGCCGATGCTGGTGGTGATGCCCGATACCGAAACCGATGCGGCGGGCCTGGTGCCAGAAGATTTTATTCCGGCGCAACGGCGCAAGGATTTCTATCCGCGCAACGCCGATGCAGCGGATCGCGAACTGATGCAGGATATTATTCCGCTGATTTTACAGCGCTACCACGTGCGTGAGGATGCGGAAGGCCGCGCGCTGGCGGGCCTGTCGCAGGGCGGCTATCAGGCGCTGGTCAGCGGCATGAACCATCTGCAACAGTTCGGCTGGCTGGCGAGCTTCAGCGGCGTCACTACCGAAACGGTGCCGAATCAGGCGGTCAGCGCGCAGCTGGCGCAGCCGCAGGCGGTAAACCGCCAGCTAAAGAATTTCACCCTCGCGGTGGGAGAACGGGATAAAGTGACCGGCGCCGATATCGCCGGACTGAAACGACAGCTGGAGCAACAGGGCATCCATTTCGACTACGATCCTTATCCGCAGCTGGGCCATGAAATGGCGGTCTGGCGTCCGGCGTGGATTAAGTTTGTGCAGAAGCTGTTCCGTTAACCGACGACGGCAGACGTTTCATCAGGGGTCAGGCAGTTTTCGCTTGCCATCTGCCGGTAGCTGACATTGTCGACGCAGTCATAGATCAGGCGCAGGCCGCGTCCGCTCTCCGACAGCAGCGTCAGCGCCGCCTCGGCGTCGCTCTGCTCTTCCGTCAGCGTTTCCAGCGCGGTGGCGGCGGTGAGCAGCGCGGCGGAGATCGGCTTACCGCTGTCGCGCAGCGTAGCGATCGCCCGTTCCCTTGTCGGTTTAAGTGACGTTGTCACTTTACAAGTGCGCCTTTCGGTAGTTGTGATGAAGATTATCAGTCACCGTGTTACACAGCGCGGCAAAAACCCGTTTTTCCTGAGTGTTTAAGTGACAGTGTCACTATAAGTTCTGATCGTATTGCTGTTGCCAACGGCCCAGGCTGGGCTGCTTTCATCGTGACGCCGATAACGAGCGTCGGCGGTCAGGACCGCCTGCAGGCAGAAAATCAGATGACTCTGCGCCCAGCCGCGACGCCGTAAGCATATATATCAACTATGCTTAAGCAACGAAGTCAGCAAGCAATAGTGTAAAAAGGAGCGGTAATGAACAAGCGACTGGCGGTACTCCTGTTAATGGCAAGCTGCGGCGTGGCGCAGGCAGCCCCGGAGGTAAGCAACGAAGCGGAATCCTATATCGTGGGGCTGTGCGCCATGACCAGCGAGCAGAAAGCGACGGATCAATCGCAGGATCAATATGTACAGAAGCTGAAGGATATGGCGAAGCGTGGCAACTCCCCGTATGCCATGGATAAGCCGGAGTTTAATGAGGATGAAGCGGAAAAAGTCGCCGCCGCCTATATGAAACTGCCTGAGGCGGTAAAAGAGAAAAATCGCCACGATGCGGACGCCTGCAAAAAAGCGACGATGGCGCAGTACCAAAAAGCGGAGTAAGGATAACGGACCACGAAAAGCGGGCTGCGGCCCGTTTTTTATGGGCGAAGCTGAGTCCGCGTCAACGGCAAACAGCCTGTTCGGCGTCAACGGCAAACAGGCGGCGCAGCGCGCGCCGCCGAAGAATGGCTGTTCTCTGGCGCTACTCTTTGCCGGTCAGGAAACGGTAGATCACCGAAAGGTCCTGCTCGCCGTAACCCGCCTCAACCGCCTGCTGCCACAGCTGCGCAATATGCTGCATGCCCGGCATTGATTGATCTTCGGCGGCGTCCAGCGCCAGCTGCGCGTCCTTCAGCGCCCAGGTCAGCTGCATCTGCGGCGTAAAGTCGCCCTCTTTGATGGTGTCGAGCTTCACTTTGGCATAGGGCGCCGCCAGCGGCCCGCCTTCGAGCACCGACCAGAGATCATCGGTAGTGAAGCCAAACTGCCGCGCCAGGCTGGCGCTTTCCGCCAGGCCCTGCATCATGGCGATCAGCCAGGCGTTGACCACCAGTTTCATGCGCGATCCAGCACCCGCCTCGCCCAACCAGCGCGCGCCCTTGCTGATAGCGGCGAAAACCGGCTCGAGCTTCTCCGCCCGCTGCCGGTCACCGCTGGCCAGCACCAGAATTTGCGCGTTTTCCGCCGGCGCTTTGGTGCCCGATACCGGCGCATCGATATAGACCACGTCCGGGCGCTGCTGCGCCAGATAAGCGATCAGCCGATCGGTCGCCTCTACGCCGATGGTGCCCATCTGACAGAACACCGCGTTCTGCCGCAGCGACGACGCAATTTGTTGCAACACGCTTTCGGTCGTCGGGCCGTCAGAGAGCATCGCCAGCACCACGTCCGCGTCGGCGACCGCCTGCTGCGGTGCATCGTGCAGCGTCATGCCGTTCGCCGCCAGATCTTCGCCGCGCGCGCGGGTGCGGTTCCAGCCCGCCACCGGGAAATCTTTTTTTACCAGATTTGCGGCGAAGGCGTGTCCCATCGCACCGAGTCCCAGAACTGCTACAGAGGGATGCTGATTCATCTCGAAATCCTTCTTCATATTAAAAGGTCAGTTAATCCTGGCGCATTTTGTCACAGCGTAAATCCCCGTCGCCCCGATTGCTATCAATTCAGGCAAAAGCAATGACATATCGCCTGGCCCTGAGCGCCGACGCGCACGCCTGGCACAGCTTATGCGGTGCTAAATCAACTTTATGTGATGATGTTTTGCAAAATATGACAGACGTGCCAGGCTTACGCGCAGATGTTACGGATGGTTCATTATTATTTCCGCAGGACGCTATTGATGAAAATGATCCCTGTTGCTCAGCGGCCGGTTCGCCTTCGCACTGCGCCGGTCCTGCTTGTGTTGTGCTGCGCCAGCGCCTGGTCCGCCAGCGATGAGTCGACTATGGTCGTCAGCGCCGCGCCCGGCGGCCTCTCCGAACTGGATACGCCCGCCGCCGTCAGCGTAGCGTATGGCGACGATATTCGTCAGGCTGCGCCGCGCGTTAATCTGTCGGAAAATCTCTCCGGCCTGCCCGGTTTGCAGATCCAGAATCGGCAAAACTACGCGCAGGATTTACAGATCTCCATTCGCGGCTTCGGCTCGCGCTCTACCTACGGCGTGCGCGGCATGCGCATCTGGCTCGATGGCATTCCGGCCACCATGCCGGACGGCCAGGGGCAGACGTCCAATATCGATCTGAACTCTGTCGATCGGGTGGAAGTGCTGCGTGGGCCGTTTTCCGCGCTCTACGGCAACGCCTCCGGCGGCGTGATCAATATCGAGACCCAGAAAGGCGCACAGCCCGCCAGCGTCGAGGCAAGCAGCTATTACGGCAGTTTCGGCAGCTGGCGCTATGGGCTAAAGGCGCAGGGCGCCACCGGCGACGGCGACGGCGATCAGGCGGGCGACGTCGACTATACGGTTTCCGCCACCCGCTTCAGTACACATGGCTATCGCGACCGCAGCAGCGCGCACAAAAACCTCGGTAACGCGCGGCTCGGCGTACGTATCGATGATGTCAGCACCCTGACGCTGCTGTTTAATAGCGTCGATATTAAAGCGCAGGACCCCGGCGGCTTAACCCGCGCTGAATGGCGAGATAATCCGCGCCAGTCGCCGCGTGCGGATCAATATGATACGCGTAAAACCGTGAAGCAAACGCAGGCGGGCCTGCGCTACCAGCGCCAGATGAGTGAAAACGACGACCTCAGTCTGATGGCCTGGGCAGGCGAACGTGAAACCACGCAGTATCAGTCGATTCCCCGCGCGCCGCAGCTCAGGCCGAGCCACGCCGGTGGCGTGATTGAACTGACGCGTCACTATCAGGGCGTCGACGCGCGCTGGACGCATCGCGGCGCGCTGGGATCGCTGCCGGTGACGCTGACTGGCGGCCTCGATTATGAAACCATGAGCGAACGTCGCAAAGGCTATGAAAACTTCGTGCTGAACAACGGCGCGCCGCAGTTTGGTGAAAAAGGCAACCTGCGCCGTAACGAGCGCAACCTGATGTGGAACCTCGATCCCTACCTGCAAACCTCGTGGCAGCTGACCTCCGCCCTGACGCTGGATGCGGGCGTGCGTTTCAGCACGGTGAATTTTGACGACAATGACTTTTATGTCCGCCCCGGCAACGGCGACGACAGCGGCGAAGCGCGCTATCACCGCTGGTTGCCCGCAGCCTCGCTGAAATATGCGCTGACCGATAGCTGGAATATCTACGCCTCCGCCGGACGCGGCTTTGAAACGCCGACCATCAACGAGCTTTCTTATCGCGCGGACGATCAGGGCGGGCTGAATAACCGGCTCCAGCCTTCGACCAGTGATACGCTGGAGATCGGCAGTAAAACCCGCATCGGCAACGGCCTGCTCAGCGCCGCGCTGTTCCAGACCGACACCAAAAATGAAATCGTGGTCGACAGCTCAAGCGGCGGGCGCAGCAGCTATAAAAACGCCGGACAGACACGCCGCCGCGGGCTGGAGCTGGCGCTCGATCAACAGTTTGCTGACGACTGGCGGCTGCGTATGGCCTGGACGCTGCTCAACGCGACCTACCGCGACAGCGTCTGCGGCGATCCGACATGCAGTTCTGAAAAACAGGTGCCGCGCGGCAACCGGCTGCCGGGCATCGCGCGCAATATGGCGTCGGCGGCGCTAGAGTATGCGCCGGAAACGGGCTGGTACGGCGGTGCGGAGCTGCGCTATATGAGTCAGATCCAGACCAACGACCGTAACAGCGAGCAGGCGCCCGCCTATGCCGTCACCGCGCTGAACGGCGGCTATAAGTTCCGTTCCGGCGGCTGGGTGCTGGATCTCTTTGGCCGCGTCGATAACCTGTTCGACCGCAGCTATGTCGGCTCGGTGATCGTTAATGAAGGCAATGGCCGCTACTTTGAACCGGCGCCGGGCCGCAACTACGGCGTGGGCGCTTCACTGAGCTGGGAATTTCAGTAACGCATCGTCAGGCCGGACAATCCGGCCTGACGGTTTCACCGTTTTGTCCGGCTTTTACGGACGTGGATAGTGGATCAGATCGTGGATCAGCGTCCGCCCGTCACTGCGATTGCGGTAGGCGTGCGGCGCATCGGCGTTGAAACGCAACACCTCGCCCTGCCGCAGCAGATGCCAAACGCCTGCGATCTGCACCTCCAGCTCGCCGTCGATCACCACCACATGCTCGATCACGCCCGACGCGTGAGGCGCGGACTCGCTGAACGCGCCTGCGGCGAACTCAATCGCCAGCAGATCGAACCCCAGTTCTGCATCGAAATCGACCAGCGGCGTCACTTTCATCTGTGCGTTCTGCTGCTGAAACGGCGGCCGCTGCGCTGCGCCGCTGTTGACGTCTGCGGGCGTGATAAAGCGTGAGAACGGCACCGCGAAGCCGGTGGCGATTTTCCATAAGGTCGCCACCGTCGGGCTTGATTCGCCGCGTTCGATCTGTCCCAGCATCGCCTTGCTGACGCCGCTTCGCTCCGCCGCCTGCGTCAGACTCCAGCGCCGCTCGGCGCGCAGCGCCTTCAGCGTCTGCGCCAGGTGTTGCGCTAAAGCTTCCATCTTCTCTCCCGTGGCCTGCTTGTGCGTTATAACGCACAGTGGTATGTTGAGCGCTATAACGCACAGGGAGCAAGCATACTATGGCATTGGCGCAGCGTGAACAGCCGTTTAGCTTTACCCTTATCATCGCCGGTTTTGTGGCGACGCTGGTCGGCTATGCCAGCTCGGCGGCGATCGTTTTTCAGGCCGCTGAAGCCGCAGGCGCGACGCCGCAGCAGATCGGCGGCTGGCTGACCGCGCTGGGCCTGGCGATGGGCATCAGCTCGCTTGGCCTGTCGATATGGTATCGTCAGCCGATTCTGACCGCCTGGTCGACGCCCGGCGCCGCGATGCTGGCGACCAGCCTGCACGGCGTCACGCTGTCGCAGACCATCGGCATCTTTCTGTTTACCAACGCGCTGATTGTGCTGTGCGGCGTCACCGGCCTGTTCGCCCGCCTGATGAAACTGGTGCCGCAGGCGATTACCGCCGCAATGCTGGCGGGCATCCTGCTGCGCTTCGGCCTGGAGGCGTTCGCCGCTTTGCAGGTCGATCTGGCGCTGTGCGGCACGATGTGCGTAAGCTGGCTACTGGCGCGCTGCCTGCTGCCGCGCTACGCCATTATTATTACGCTGCTGGCGGGCCTGATGTTGGCGCTGGCGCGCGGCGATCTACATATCGCCCAGCCGCTGATGACGCTGCGCTGGCCGGAGGCCGTGATGCCGGGCTTTTCGCTGGCTTCGCTGTTGGGCGTCGGGCTGCCCTATTTTCTGGTGACCATGGCGTCGCAAAACGCGCCTGGCATTGCGACATTACAGGCGCACGGCTATCAGCCGCCCGTCTCGTCGTTAATCAGCTGGACGGGCCTTATCGCCCTGCTGCTGTCGCCGTTCGGCGGCTTTTCCGTCTGCATCGCCGCCATTACCGCCGCTATTTGCATGAGCGACGAGGCGCATCCCGATAAAAATCGGCGCTGGATCGCCTCGGCCATTGCCGGTCTGTTTTATCTGTTGGCCGGGCTTTCAGGCGGTGCGGTCGCGCTGCTGCTCACCGCGCTGCCGCCGACGCTGATTCATACGCTGGCGGGTCTGGCGCTGTTGGGCACGCTGACCGGCAGCATTCAGCGCGCGCTTGAGCAGGAAAATAGCCGCGATGCGGCGATGATAACTTTTTTAATCACCGCTTCCGGCATTACGCTGGCCGGTATTGGCGCCGCCTTTTGGGGATTATTTGCGGGCGCGGTCGCCTGGCGCCTGTTAAGCCTGCGGCGGCGGGATTAGGCGCCAGCTTTGCTCTCCCGATTATTTTACTTTGCTCGCTATTTGATGTGCGCTTATTACATTGTCGCGAAAAATGGTATCACCTGCGCCACTCATCAGACCTCATTCCAGCGCTCCTGAAAAGCGCCCCGGTTCCAGGCGGCAGGATTAATTATCCGGCTTCGCTAATAAGAACAAGAAGTTAATTACGAAGGTTTCAGGCAGGCGAAAAATAGGGTTGTACAAGACCGCAGTCTCTTGTCCAGGTATAGCGTTTTCACTTGCTCAGATATGCGATCGTTTATTGGCGGCGCTTTTTTATACTGACTGAAAGATGTCTATTTTACCTTGTGAATAATGAAAGATAATAATTAAAATCTAATTATAAAGAGGTAGGCTGAGAAATTAATTTTCTACGTATGAAATAAAACACTCCGGCTTAATTAAATAAATCAGGCCGGAGTGAAAAGGCGTTAAAAAATGGAATTGAAATTAATATTTATTCGGCGGGTTTACGGCCTCCGCCGTGGCTGTTCTGACCGCCCTTGCGCCCCGCTTCAGACGCCTTCTGCGGATTGTTTTTGAAGTTGCCGCCACTACGCTGGCCCCCCTTCTTACCTGCTTCAGATGCACGCTGCCGATCGTTTGCGAAATTACCTGCACCACCACGATATTGCGTCATAACAATTCCTCTTTTTTTAACATTCAAGTCGTCAACTTACTCCACACAGGAGATAAGCAAGCGGAACAACGTTATTAAATGTAGAAGCTGACCAACGAAGTGCAACTATTTTTATTGCGTTCAACCATCGTCCAAAAAGGTATAAGCAGTGACGCCACAGTTGTTTTAATTAACTAATTGCCTGAAAAAAACATAATACCCAGACCATTTAAGATTATTCCTAAAAGAATGAAAATTAAGATGCAAGCCCGTTTTTTTTCGTTAATCTCATTCGGGCTTGAACCGATACTCGGTAACTTCTAACAAGGGTGGATCATGTCGATAAAATGGTTCCGCTCAGACAGCGTGTGTCGCCAGAGAAAATTCATCCCCTTTATTATGGGGAACGTGGTTTTTCTTCTGCTGGAGGATGGCGGCACGTTGGTACGCTCGCGGCTGTGGCTCAAACGATACGCGCGCTTTTTTACCGAAGCCGATGCGCCCTAATGCCTTACAGACGGCCCGTTGCGGCTGGCTTGCGCGTTGCCATATGAATATCAATCAAATACGCGCTCTTTTCTGACGTTTGATTTGCCTCATGCACGGATAAAATCAACCGAATCGCCGATACCACACGATTTTCTGCCTCTGGCAGCGTCAAATAAGGGCCCTCACAGGTGGCAAAAACATTCTTACGCAGCGGAAACCTGGATGCCGTACTCGCTTTAGGTGAAAACGGCCAGCCAGTTTACCTTTCTGCGCTTCAGCTCCGCGAAACGCTACGCCTGCGCAAGCAGCAAAAACTCGCCGACTGCCTGGCAATTCCGCAGGCCAATGAGCGCGGCGACCGAATTGACTGGTACGCCCCCTTCTCTGGTCGGGTAAAATCCTGGAACGCCGCCAGCGAAAGCGAACGCCAGCAGGCGCTGAGCCAGCTGGAGAATCATCAACAAACGCTGACGGCGATCAGCCAGCGCGCGCTCAACGCCGATAAACCGGCGCTGAAACTGTTCGGTGCGCTGCTCAGTAAAGCCTTTCAGTTTCCCGATCGTCAATATGTCTATCTGGTGGATGGCCGTCCCGTCATCACCTTCTGGGGCTTCGTCGAGCTGGATAAGCGTTCACGCAGCGACGCGCTCGCGTGCCTGCGCGCCACCTTACAGCCGGAGCCGATTGACGATGAGCCGCTGATTGCCGCCCCGATGCCGAAAGTCGCCCCTACGCCTCAGCCTGAGCCGGTTATCACGCCGCCTGAACCTGCGCCCGCCGCGCCGCGCGCCTCCGCGCCCGTCAGCGCTTATCAGGCGATAACCGAACTCAGCGACGATGAGCGCGAAAGCGAAGACGCGCCGGTGGACACCGCGCCGCCTGCCGCGCCCGCGAAGCGCTCGCGTCGCCTGCTGTGGGTCGTTCCGCCGCTGGTGCTGGCGGTTGCCGCCGCGCTGGCGGTGAACTTCTGGCCGCATCTGGCTAAGCACGTGCCCATCGCCGCGCCGGAAAGCGTGCCAGAAGCGGAAATTAAGCCGCACGTCATTATTCCGGTGGCGACCCAGGCGAAATCACTGGCGCTGCGCGATACGCTGCCGCTGCGCAACGCCACCGTAGTGACGCCAGCGCCGCCTGAAACGCCGCCGCCCGCCCCCGCACCCGCGCCTGCGCCCGCCGCGCCGGTAGAGAAAGACGCGCTGGTGATGCCGCCGCCCGCTGTGCGCAACGGTTCGACGCGTTTTCTTGACGGCACCTGGCGCGTTACGTTGCAGCTCAATAATATGCGCGGTTTCAAAGCGCCCACCCTGCGCTATCAGTTCCGCGACGGCAAAGGCACCGCCACCATTGTTCAGGGCGACGGCACGCGCTGTAAGGCGGAGACCACCGCTGGCCTGATGAGCTCAGGCAACCTGGTTATCAACAGTCGTTATACCGCCCGCTGCGTTAACGGCACCCGTTACAAAATGCCGCAACTGGTATGTAAACAGGGAGATGGCGCCGCCGTGTGTGAAGCGCAATTTGGCAATGATGTCACTTACCCGATGTCGATCAAGCGTGAGAGTAAATAAGAATGCTGGCGCCCATCACTGATTTTAAACAGAAAATTACCCTGATTGCCGAAAGCGGCATCCAGTTTCTTGATTTCGCTATCTGCCTGAACGACAGCCAGCCTCGCAACTTCGTGCGCCAGACGGCCAACGGCCCGCTGCTGCGCGTGATGCCGGACGCCGCCAGCGGCCGCTTTCTGCTGCCGCAGGAGAACGGCGCGGCGCCCGAAGTGGTGAAGCCGGAGTGCTCCACCACGCTGGCGCAGTCGCTCGAGCTGCTGGCGGGCCTCTGGCTGCCGCTGCCGATCCTGCGCTGCGCCCCGCCGCGTCAGTTTATCGGCGGCCCGGAAAACTGGGCGCGCCTGCAGGTCGTGGCGCTGGATAAGCCTGACGCGGAAGGCAATACGCACCGCGTAATTCTGGCATTCGATACGCAAACCTGTACCGACGAGAGCGATGAGGCGCATTTAATGCTGACGCCTGACGACGCCAACAACGGCGTCGGCTTCGCGCTGGCCTGGCATAACTATGAGCTGGGCGAATTCCTCGATCTCACCTGGGTTGACGGCTGGCTGCGCGAAGTCTTTACCCAGCGCGCCGCCGAGCAGGAAGCACGTCACGCCCACGAAATCAAAATGGCGCTGCGCGAGTTTGAATATCAGGCGCACTATCTCAACCTGCTGGAGCTGCTGGGCACCCAGCTGGCGCTGACCGATATTCGCGTGCTGACCGCTACCCTGCAAGAGCCGGTAGTGAATGTCGATCTGATCCTCGACGTCGGCAACTCCCATACCTGCGGCATTCTGGTGGAAGATCACCCTGACGAAGTCAACGGCCTGAAGCAGACCTATGAGTTACAGCTGCGTGACCTTACTCAGCCGCACCACATCTACAATGAGATGTTCGACAGCCGCGTCGAGTTCGCCGAAGCAAGCTTTGGTAAAAAGAACTTTTCCGTCGAAAGCGGCCGTGACGACGCCTTCGTCTGGCCGTCTCTGACGCGCGTAGGGCGCGAAGCGAGCCGGATGGCGTTGCAGCGCGCCGGCACTGAAGGCGCCACCGGCATCTCCAGCCCGCGCCGCTACTTGTGGGACGAGGCGCGCTACGCCGCCGGCTGGCGCTTTAACCGCGCCGACCGCGTCGAGCCGCAGGCGATCGCCGAACCCCTGATGACCCTGATTAACGATGAGGGCGAACCGCTGTGGCAAGTCGAGGAAGATGAGCGCCTGCCGGTTTTCTCCGCCCACTACAGCCGCAGCTCGCTGATGACCTTCATGCTCAGCGAACTGCTGGCGCAGGCGATGATGCAGATGAACAGCGCCGCCCAGCGGCAGAAAATGCCGCACAGCTACGCGCCGCGTCAGCTGCGTCATATAATTCTTACCCTGCCTTCGGCGATGCCGAAACCGGAGCGGGAGATTTTCCGCCGCCGCATGCAGGACGCCATCGCGCTGGTGTGGAAAGCGATGGGCTGGCATCCGGCCGACGCCGGTTTCGAGCGTGACAGCGACAAAGCGCTGAGCGCCCGTCCGGTGCCCGACGTGCAGATGGAGTGGGATGAAGCGACCTGTGGCCAGATGGTTTATCTGTTCAACGAAACTCAGGTGAATTTCGCCGGACGCGCCGAAGCTTTCTTCGCCAGCATGGCGCGCCCCGACCGCTTGCGCGACGCCAACGAACCGGCGGGCAAAACGCTGCGCATCGCCTCGATCGATATCGGCGGCGGCACCACCGACCTGGCGATCACCCACTATGCGCTGGACGACGGCCAGGGTAACAACGTGAAAATCAATCCGCGCCTGCTGTTCCGCGAAGGCTTCAAGGTGGCGGGCGACGACATTCTGCTGGATGTGATTCAGCTCTACGTGCTGCCGGCGCTGAACGCTGCGCTGAAACAGGCGGGCCTGGCGAATCCCGACAGCCTGCTGGACAAGCTGTTCGGCTACGACGGTCGCATGGACGGCTTCTCCACGCTGCGCCAGCAGGCGACGCTCCAGCTGTTTATTCCGCTGGCGCAGGCGGTGCTGGAGCGCTATGAAAACTACGATCCGCTCGACGTCAGCGCGGAGATCGAAGCGCTTTACGGCGAACTGCTGACGCAGCGTCCCGGCGCGGCGGTGCTGGACTACATCAACGGCGAGGTGCAGCGTGCGCTCGGCGGCCAGCAGAGCTTCGATATTTTGCAGGTGCCGATGGTGGTCAGCCTGAGCCAGCTGCACGGCGAATTCCTCTCGCACCGTATGGCGATCGTGCCGGCGCTGCGTTCGATGGCGGAAGTGGTGTCGCTCTACAGCTGCGACGTGCTGCTGCTGACCGGCCGCCCGTCGCGCTTCCCCGGCGTGCAGGCGCTGTTCCGTCATCTGCAACCGCTGCCGGGCAGCCGTATTCTGTCGCTGGAGGGCTACCACACCAGCGACTGGTATCCGTTTAATAAAATGGGCCGC
Source organism: Mixta calida (assembly GCF_002953215.1). Lineage (NCBI taxonomy): Bacteria > Pseudomonadati > Pseudomonadota > Gammaproteobacteria > Enterobacterales > Erwiniaceae > Mixta > Mixta calida. Next base: position 2,235,502 of record NZ_CP026378.1, read on the forward strand.
ATCGATAACCCGAAATCGACCGCCGCCGTTGGGGCGATGCTCTGCCTGCTGGCGCTCGATTTACGGCTGTCGAGCTTCTGGTTCAAGGCGGGCGATTTCCAGCCCTACTCGACGATCCGCTATCTCGGCATGCTGGACGACAACCATGCGCTGACCGGCGATAACGTCTGCTACAGCGAAATCGATCTGGACGATCCGAACTGGACGCCGGACCGTAAAAGCAGTTTCCAGATCCGCGGCAACGTTTGTCTCGGCTTCCGGCAGCTGGATAACGACCGCTGGCTGGCGTCGCCGCTCTACAGCCTGACCATCAACGACGCGCAGCTGGCGCGCAAGATCGCGGGCGACAGCGTGCTGCGCGTGAAGCTGGCGGTAGAGCAAGGCGCACAGTCCGGCTCGCCGGAGCGCTTTGTGCTGGCCGACGCGCGTCTCGATGATGGTACGCGCGTGCCGTTATCGCAGCTTAGCCTTAAACTGAATACATTGTCCGCGAGCGGCAATGCCAATGCCCAATACTGGATTGACAGCGGGAGCGTATTTAAGAAATGAAAGCCGTTACGCTGAATCAGCAGGCCTCGCCCTTCAGCCAGCAGGTTGAGGAAATGAACAGCGGCATCGATCGGGCGTTAGCCTGGATCGATAGCCAGCGCACGCACTCATCGCGTCTCGATATGGAAGCGGATGGCCTGAAACTTTCTTTGCGTCGCGGTAAATATCAGCTGCGCCAGATGCAGCGCGCGCAGCCCGGCGAAAGCACCATCGGCTTTTACGGCCTTTCGCAGGCGGGGAAAGCGTCGCTGTTGCAGGCGCTGGTCGGCGATGCACAGGGCCGCCTGACCACGCAGCTGGCGGGCAAAGCGATCGACTACCTCACCCATATCAATCCCGGCAATCAGGATTACGGCATGGCGACCCGCTTCAGTCATGTACGCGACGTGGAAGACGCCGTCAGGCCGCTTTCGCTGACGCTGCTGAGCGAAGCGGAAATGACGCGTATGGTGCTGATGGCCTTTCTGCAACAGCCGAAAGGCGACAGCGAGGCGAAAATTCTGGAGGCGCGGCTGGAGCATTTGCAGCGCCTGCGCCAGCCGCAGCCGGTCAGCGGCTTCGCCAGCGATGAGCTGGTGGCGCTGTGGGACTTCAGCCGTCGCCAGGACAGCGGGCGCATGGCGCTGCTGAACCGTCATTTTTGGCCGCAGGCGTGCGAACTCGCCCCCTGGCTGAGCGTGGACGACCGCGCCCAGCTGTTTGCGCTGCTGTGGAATGATGATGAGACGCTGACCGCGCTCTGGCGTCAGCTGGCGCATACGCTGCACGCGCTGCATCATGCGCCGCGTGTTCAGGCGCCGCTCTCGCTGTTGGTGGATGAATCGTTGCTGCCCGCAGAGCTGCTGTTCAGCAACGCGGCGGCCACGCTGAACGGCGCGCAGGAGCGCCTGGTGGAAGTGGCGCCCTGCGTCGCCGATCGCGCCGTGCGCCCGGTGGCGCTCTCGCTGGCGGAATTGCAGCTGCTGACGCTGGAGGTGCTGATCCCGCTGTCGACGCCGCCGCGCCAGGCGCTGTTCGACCTGGTCGAAGCGGTGGATATTCCCGGCTACGGCGCCGCGCTGGATGAAGACGCGCGCTATGAACAGGCGCAGGCGGCGAGCCGTCATCCGCTGGCGGCGCGCCTGATGCGTGCCCGTCGCGCGCTGTTTCTGGAGTTTTACGGCGAGCGCCAGGGGCTGGATCGCCTGCTGGTCTGCACCGCCGCCAGCGAACGTCAGGACGCCAGTCTGGTGGGCCGCATGCTGACCCAGTGGCTGAAAACCATGCAGCGCGGCGACGGCGATAAACTGAAAGCGCAGAAACCGGTGTTGATCTGGGCGGTCACCCGCTTCGATGGCCGCTATCTGCAGAAAGTGAATATCGATGAAGCGGTGCAGCGACGGACCGGCGTTGCTGGCAGCGACTGGGGATCTATGCTGGCGCAGGATGCAGGCGGCATCGAACGTATGGCCGTGTGGCTGCAGGCGGAGGTGAGACAGCAGGATCGCCTGACGCGTCTGAAAGAGGGTTTACAGCGCCTGCGTCTGGAGCTGGGCGATCGCCTGCTGGCCAACTGGGCGCAGCCGATGAACGATGTACAGCAAAAGCAGCAGATCGCCGACAACCTGCTGAAGGCGCTGCAAACCCGCACCGGTCTGCATGGCGAGCTGCTGGAGCGGCTACAGCCTTCGCGCGAGCAGCTGCGCGCCATCTATCTGCTGCCGCAACAGCAGCAGCTGGCCGCCGCTGGCGCGCAGCACGCGCCCGCCGCGCCGAATCTGCCCAGCAGCCATTTCGGCATCGGTTTCGAATTCGATCTGTTCAGCAGCCAGCCTGCCCCGACGCTGGCCAGCGACGCTGAAGAAGCGGCGCCCGACAGCGACAGCCTGTTCGCCCATAACGTACAGCGCTACTGGATACATCATCTGCGCAGCCTGCCAGATAACGACGGCCTGCTCTCGCTACTCGGCGTCAGCAAAAGCACGTTGCAGATGCTGGTCGAGGAACTGATCACCGCCAGCTTCCGTCTGGATGTCGCTGGCAGCCTGCTGCGCACGTTGACCGAACATGAAGCGGCGAACGCGCCGCGCGAAGGGAAAGTAGACAGGCAGGTGTCGCGCGCGCTGACGGTGCTGGGTGATTTCGTCGCCTGGCTCGGCTTTCTGAAGCGCGACGCAGCGGAACGTCCCGACAGCCGCGTCAACCGCGGCCATAAGATTTTCGCGCAGCCGCAGACGCCCGCTGTCAGCTTCGGCGCGTCGCAGCGTTTGACGCGCCTTTCCGCCGCGCCAGCCAATACCACCGCGTTTTATATTTATGACTGGCTGGTTGGGCTGAACACCCTGATCGTGGAAAACAACGGCTATGCGGGCGGCAGCGATATCGACGACGACGCGCGCCAGCCTTTGCAGCAGGCGCTGAAATTGATTCAGTCCTGTTGATTCAGTCCTGATGTTACCGCGCCCGGCGGCAAGGCGGGCGCTGACCTGTTCAGCCGGGCGGCTTACGCGCCCGGCCTCGCTTCATTCCTCGCCATCTTTTCAGCAATAATGCAGCGCAAGCTCGCCCTGCAACGCCCGCTGCGCCTCTTCCAGCAGAGCAAAAATCGCTGCCAGCTCGCCGCACCGGTCGGGCGCAGGCGCATGGCACAGCACGATGCGCGCGGGCAACGCCATTTCGCCGGTCAGCGCGTCCCACAGCGCGTCAAGGTTGGCGCCGAAATGGGCGCCCACACCGCTCTGTTCCGCAAAGCAGCGGTAAAATTCGGCACGGCTGGCTATCGTTGAAAAATCAAAGCGCATCTCCAGCACAGGCTACTCCAGACGTTGAAACGTGCGGTAATGATCGGTAGTCAAATAAATAAGCCCGTCGCTGGAATAAAGCAGCCGATCGCTGCGGCGGCGGCCGCAGCGGTAGTTAACGTCCGCCTCATACCAGCTGCGTCCGGCGCGCGCAGGCAACCCGCCTTCGCGATTTGAAAAGCGATCGCCGCCGATGGCGCGGCCCGGCAGCATCTGGCAGAGGTTGCCCTTTGACGGCTCCCAGCCCTGACGGCGCGCCTGCGCTTTGGTCAGATAGTAGTCCGGCAGCCGCTGATGCTGACGCAGATAGTCTGCGACCTGCCGATCGTCGGTCAGTGCGCTGATATCGTTTTTCGCCACCGCCGCAGGCGTGGCGGCCTGATGCGCGTTAAAGTGGGGACGCAGGCCGATAAAGGCGGCGGCCAGTACGAAAATCAGGCCGACCCAGAGTTTTTTAGACATAGTTTTCAACAGCTAAATAACGAGACGGTCACTATAGCAGCCTCATGGTCAGACCGAAACGTCCGGCGCGTCGTCGCACTCCCGTTTCACAATAAGCTGTGGATGCCAGCCCGGCGGCAGCGGTTCAGGACGGCGGATCTGCACTTCGCTCAGGCTTAATGCCGTGACGCCGCAGGCGTAAAAGCCCGGCATGCCGCCGGGCCAGGGCTCCACGCCCCAGGGACGCTGGGTGGCGGGATTGATGGCGTACGCATTGTCTAATCCCATGCCGCCCGGATTAGCCTGATTACAGGGCGGACGAATGTCATACCAGCCCTGCTCCGGGTGGACGCAGTTAAGCTGATCGATCAGCAGATGGCTGAAGCTGATATGGTGCAGCGCGCCGGGAATTTCGCAGTGCAGATTGATCGCGCCCTGCATGGTGCCGGTCAGATGGCTGAACGCCACCCAGGCGATTTCGCCGGGCGCGACGTCAGGATGGCGCGGACGCACGGAGATAAATACCGGATCGGCCTTTCCCCAGTGCACCGGCGGTCCATAAATGCAGTTAAAGGTGATGTGGCTGAAGGCGAGCCGCCGGAAGTGGCCGCCGTCGCGGCTCAGCAGGCCGATGCCGCGGTTGGAGTCAAGGATAGTGCAGCCGGTTACGACCACGTCTTCAATATCATCATGGGTTTCCGTGCCGATCTTCAGCGCGCAGCTATTGGAGCGCAGAATGGTGCCGGTCACGGTGATATGTGTCGCCGGACCGCGCAGCGGCGCGGGCTTGTACGTGGTTTTGATGCAGATACCGTCATCGGCGGCGCTGAAATAGCTGTCGCTGATATGTACGTAACGGCAGCTGTCGATATCCAGCGCGTCGGTATTGGCCATGGTGAGATCGTTATCGATGCACAAACGGCTGATGCGCACCTGCTCGCAGCTCACCAGATGCACCGTCCACATCGGCGCCTGCTCGATGGTAAAATCCTGCAATGTGATCTGACGACACGCTTCCAGCACCAGTATGCGCGGCCGCTCCGGCAGCGGCAGCCGGTAACCCTGATTGTCCGCCTCGGCGGCGAACCAGGCGGCGGCGTTGCCGTCGATGCGCCCTTTTCCTTCAATGGTGATGTTTTTTTTGTGGCTGGCGTAAAGCAGCACGCGCGATGAACATTCCGCCTGGCTTTGCGCTTGATGGGTGTAATCTTCCGGTCGACTACTGGCGATCAGCGTGGCGCCTGCGGCAAGGTGCAGCGTCAGGTTAGCCGGGAGCGCCAGCGAACCGATCAGATAAGGTCCGGGAGGGATATAAAGCATGCCGCCGCCGCGTGAGGCAACATCGTCGAGCGCACGTTGAAAACAGAGAGTATCGGGGGTTTCGCCATCCGCAGCGGGATGATAGTCGTCCAGGGAGATAAGCATTCAGTACGTCCCAGAAGAAAACGGTGCCGTTATCCCAACACAGCTTTTATTGAAACGCTATTTCAAAAAGGTGATGCCGTAAAGAAATGTGAAATATTTCACAACGCGGGCCGGGAAGACCGGCCCTGGCGCTTACTCAGCTTTGTAATGATTTGCTGTGCTGCTGAACAACGCTGCGGCGCCATGCGCCCGGCGCTTTGCCGAACTGTCGTTTAAAGCTGCGGTTAAACGACTGCTGCGAATCGAAACCCAGCGAAATAGCGACGTTCAGGATAGGTTCGTTGCTGGTCGTCAGGCGATCCGCTGATTTTTTCAGCTTCTGCGAACGAATGTACTCGCCCAGCGGGTAGCCGGTATGCTCTTTAAACATTCGCTGCAGATGCCATTTCGAATAGCCGGCGCGTTCGGATACCGTATCGAGATCCAGCCTGCCTTCGATATTGTTGTCAATCCAGTCGATTAAATCGTGAATAAAGGCGTCACTTCTCATATTTCTCTCCCGTCGCCAGGGCTAATGGTATCAGTATCAGTTGCAGTTACACTTTAACGGTGACTGAATTTACCGGAAATTGCAAATTATATTGATACATTAAATGCAGCCAGGTCGTCCGCTGAGTGTTAAAGCCCTCTTTCCTCATCAGTTAACTCTTTGTCAGTAAAGAAATAAATATTTGCACCTCAGGAATAAAGAGATTCTGCCGATACCATTGATAGGTATGAGTTGGCGGAGTACAGGTATGTGGTTTGTTGTGTCTGAAGTGGAAAAAATTACCCGCAAATCGCGCGGACAACTGGAAAATGCAATGCGTTCTGGGCTGCTGGCGTGGCGCGTTTCGGAACGGGGCCAGGTTGAGATCGAACTCAACAGCGTGCTGAAGACGTTTGTTGGCGAACAGGCTGGCGCGGCGACCAGCGACGAGGTCAACCGCCGCCTGGAGCAGCAATGGAAATGGCTATGGCATCCGCGCGTGGCGCGCTAACTGTCCCGTTCCGCTGCCGCAGGTTTTGCTAACTCTTAGTCTCGTCTGACGTTAGCATTCAGAAACTCGCGGATGGCGGGAATAATCTCCTGTGCGTGCGTCTCTAACGCAAAGTGGCCAGTATCGTAAAAACGAATATCGGCATCAGGAATATCCCGCTTCCATGCATGAGCGCCAGCGGGAAGAAAACAGGGATTGTTTTTATCCCAGACGGCCAGCAGCGGCGACTCTCGCCTTTTTCCTGCTTAGCCTTGGCACAGTGCCGATGTGTTTATTGAATATATTTTTTAGTATGTTGTAACTAATATCACCATATCATTCGAACCGTACCTGCCTTCTTTGCGGGCCACAGAAAACAGGCGCCGTCCGCAATAAAAAAGCCGCATTTAGCGGCTCTTTTTACAGATGATTTCCGGTTCAGGCTCAGGCACCGCCTCGCAGCCGCTGGTATCTTTTTTCTTAAGCTCCTCCAGCGCATCGGCGACGGTGCGCTTTGCCAGCACCTTCAGCGAGGCCTCTTCCGCCTCTTCCGCTATCGCCTTGAAATACCAACAGGCATTGGCGCTCACCACGCAGCGCGCCGGCACTTCCGGTCGCGACGCCCAGATTTTCTTATCTTCGATCACCGAAACATAAATATCGCGCAGCGTAATCTGATCGGCGGGACGTCCAAGATGGATAGAGCCAGTACGGCCAAGAGTGGAAACAATGATGCCGTCGCGTGTGAGCGGCACCATCAGCTTACGAATAAAGCTGGGGTTCGCTTCCAGACCATACGCCAGTATGGCGCTGGTGGAGCGTTTACCCGACTGCTCCGCCATCGCTACGCTTAATACCATCTGCAAAGCTGTCGGGAAGCGGTAATCTAACATTTCATCATCCTGAGTTGCGGCGAATATTGTTCTTTTTGGCGCCACGGCTGTGAAGAATCAATGCGAAATAATATAACAAACACTGTTGCTTTTTTGAAGAAGAGTGCCCGTGCAACGCACATAATCACAATTCAGCACGCCTTCAGTTAACGAAAACTGTCGCCAGGCGAGATTTTTCGCCAGCCAGAGACAGACGGCTTTCCTGCCCTGACGCTGCGGTTTCACACTGACGGTTCCGCCTCTTTGCGCGGCAGCTGCGCCTTCAATAGCAGCGTCAGCACCACGTTGATCAGCGCCAGCGCGCACAACACCAGCAACGTGATCTGCGCGCCAAAAGCATGAAAAACCCAGCCGCCCATCAGCGGCGTCAATGCCTGGCCAATCAGCGCCGGACGCGCCATACGTCCGGTGATCAGCGCGTAATCCTCCGCGTTGACCAGCACCAGCGGCAGCGTACCACGCACAATCGCGCGCAGGCCATTGCCCGCGCCGTAGATCAGCATACTGACGATCGCCAAATAAGGAAACAGCGTGAGCATCACCAGACCCAGCGCGACCAAACCAACGGAAAACAGCGCCGTCCAGATGGGATGACCGCGCTTAAAGGCGATATCCACTACGCGCGACGCAACCTGGCATGGCCCAGCACCGCGCTGACGGCCAGCGCGCCAGCTAGCGTGTAACCCTGCGCCTGCAGTAGCGCGATCAGTTGTACCGAGATAGCGGTCATAATCACCGACGCGAGGGTGAAAATGGCGCACAGCAGCCAGAACAGACGTCCCGGCAGCGCGCTTTCGCCCTTTGGCGCGCGGCGATCGACCGGTGCTTTTTTGCCGCCGCCGGCCGGCAGAGCGAACAGATAAGCCGGGAAAACGCAGCACAGCAGCAGCGCGGCATAGGCGAAACAGGCGTGACGCCAGCCCAGCCACTCAATCAAAAAGGCGCAAAACGGCCAGACCAGCGTAGTGCAGAAGCCGGAGATCAGTGTAATGCTGGTAATGGCGCGGCGCGCGGCTCCGCCGTACAGCATGCCGAGCGTGGCGAACAGCGCATCGTACAACCCCATCGCCATCCCGACGCCAATAAGCGCCCACGCCAGCAAAAACAGCCACAGCGCATGGCTCAGCCCGATCAGGGTCAGCCCCGCCGCAATGACCGCGCCGCTGGCAGCCAGCATGGCGCGGCCGCCGGTGCGGGCGATAATACGTCCGCTTAACGGCGCCAGCAGCCCGGAGATGAGGATCGCCAGCGACAGCGCGCCGTAAATCCACTGCTGCGACCAGCCGGTCTCATGGCTGACCGGCGCGGCCAGCACCGCCATAATATAAAAAGAGCCGCCCCAGGTGACGATTTGCACCGCGCCCAGCGCGACTGTCCCGGCAAGGCCGGGCAAGGCGATTTTCTGTTGCAATCCTTTGTTCTCGCTTAGTCAGAAGAGGTGATGTGCTGTAACGCGCGGGCGCTGGCCTCATCGTCCGGAATATAGACCATCAGTCGATCGCCGTTGCGCGGCGCAGACCACCAGTTATTCTGCCGCAGCGCCAGCCTGCCGACCTGCGGGTGCTGGAAATATTTGACGCGGTTTTCGATGCTGCGCAGCTCGTAGCTCTGCCAGGTGTCACGAAATTCAGAGGAATGGGTCAACAATCGCTCCAGAAAGCCTTCCCAGACCGGATCGCCCAGATGTTCGCCCATCTGCGCGCGGAACATCGCCACCATTTGCGGCATCACATCGTGCCAGTCCGCCACGGCGCTGCGCCAGCCGGGATGGTTAAACGCCAGCCACATGCAGTTGCGCTCCTCTTCCGGCAGCGTTTCCACATCCACATTCATCAGACGCGCCCAGGCCTGGTTGTGGCCCATAATATCGAAACGCTGATTTTGCACTACCGCCGGCAATGGATTCAGACTGTCCAGCATAATCCGCGTGTGCGCCGAGAGACGTTCGCACGCTTTTGCCGCGCTGCCTGCGCTCCAGACCTGTCCCGCGAGGCGAAAAAGGTGCTGCGTTTCTGCCTCGTTACACTGTAACGCAGCCGCGATCGCCGTCAGCGTTTTGGCTGAGGCTTTGATTTCTCTTCCCTGCTCTAGCCAGGTATACCAGGTCACGCCGACATCGGCCAGCTGCGCCACCTCCTCGCGTCTTAGCCCCGGCGTACGGCGGTGGCGCATACGTGGCAGCCCAAGCCGCACCGGATCAAGGCTCTCGCGTCGGCTACGTAAAAATTCGCCCAGCAGACGATGGTTCGATTTTTCCTGGATTTCATTACGGGTCGCGTTGGTCATTTCGTCCTCTTTCTGCACAGGCAGGTAGCGCTGGTACCATGATAATCAAGAACTGGTACCCGTTTAATGAATCGCTGATGCTATGCCTCACCTGTGACAAAAACAAGAGAAGCATGATGAATACAACAACGTTAGGACGGGCCGGACTTATCGTGTTGCTGGCCGGGCAGTTGCTGCCGATGATCGATTTTTCCATTGTTAACGTTGCCCTCGACGCCATGTCCGCCAGTCTGCGGGCGTCGGCCATCGAGCTGGCGCTGATTGTGGCGATCTACGGCATCGCGTTCGCCGTCTGCCTGGCGATGGGCAGTCGGCTGGGCGACAATTTTGGCCGCCGTAAAATATTTATTACCGGCGTGTGGCTGTTTGCCGTCGCTTCGCTGCTGTGCGGCGTGGCGACCGATGTGAAAACGCTTTTGCTGGCGCGGGCGTTACAGGGCGCAGGCGCGGCGCTGGTGGTGCCGCAGATCCTCGCTACGCTGCACGTCACCCTTCATGGACGCGCTCATGCCCGCGCGATCGGGCTTTACGGCGGTATTGGCGGGCTGGCTTTCATTATCGGTCAGGTGATGGGCGGCTTTTTGATTGGCGCGAACGTGGCGGGTTACGGCTGGCGCAGCGTTTTCCTTATCAACCTGCCGGTTTGCCTGGCGATTCTGCTGACGGCGCGACGCTTTATTCCTGAAACCCGCAATCCTGAGCCGCTGCCGTTAGATATCGCCGGCACGCTACTGCTGGCGGGCGCGACGGGCAGCCTGATGGTCGCGCTGGCGCTGGGGCCGGTGCTGCACTGGACGTGGCCATGCCTGCTGCTGCTGGCGCTGTTTCCACTGCTATTACTCCAGCTGTGGCGTACCGAAGTCGCGCTGGAAAAACGCGGCGGCGCCCCGCTGTTGCCGCCGCTACTGCTACGGTTGCCCAGCATGCGTTTCGGCATCAGCCTGGCGGTGCTGTTCTTCAGCTGCTGGAGCGGCTTTATGTTCGCCGTCGCGCTGACGTTGCAGTCGGGCGCTGGCATGAGCGCCTTTTCTTCCGGCAACGCCTTTATCGCGCTCGGCGCCGCCTATTTCCTGGTCTCGATTAGCTCGACCCGCATTGTGGAGCATCTGGGTAAGCGCGCCACCCTGCTGCTGGGTTGTGCGATTCAGATGAGCGGTCTGCTGCTGCTGATGGCGACCTTTTACTACGGCTGGGCAACGATCGGCGTACTTATCCTGATGCCCGCCACGCTGGTGATCGGCGGCGGGCAGGCGCTGATCGTCAGTACCTTTTATCGTATCGGCATGGCCGACGTGCCGCGCGACTACGCAGGCGCGGGCAGCGCTACGCTGTCGACGGTGCAGCAGGCGGTCTTTGGCATGGGGCCGATGGTGCTGGGATCGGTATTTACGCAGATGCTGCTGCAGGGCGACTATCGCCATGCGGTGCTGGCAACCCTGGCAGCAGAGTGGCTGCTGATGCTGGCGCTGGTGGCGCATACGCTCTGGTCGCGCCGTATCTTCGCCGTTCCGTGCCGGCAAACCACGGCGCCGCTGGAATAAAGATCGGGGCCGGGTTATTCCGGCCTTTTATTTCAGTTATTCACAGCGCGAGGAATAAATTGCTACTTACTCATAAATTCTGAATATCAAAACTATAATCATTCGAATAATTTGAAAATGTTTCTTCGTGTCGTTGATTTTATTTTATGGGACGCCAGGAGTGATTAGTTATCATTTTTGCTAACCGTCTCATCCTCACCAACCAGAATAAATTAAATCTTTGTTATTATTAAAATTATTATCATCAAAAAAGCTTTCTGCTTCTCTTTTTTTCGCTGAAAAATAACGGCAATTGGCATTTTGTAGAAATCCGCTATATTAAAATCATTATGTTGCAATTTATTTCACAGCAAAGGGGTTGAAGATGGCTAATTACTATTATGTTAATAAGAAAGCGGGGATGGCGCGTATTCATCTGGTACATACCGCCAACTGCTCTCGCTTGCCGCCATTAGAAAATCGTTTTTTTCTCGGCACATTTTACGCCCAGCTGGATGCAGTAAAGCAGGCGCGCAAATACTATCCGCAAGCTGAAATTTGCGAAAACTGCGGCCAACGCCCGATTAAGAAATCGACAAGAAAGATCGCACTGCCCTCTGCGCTCCAGTTCTCCTGTTAAAACCCGTTCTTAACACGCCAGCGCCGCGCCGTTAAGCCAGTGCGCGGCGCCTGAAAGCACGTGAATGAAGCTTATCTGTCCAGCTTTCTGAAGACGCGGCGCTGCTATGCGCCTGCAATGGACGATAATTTTTTTAACCTCCCTGTTTCGCTCTTGCTATAAATCGACCACAATAGACCACAAATGTGATGCACATCACTCTTTGGTGATAAATGCATCAATCCTGTTTACTGTTTTAGCGTCTGGCATTGATTTAATCCCATGCAAACACCTGTATCCCGCAAAACGGCCTGGCTACGCGTTGTCCTTCTGGCTGTGGCAGCTTTTATTTTTAACACCACTGAATTTGTGCCGGTGGGTCTGCTTTCTGATATCGCCGCCTCATTCTCAATGAAAACGCCGGAAGTCGGTGTAATGCTGACTATTTACGCCTGGGTGGTGGCGCTAATGTCGCTGCCGCTGATGCTGGCGACGCGCAATATGGAGCGTCGACTGCTGCTGACAGGCATTTTTATCATCTTTACCCTGAGCCATATTCTGTCGCTGATGGCGTGGAATTTTTGGGTGCTGGTGGCGTCACGCATCGGCATTGCGCTGGCGCATGCGGTATTCTGGTCCATCACCGCCTCGCTGGCGATCCGCGTCGCCCCCGCTGGTAAAAAAACCCAGGCGCTGAGTATGCTGGCGACCGGTACCGCGCTGGCAATGGTGTTAGGCGTGCCGATTGGCCGCATTATTGGTCAGTATCTGGGATGGCGCATCACCTTTGGCATGATTGGCGCTTCGGCGCTGGTGCTGATGCTGATGCTGATTAAGCTGCTGCCGAAGCTGCCCAGCGAGCATACCGGTTCGCTCAGCAGCGTGCCGATGCTGTTTAAGCGCCCGGCCCTGGTCAGCATGTATCTGCTGGTGACGCTGGTGGTGACGGCACACTACACCGCCTACAGCTATATCGAGCCGTTTATGCAGATCATCGCTTCTCAGGGCGAGAACTTCACCACCTTCCTGCTGTTGATCTTCGGCTCTGCGGGCATTGTGGGCAGCATTATCTTTAGCGTGCTGGGCAATAAGTTTCCTTCCGCGCTGCTGCTGAGCGCTATCGGCTTGATTACGCTCTGTATGGGACTGCTGCTGTTCGCGGCGGTGCATCCGTTCGCGGTGTCGGTGCTGTGCATTATCTGGGGCATGGGCATGATGACCATCGGCCTGGCGATGCAGGTGCGCGTGCTGTCGCTGGCGCCGGACGCCACCGACGTGGCGATGTCGCTGTTTTCCGGCATCTACAATATCGGCATCGGCGCGGGTGCGCTGCTCGGAAACCAGGTGAGCCTGCACTTTAAGATGGCGGATGTCGGCAACGTTGGCGCGATCATCGGGCTGCTGGCGCTGTTCTGGTGCATTTTCATCTTCCGTCGCTATCCGCAACTGCGCAGCAACGGCTGATAAACCTAAAGAGGGCGGATAGTAATATCCGCCCTCTTTTATTTCAGCCTCGCCGGTTCCGCTGCATCCCTGTGCTACGCCCCTCTCCGTATCGCTTTTCAGCATGCGGGTGGGTTGCCGGCCAACGTTTCAAGCCAGGCGCGTCAGCGCTACGCCAGATAAAAAACTTCTTTTAACGGCTGGCTTACCGGGCTGTTATCAGGGTTCGCAGGCATCAGCTCGCGCATTGACGCCCACCAGCGCTGACACACCTCTGTCTGCGCCACCGCTTCCCAGCGCGCCTCTGATTCTATTTCCACACAGGCAAACAGCAGGCTGCGGCGCTCATCGAGAAAAATGCTGTAGTGATGCGCGCCATGTTCCTTTAACGTTTGCTCCAGTTCCGGCCAAATAGGCGAATGCCGCTGCTGATAGGCTTGATGACAGTGCGGGTAGACCTGCATCACAAAGGCTTTACGCAACATGAGCCGGCCCCGTGTCCAGTGCCGCCTGCCACGGGTTAACGTTAAAGCGTTTCCCCAGCGCGATCAGCTGTTCGGTGGTGATGCTCTGGCGCAGACCGCCCATCGATATCACCTTCACCAGTACCTCGGACGACTTCTCGGCAGTATCGATCAGGCCGAAGGTCTCATCCAGCGTCGGCCCGGCGCCGAAGATGCCGTGGAAAGGCCACATCACCAGACTGTGAGACTGCATCTGCTGCGCGGTGGCGTCGCCTATCTCGTCGGTGCCGGGTACCATCCAGGGCACGATGCCGACGCCGTCGGGAAACACCACCAGGCACTCGGTACTGCCTTCCCACAGCAGCCGGGTAAAGCGCGCCGAGTCCAGCTCCACCACATAGCTCAGCGCCATAAAGTTGGTGGCGTGGCAGTGCATGATTACCCGATCCGCGCCGTTGGTCAGCTGTTTGCGCACGCTGTGCGACTGAAAGTGCGAGGCCAGCTCCGAGGTCGGCACGCCGCCGTTCGTCAGCCCCCAGTGAATTTTATAAGAGAGGCCCTTTTCATCCACCTGCAGCAGCGCCAGACTGTCCGCCGGATCAAGCTGAACGTTGCGAAAAAACTTACCGGAGCCGGTGACGATAAACCAGTCGTTCGCCAGGCCCGGCGCCGGGCGGCTGAGTTCAATGCAGCGCGGATCGGCGACGAAATCCTGTTTAAAGGGCGCCACCTCTTCCGGCAGCAGACGCATGGTGACGTTGCCGCCGTTGCGTTCGTCCCACCCCTTCAGCCACATATCGCTGGTGGCCTTCACCATTCCCTGGACGAACCAGGAAGAAAGAATCGATTGCATAGCGTCATCCTTACCGTTGACTGAGGGTCTGTTCTTCATAGTCGCGCACGTTGCGCAGCCAGCCTGCATCCGCCGGGACATCATGGCGCAGGCACCACATCTCCCATACCGCCTGCCAGGGCAGCGACTTCTGTTCTTCCAGCAGCGCCAGGCGCGCGGTATAGTCGCCCGCCGTCTCCAGCGACCGCAGCTTGTCGGTCGGTTCCAGCAGCGCCCGCAGCAGCGCTTTTTTCGCGTTGCGTGTGCCGATCACCCAGGCGGCGATGCGGTTAATCGAGGCGTCGAAGAAATCGAGGCCGATATGCACTTTATCGAACAGCTTCTGCCGCACGATCTCTTGGGCGATCGCCTGGGTTTCATCATCCAGCAGCACCACATGATCGCTGTCCCAGCGCACCGGGCGACTGACGTGCAGCAGCAGGCGCGGCACGTAGAGCATGACGGTGGAAATTTTGTCGGAGATCACCTCGGTGGGATGGAAATGGCCGGCATCCAGCGTCAGCGCGGTTTGCCTGCTGGCGGCGTAGCCCAGGCAGAATTCGTTTGAGCCGACGGTATAGCTTTCCGCGCCGATGCCGAACAGCTTGCTCTCCACCGCGTCGATATGATGCGCCGGATTAAGTTTCTCGATCAGCACTTCATCCAACGACTGCATCAGCCGCTGGCGCGGCGCAAAGCGATCGATAGTGAGATCTTTCATCCCGTCCGGCACCCAGATATTCATTACCGACGGCGTGCCCAGCTGTTCACCGAACCACGCAGAGATTTTACGGCTGGCTTTACAGTGATCGATCCAGAACTGACGGATGCCCGCATCGGCGTGAGAAAGCGTAAAACCGTCCGCGCTCAGCGCATGCGAAAAGCAGGTAGGGTTGAAATCGAGGCCGAGCTGACGCTCTTTCGCCCAGCTCACCCAGTTAGCGAAGTGCTGCGGTTCAATTTCATTGCGATCCACCGGTTTGTCGCTTTCAAGATAGATGGCGTGCAGGTTGAAGCGTTTCGGGCCGGGGATCAGCCCCAGCGCCAGATCCACGTCGGCGCGCAGTTCGTCGGCGTTGCGCGCGCGTCCCGGATAGTTGCCGGTGGCCTGAATGCCGCCGGTCAGCGCGCCCTGCGGGTTTTCAAAGCCGCGCACGTCGTCGCCCTGCCAGCAGTGCATGGAAACCGGAATCTTATCCAGCTGGGTTATGGCGGCTTCGACATCGACGCCGGTATCGGCAAATCGCTGTTTCGCCAGTTCAAAAGCCTGTTCTGTAAGCCTGGTCATAAGCATAATTCCTTACGCGGTTGTTTCAGCGCCTGAAAACGCGACCAGCCGTCGGTTAGCGCGCTGTCTGTGAGAGGGTTAATCAGTCGGGATGGAAAATTTTGCGCAACGCAGCGGCGGAAAGCCTCGACGTCCGCTAGCTCGCCGCGGGCGATCAGCTGACTGCCGATATTGCCGAGCGTGGAGGCCTCGACCGGCCCGATGCTGACCGGCAGCTGGCAGGCGTTGGCGCAGAGCTGGTTCAGCAGCGGGTTTTGGCTGCCGCCGCCGACAATATGCAGACGGCTAAAGGGTGACCCGCGCAGCGCCGACAGCTCCTCCATCACCTCGCGATAGAGCAGCGCCAGGCTGTCGAAAATGGTCCGCGCCAGCGCGACCGGGCTGTGCGGCACCGGCATCGCCTGTTCCGCGCAGGCGTCCTGAATTTCGCGCACCATGCTGGCCGGATTGATGTAGCGGGCGTCGTTGGCGTCGATAATCGCCTGACAGGCGGGATAACGCGCGGCTTCCTCGATCAGCGCGCAGAGGTCTTCAATTTGCAGCTCGTCGCAGACGCGCTGCAGCAGCCACAGCCCCATAATGTTTTTCAGCACGCGGTAACGCCCTTCCGCCCCGCCTTCATTGGTGATATTGGCGCTCAGCGCGGCGGCGCTGTTGAACGGCGTCGCGCTTTCAAAGCCGAGCAGCGACCAGGTGCCGGAGCAGAGATAAGCCTCATCGGACGCGCCCAGCGGCGTCGCCAACACCGCGCTGGCGGTATCGTGCGTGGCGACCGCCACCAGCGGAATGCGCAGTCCGCTGCGGCTCTGCCACTCGCCGACCTGCGTTCCCGGCTGACGCGGTTTGCCGAACCACGCCGCACGCGCGCCCGCCCAGCGGAGCAGTTCGCTGTCCCATTCGCCGGTTTTCAGGTTAAGCAGCTGCGTGGTGCTGGCGTTGGTGTACTCCCAGTTAAGCTGTCCGGTTAGCCGGTATTGCAGATAATCCGGGATCATCAGCACATGGGCGACCTCGTCCACCAGATCGGGATGCGTCTGGCTAAAGGCGCGCAGCTGATAAAGCGTATTAAAAGGCAGAAACTGGATGCCGGTATGTTGCCAGATAAGATCGCGTCCCAGCTCGCGCTGCGCCTGCGCCATCAGGCCGTGGGTGCGCTTGTCGCGGTAAGAGACCGGCAGGCCGACGCGCTCGCCCGCCTGGTTCAGCATCACTACGTCCACGCCCCAGGTGTCGATGCCGATGCTCTCCGGCACGATCCCGCTCTCCAGCAGCTGCTCCAGTCCGTCACGGATCGCCTGCTCCAGCGCGTCGATATCCCAGCAGTCATACCCTTCCGACTGATGACGCCGGTTGGCGAAACGGCCAATCTGCTCCAGCGTCAGTGATTGCGCTTCCGGCTGGTAGCGCGCCAGCATGATGCGGCCGCTCGAGGCGCCGAGGTCGATGGCAACAAAATTGCGGTGCGTCATAAGATTCGCTTCCTGATGAAACATGCTCACCAGTGTAAAATGCTGCGAATTCGCCACCTTACTGACACTGCCACTCTTTGCGTCCGGCTGGCAGGGGCGTCAAGAAAGACGTGAAGCAACTCACAGTTCTGTTTTTCACTCGTCTGACATAACGATGTGACACTTGCCGCAATTCTGAAGATTTTCAGCTGTTTCTTGAAAAATTAACCGCTTAAGCCTGTTTTGCGGTGCAAAATTCAAGGTAAGTTAAGCCCGCGCTGGCTAGTATCGGTCCCATGCAGAATAACGAGGACGTATCATGACCGTGTTACACAGCGCTGACTTTTTTCCTGACGGCGACCTGCCGGTGGCGGTTGAGCCGCGAGCGCCGCAGGGCGTATTCCCGGAACACCACCATGATTTTCATGAGATCGTGCTGGTGGAACAGGGGGCGGGCATCCATATCTTCAACGGCCAGCCTCAGTCGCTGTGCGGCGGCTGCGTCTGTTTCGTGCGCGATCACGACAGGCACCTTTATGAGCAGACCGAGAACCTCTATTTAACCAACGTGCTGTGGCGCGGCCCGCAGGCGTTTCGCTTTCTCGCCGGGTTACAGGATCTGCTGCCGCAGGAACACGATGGCCGCTACCCTTCTCACTGGCGCATCAGCAATCGGGTGATGGCGCAGGCGAAGACGCTGGTGGCGCAGTTGCAGGAGCCCGACGGCGGCGACGCCACTGAACAGCGCGTGCGGCAGGAGCTGACCTTTATGCAGCTGCTGGTGCTGCTGCGCCAGGGCTGTCGCGAACAGGAGAGCGACGCGCAGGAGGCGCGGCTGCTGCGGCTGCTTGACTGGCTGAATGAACACTACAGCGAAGATGTCGACTGGGATGCGCTGGCCGATCGCTTTTCGCTGTCGCTGCGCACGCTGCATCGTCAGCTGAAGCAGCAAACCGGCAGCACGCCGCAGCGTTATCTGAACCGGCTGCGGCTGTTGCAGGCGCGGCACCTGCTGCGCCACAGCGATATGCGCATCACGGATATCGCTTTTCAGTGCGGATTCGGCGACAGCAACCATTTTTCGACGCTGTTCCGCCGGGAATTTGGCTGTGCGCCGCGCGCCGAGCGACAGCAGATGTGGTAAAGGGAGAAAAATATGGCGCTGATACTGGCGAAAGCGGACTACTTTCCCTCGGAGGCGATGCCGGTCGCGGTGGCCGATCGTGCGCCGCAGCCCTCTTTCCCGCCGCATCGCCATGAATTCAGCGAAATCGTCATTGTCTGGCGCGGCAACGGCCTGCATGTGCTCAACGACCGCCCCTGGCTGGTAACCTGCGGTGACCTTTTCTACATCCAGCACAGCGACTGCCACAGCTACGAGTCGGTAAACGATCTGGTGCTGGATAATATTCTCTACTGTCCTGAACGCTTTCGCCTTGGTCTCGACTGGTCGCAGCTGCTGCCGCTGGACGACGCCGACTACCGCGCTCACTGGCGTTTAACCACGCGCGGCATGGCGCTGGCGCGCGGCGTGATTTTACAGCTGGAGCAGGAAAGCCGTAAAACCGACCTGCTCTCCATGCAGCTGGCGGAGGCGCTGTTTTTGCAGCTGGCGCTGATTTTACGCCGCCACCGCTACGTCGCCGAGCGCGCCGGGGAACTGCCCGAAGGCGAACAGCTCGATCTGCTGATGTCGGCGATTCAGGCCAGCACCGGCCGCCCCTTCGATCTCGCCGCCTTTTGCCACCACAATCAGCTCAGCGAACGCGCGCTGAAGCAGCTGTTTCGCCAGCAAACCGGCATGACGATTGGCCACTATCTGCGTCAGCTGCAGCTCTGTCAGGCGAAATATTTGCTGCGCAGCACCGACCTGCTGATTGGCGAGGTGGCGGCGCGCTGCGGCTTCGACGACAGCAACTACTTCTCCGCCGTGTTTACCCGCGAAACCCATTTCACCCCCAGCGCCTGGCGTCAACGCTTCGAGCGCGCCGGTAAACATGCACAGCCGGTGATTGAACGTCAAAAATAACATGGCCAGGCGCATCGCGCAGATGATCTGCGCGATGCGCTTGTCGCGCCGTTTAGCCCGCCATGCCCATGCCGACGATATTCGCCGCGAGGATAATCACCAGGCATCCGACTGACAGCACGCTGACCGGGCGACGTCCAACCGCATGCCACTCTTTCATCAGCAGCCCGACAATGCCGCCGCACAGCACATAAAGACTCATATGCAGCATCCAGCTGACAAAGTCATACTGCGCCGGAATATTGGCGTGTCCCCAGGCGTAGAAGAAAAACTGCAAATACCACATCAGACCGCCCAACATGGCGAAGGCGATATTGGCGCCCAACAGCGGCTTCGCCAGCGAAAAGTCGGCGCGGATCGACAGCGAAGGCTTCACCGCCAGGCGGATAAAGCAGTACGCCAGGTTGACCAGCGCGCCGCCGCCCATGATCACCACATAGCTGGGCAGCGCCACGTAAAGCGGATTGATCCCTGCGGCGGCGGCCGCTTCGTGCATCGGCTTCGCCGCGTCCATGGCAAACGACATCCCGGCGGAAAATATGCCGCACAGCACCGCCAGCACCAGCCCTTTTTTCAGATTGAACTCCTCGGCGCTAATGCCGAGCGCACGCTCTTTCAGGAAGCCAGCGCGCGAGACGATTGCGACGCCCACCAGCGCGATCAGCACGCCCAGCAGCGTCATGCGGCCGCCGGTGGAGCTGAACAGCACCATAAAGCGTCCCTGCAACAGCGGCGTCATTAGCGTACCTACCACCAGCGTAATGCCGATAGCGATGCCGATGCCCATCGACATGCCGAGATAGCGCATCGTCAACCCGTAGTTGACGTTGCCGATGCCCCACATGGCGCCGAAGAGAAATACCGGCGTCAGCTGCGCAAGTGAAAACTGCTGATAGTAACTCCAGAAATCAGGCAGCAGCACGGCGCTGACCGCCCAGGGCAGAATCAGCCATGACATGACGCCGCCCACTGACCACATGGTTTCCCAGGACCAGTGCCTGACGCGTTTAAACGGGGCATAAAAGCAGGCGGCGCTGGCGGCGCCCACCAAATGCCAGAAAATGCCGGCAAGGATTGCGTTGTTCATCGTTATTCCTTAGTAGGGTTGAGGCCAGCAGGAGAAGGTTCTCCCGGTTACCGCGAGTCTAAAGAGTTCATTTCCTGGTCAGCCTTTCGCTGACTGCCCGCCTGTAGGGCACTGTGGCAAAAATAAGCAGGTGGGCTCGATATCGATCACAAATTCATTACATTGTCGCCGCCGGGACGCAGAAGTGAACTGATACCCTAACCGCTTAACCTGAAAGCTAATTTTCTTCTTATGCCGTTCTGCGCAGCTTGATCCGTGCATTTTTGCCATTTCACAAAACCGCATGGCAATCAGAAGAAGGTGTTCCGCACCTTCCCAGGTCAAGGTGGAAAAAATCAACAGTTTTATATCTTTTTGTTAACAACAGATCGCAGGATTAATAACGGAGAGCGGCAGATGACCACCAGTCAAAAACAGATGTTTATCGACGGCGAATTTCAGTCTCATCAGGGCGCGTGGATTGAGGTGATCAACCCGGCGACGGAAGCGGTCATCGCGCAGGTGCCGGAAGGCAGCGCGGAGGACGCGCGCCGCGCTATCGACGCCGCCGCCGCGGCGCAGCCGGGCTGGGAAGCGCTGCCAGCAGTGGAGCGCGGCGTCTGGCTGCATAAGATCGCCGCCGGGATTCGCCAGCGCGAGGCGGAGCTGACCGCCACGATTGTCGCCGAAGGGGGCAAAACGCAGGGGCTGGCGCAAACCGAGGTGCTGTTTACCGCCGACTACCTGGACTATATGGCGGAGTGGGCGCGCCGTTACGAAGGCGATATCGTGCAAAGCGATCGCCCTAATGAAAATATCTTTGTGTTCAAAAAGGCGATTGGCGTCACCACCGGCATTCTGCCGTGGAACTTCCCCTTCTTTCTTATCGCGCGTAAAGCAGCGCCAGCGCTGATTACCGGTAATACCATCGTGCTGAAGCCCAGCGAAGTCACGCCGGTCAACGCGGCGATCTTTGCGGAAATTGTCCAGCAGGTCGGGCTGCCGAAGGGAGTATTTAATATCGTTTTCGGCTATGGGCCAGTCGTGGGCCAGGAGCTGGCCGCCAACCCGAAGGTAGGCATGGTGAGCCTGACCGGCAGCGTCAACGCCGGGATTCAGACGATGACCGCCGCCGCGCAGAACGTGACCAAAGTGTCGCTGGAGCTGGGCGGCAAAGCGCCCGCTATCGTCATGAACGACGCCGATCTCGATCTGGCGGTCAGGGCGATTGTCAACTCGCGCATCATCAACAGCGGCCAGGTGTGCAACTGCGCTGAGCGGGTCTATGTGCAAGAAGGGATCTATGACGCCTTTATGACGCGCCTGTCCGCCGCCTTCAGCAAAATAACCTGGGGCGATCCGGCGGAACAGCGCGACATCGATATGGGGCCGCTCATCAACGCTGACGCCCTGAAGCGCGTGGAGGAGAAAGTCGCGCGTGCCATTGAACAGGGCGCGCAGCTGGTCACCGGCGGCAAACGCGCCGGGACCACCGGCTATTTTTTCCAGCCGACGATTCTGAGCGGCGTGAAGCAGGAGATGACGATTATGCGCGAAGAAATTTTTGGCCCGGTACTGCCGGTGACGACCTTCAGCACGCTGGACGAGGCGATCGCGCTGGCTAACGACAGCGAATACGGCCTGACCTCTTCACTCTATACGCAGAACCTGAATACGGCGATGGTTGCCCTGCGTCAGCTGAAATTTGGCGAGACCTATATCAACCGCGAAAATTTCGAGGCGATGCAGGGATTCCACGCTGGCTGGCGCAAGTCGGGCATTGGCGGCGCCGATGGTCGGCATGGGCTGGAAGAGTATTTACAGACGCACGTCGCCTATTTGCAGTTCAGCCAGTCCTGAGAGAGGAGTCACGCGGCGCAGTCCGAAGCCTGTCGTTAAAGTGACGTTGTCACCATAGCGCCGATGCATGCCTCGGCGCTTTATGCTGCTCGCCCGCGCCGCGTTTCAGGCCGTTCAGGGAGCAATCAGGCTGCCGCGCAGCGGTGGAAAAGCGACATTTTCACCGCCGATCAGCTGCAACGCACGCTGCGCCAGCATATCCAGCGGCCACGCCATCTGCGGCATCTCCGGCGCGCCGACGACCGGCACCGCGCCGTCGAGGCTGAAAACCATCACATCCTGCGGCACCTGACGCTGAAAGCTGCGCAGCAGCGCAATCGCCTCGCGGCTTTTGATATAGTCGGAGACCAGCAGCGCGTCGAAGGCGATATGACGATTGATCAGGGTTTGCAGCGCCACGCTGACCGATTCCTCCTCGCCGCACACCAGTTGACGATTATAGGGCTGCGCCACGCTTTCCAGCGCCTCGCAATAGCCCGCCAGCACCTGCTCCGCCGCCTCGCCGTGGCTGAAGTTGAACAGCACGATTTTGCGTCGCTGCTGGCTGAACAGATAGTGACAGGCGGTCAGGCTGGCGAACTGATAGTCGATCGCCAGCTGCGGCCCGTCGCCGCCGTCGAGACAGTCGATCAATACCGCCTGCTTCGCGTCGTCGGGCAGCGCGAAGCGCGCGCCCACTACCATTACCGCGTCGCAGCGCCCCGCTCCCAGCTCCTCCATCGCCTGCGACACCGCCGGCGCGCTGTTGGCGAAGCGCAGCAGCAGATGTTTGCCGTCCTGACTCAGCGCCTTTTCCAGCGCCTGCAGATAGCCGGTCGCCTGCTGCACATGCTCGGTCGCGCAGATGACGCCGACGCAGTGCGTTTTCTGGCGGGTAAGCGACTGCGCAATAACGTTGGGCTTATAGTTCAGCTTCTCAACGGCGCGCAGCACGGCGTCGCGGCTCTCCTCTTTAACGCCCCGGCTGCCGCTCAGCACCCGGGAAACGGTCGCTTTCGATACTTTTGCCAGGCGCGAAACATCATTAATACTCGCCATAGATCTCCGTTGTTCTCCGCTCTTTCGCTATTTTTCAGCCAGCGTAAATCCATTCTCGCTGGCGACGCGCGCAAACCACTCACCGCTTTTTTTCACGCGGCGCTGCTGACTGTCAAGATCGAGCTGCACAAAACCGTAGCGGTTTTTATAGGCGTTGCTCCACGACCAGTTATCAATAAAGGTCCACATATGATACCCCAGGCAGCGCGAACCTTCCTGTAGCGCGCGGTGCAGCCAGATCAGATGATCGCGCACGAACTCGATGCGGTAATCATCCTCAATGCGGCCATCGCGGGCAAAACGCTGCTCGTCCTCCACGCCCATGCCGTTTTCAGAAATAAAACAGCGCGGGTTGCCGTAGTTCTCCCGCAGATCGCTGAGGATGTCGTAGATGCCCTTCTCATAGATCTCCCAGCCGCGATACGGATTCATTTTGCGGCCCGGCATCGCGTAGTGATCGAAAAACCATTCCGGCATAAAGGGGCTGTGCGGATTGATCAGCGAATCGCGGCATTTCACCCGTCGCGGCTGATAGTAATTGACGCCGAGCAGGTCGACGCGCCCCGCCGCCAGCAGCGCCTCGTCGCCAGGCTGGCAGACGGGCAACTGCTGATGCTCTTTCAGCAGCGCCACCAGCTCTGCGGGATAGCGTCCCAGCAGCGCCGGATCGAGAAAGCTGCGGTTGAAGAAGAGATCGGCGATGCGCGCCGCCTTCTCATCCGCCGGATGCGTCGATCGCGGATAAGAGGGCGTCAGGTTGAGAATGATGCCGATCTCGCCGCCGTAGCCGCCCTCCCGGAAGCGTCGCACCGCCAGCGCGTGCGCCAGCATAGTATGCCAGGCAACGGTAGCGGCGCGCTGGAAATCGACCACATTCGGATAGTGAAAGTCGTAGAGATAGCCTCCTTCCACCGGCACAATAGGCTCGTTAAAGGTAAACCAGTGCTTTACCCGATCGCCAAACAGCCGGAAGCAGGTTTGCGCATATTCAGCGTAGGCCTCCACCACGTCGCGGCTTTCCCAGCCGCCCGCCTGCTGCATCGTCATCGGCATATCGAAATGAAACAGGTTGATAAAGGGAGTAATCCCCTGGCGCAGCATTTCGTCGATAATTTGGTTATAGAACGTTACCGCCTCCGGGTTGACCGCGCCGCGCCCGTCCGGGATCAGGCGCGACCAGGCGATCGAGGTGCGGAAGGTATTGTGCCGCAGCTGTTTCAGCAGCGCGATATCCTCGCGCCAGTGCTGATAAAAGGTGGAAGTGTGCGCCGGACCGATCTGGCGGTGAAAGCGCGTCGGCGCCTCCTCGAACCAGCGATCCCAGACGGTGGCGCTTTTGCCGAAGTTCAGGCTTTCGCCCTCGGTCTGCGGCGCGCTGCTGGCGCTGCCCCACCAGAAATCTTGCGGAAACTGATAATCCATTTAACGGTTCCTCTCAGGGTGTTTGTAAACCGGCGCCGGGCGCCGCAGCCGCCTGTTGGGCCTGCGCCTCCTGCTCCTGGCGCAGCAGGCTGCGCTCCCATGCCTTAACGAACGGCAGATAGATCAGCGCGGAAAGCATCATGCAGAACAGGCACATGATTACCGGGCTAAAGGCCCCGTTAGCGGCCCACGAAGCGCCGATCGGCGCAGGCGTAGTCCAGGGCGCCATCGACACCACCTGCGCCACCCAGCCCAGTTTGGTCGCGGTCCAGGCGAAGACGGCATTGATCATCGGCACCAGAATAAACGGCAGGAAAAACAGCGGGTTCATAATGATCGGCATGCCAAACAGGATCGGCTCGTTAATATTGAAGAAACTCGGCACGATGCCCATTTTGCCAATGGTGCGCAGGTGCGCGGCGCGGCTTTTCAGCAGCAGGAACGCCAGCGGCAAGGTAGAGCCGACGCCGCCAATCAGCAAATAGAAGTCCCAAAAGCCCATCAGATAGGTGTGCGGCAGCGTCTGCCCCGCCTCCAGCGCCGCCTGGTTCGCCGCCAGGTTGGTCAGCCAGAACGGGTTCATAATACCGGTGACGATCAGCGCGCCGTGAATGCCGGCGAACCAGAGGATCTGGCAAATCAGCACCGACAGCAGCACCGCCGGCAGGGTGTCCGAGGCGGAAACCAGCGGTTGTAGCAGATGCATAATCGCTTCGGGAATGATCATACCGGTCCAGGAGGCGACCAGCAGGTTGAGCGGATGCAGCGTCGCCACGATCACAATCACCGGGATAAGAATTTCAAACGAGCGCGCCACGCCGGTCGGCACCTCTTTCGGCAGGCGGATAGTGATGTTTTTGCGCTTAAGCAGCGCATAAACCTCGGTGGTGTAAATGGCGGTGAGAATGGCGGTAAAGATGCCCTGCCCGGAGAAATAGTCGGTGGCGATATGACCGTCATGATAAGGCGCGGCCACCAGCAGAAAGCCCATCAGCGCCAGCAAACCGGTCATAACCGGCTCCAGCTTATAGTGGCGCCCCAGACTGGCGCCGATGCCGGTGGAGATAAAAAAGGTCATCACGCCCATGCTGAGATAGTAAGGCAGCATCAGCTGATCGCGATGGCGCAGCGAGAAGTCGAGCCAACCGCGGGCGAAGGCCCACTGGCTGTCGGCGGCGAACGGCAGAAAGATAAACACCAGCATAAAAGAGCCGATGATCATAAACGGCAGCGCCGCGACAAAACCGTCGCGGATGGCGATTACATGCCGCTGCTGACCCACCGCGCCCGCCAGCGGCGTGATCTTACGTTCGATGACATTAATTAAGCCCTGGTAAAGTGACGACATTATGCCACTCCTTTTTGCGCGATCAGTTGCAGGGCGTAATCCAGCACTTTATCGCCGCGCATAGTGCCGTAGTCCATCATGTTAATGGTGGCGACCGGAATCCCGGCGCTTGCGGTTTTCGCCGCCAGCGTCTCCTGCATATATTTCACCTGCGGGCCCAGCAGCACCACGTCATAGCCTGAGAAACGCTCATCGAATTCGGTGGCACTGAAGGCGGCGATATCCGCTTCCAGCCCGCGTTGCGCGGCTTCGTCCTGCATTTTTCTCACCAGCATGCTGGTGGACATTCCGGCGGAACAGCAAAGCATAATCTTGTACATGGCATGCGCCCTCTCACGGTTTCGACCTTCTTATAGGAAACAAAACGGAAACCGGTTTCCATGGTCGGCATAACAATTTGCGAGAGAGTTCATAATTCACTGTCGGGAAAAGAAACAGGCTGTGATTTTGTTCACGAAAATTAATCAATCAGGCGACGCCGGACGGCGCCGCCCTGGGAACTATTTGATATCAACCTGATAGAAAATATGTTTGCCAAAGGGATCGATCTGATAGCCGCTAACGTTGTTACGCACCGGTTCGAAGATAGTCGAATGGGCGATCATCACCGCCGGCGCCTGGTCATGCATTATCTGCTGCGCCTGCTGGTAAAGCGCGACGCGGCGGCCGTGATCCTGTTCGGTGCGCGCGGCATTGATCAGCTTTTCAAACGGCTGATAGCACCATTTGGCGGAGTTGGAGCCGCCGTTGGCGGAGGTACAGCTGAACAACGGACTAAAGAAGTTATCCGGGTCGCCGGTGGCGGTGGTCCAGCCCATCAGCGCCGCCTGATGTTCGCCGTTTTTCACTCGCTTCAGGTACTCGCCCCACTCATAGCTGACGATGCGCGCCTTGATGCCGACGGCGGCCCAGTCCGCCTGGATCATCTCCGCCATGCGGCGCGCGTTGGGGTTATAGGGACGCTGCACCGGCATCGCCCAGAGATCGATGGTAGTGCCGGGCTTAACGCCCGCCTGCTGCAACAGTCGCTTCGCCTGTTGCGGGTCCCAGGGGTAATCCTTCAGCCCGCTGTCGCTGCTCCAGACATCCGGCGGCAGCAGGTTTTTCGCCACGCTGCCGGTGCCGTGAAAAATGGCGTCGATGATTGCTGGCTTATTGATCGCCAGGGTGAGCGCCTGACGCACTTCAACCTTATCCAGCGGCGGTTTTTGCGTGTTAAAGGCGAGAAAGCCGGTGTTCAGCCCTGACTTCTGCATCAGCGTCAGGTCGGGATTCTGACGGATACGCGGCAGGTCGGCGGGGTTGGGAAACGGCATCACCTGACATTCGTTTTTCTCCAGTTTGGCGTAGCGCACCGAGGCGTCCGGCGTAATGGTGAATACCAGCCGATCCAGCTTCGCCTTGCCCTGCCAGTAGTCAGGAAACGCCTTGTAGAGAATGCGCGAATCTTTTTGATACTGCACCAGCTGGAACGGCCCGGTGCCGATCGGCTGCTGGTCGACGCGCTCCGGCGTGCCCGCCTTCAGCATGTGATCGGCATACTCGGCCGAGTGGATTGAGGCGAAATACCAGGCGAGATCGGCGAGAAACGGCGCTTCCGCATGGGCCAGCGTGAAGCGCACGGTATGCTCGTCCACCTTCTCGATTTTCTTGATCAGCTTGCCGAACTCCAGGCTTTCAAAATTGGCGTAGGTGCCGCCCGAAACCTTATGGTAAGGGTTATTGGGGTCCATTTGCCGCATAAAAGAAAAGATCACATCGTCGGCATTTAAAGGGCGCGTCGGCGTAAAATCTTTGCTGCGGTGAAACTGCACGCCTTCGCGCAGGTAGAAGGTATAAACCGTGCCGTCCGGCGAGATCTCCCAGCGCTGCGCCAGACTCGGCTCCAGCTCGGTGGTGCCGGTTTTAAATTCCACCAGCCGGTTGAAGATGGGCACCGCGCTGGCGTCGACGCTGGTGCCGGACGTATAGAGCTGGGGGTTAAAGTTCTCAGGCGATCCTTCCGCGCAGTAGACCAGGGTTTTCGCTGCCGCCGTGGCGCTGAACAGCAGCATCAGCGTCGCACACGTTACTGTTTTTTTCATCTCCACCCTCACTTTTCGTTGACTTTTCCCGCTGGCGATGTGTAAAACAAATTAACATCTGGTTAATAAATAACACGTTTTCTTCACCAACAGAATGATGAAAACGCCACAATAAGGAAGCGCTATGACCGACAGGCTGGCCCGTCAGTTAACCGACCGTTTTTACCGTTATCTCGCCGTCAGCAGTCAGAGCAACGCGCATGCGACCACCCTTCCCAGCACGCCGGGACAGCAGCAGATGGCGCAGCTGCTGGCGGAAGAGCTGCGCGCATTGGGTCTGCAACAGGTGGAGATCGACGCGCACGCCACGGTCACCGCCGTGAAGCCTGGCAACCGCCCCGCCGCGCCGCGCGTGGGCTTTATCACCCATATTGATACCGTTGACGTCGGCCTCTCCGCCGATATTCATCCGCAGACGCTGCGCTTTAACGGCGAGGATCTCTGCCTGAACGCACAGCAGGATATCTGGCTGCGCGTCGCCGAACATCCGGAGATCCTGCCCTATCGCGACCAGGAGATTATCTTCAGCGACGGCACCAGCGTGCTGGGCGCCGATAACAAGGCGGCGGTCAGCGTAGTGATGACGCTAATGGAGAACCTGCGCGGCGACCATGGCGATATCGTCGTCGCCTTTGTGCCGGATGAGGAGATCGGCCTGCGCGGCGCCAAGGTGCTCGATCTGGAGCGACGCTTCAACGTCGATTTCGCCTGGACCATCGACTGCTGCGAACTGGGTGAAGTGGTGTATGAAAACTTCAACGGGGCGGCGGCGGAAATCCGTTTTACCGGCGTGCCGGCGCATCCGATGTCCGCCAAAGGCGTGCTGGTCAATCCGCTGCTGATGGCGCACGATTTTATCGCCTGTTTCGATCGTCAGCAGACGCCGGAGCATACCGAAGGGCGCGAAGGCTATATCTGGTTTAACGAAATAAGCGCCAACGCCAACGAAGCGCGGCTGAAAGCCTCTGTTCGCGATTTCGACCTGACGCGCTTTGAACAGCGCAAGCAGGAGATCGCCGATGCGGCGCGGCAGATCGCCGCGCGCTACCCCACCGGCGCCGTCGAGGTAACGGTAAAGGATATCTACAGCAATATCAGCAACGCCGTCGGCACGGATCGACGCGCTATCGATCTGATTTTCGCCGCCCTCGACGAACTGCACATTACGCCGAAGGTGGTGCCGATGCGCGGCGGCACCGACGGCGCGGCGCTCTCGGCGAAAGGGCTGCTGACGCCCAACTTCTTTACCGGCGCGCATAATTTCCATTCGCGTTTTGAGTTTCTGCCGATCCCGTCGTTCGTTAAATCATACCAGGTGGCGGAAAAGCTCTGCCTGCTGGCGGCGCGCTGAGGCGTTACGGCGCGGCGACGCTGACGTCGATGCCTGGGAAAAATTTCTCCGCCAGCTTTTTCACCGTGCCATCCTGCTGCACTTTGCGGATGACCGCATCCAGCGCCGCCTTCCGTTCCGCGTCCGCCTTGCGCAGGCCGAAGCCGATGCCGGAGCCGAGAATAGCGTCATCCTCGACCGCCTTGCCGATAAAGGCGAAATCTTTACCCTGCGGCTTATTAAGGAATCCCGACTGTCCGGCGGCCGACATCACCAGCGTGCCGTCCAGTC
Source organism: Mixta calida (assembly GCF_002953215.1). Taxonomy (NCBI): domain Bacteria; kingdom Pseudomonadati; phylum Pseudomonadota; class Gammaproteobacteria; order Enterobacterales; family Erwiniaceae; genus Mixta; species Mixta calida. The sequence continues at coordinate 2,264,917 of NZ_CP026378.1, forward strand.
GCCCGGCGACCATATCGTTATAGACCTGATTCTGATCCTGATAGGCGGTGACAGTGACGCCGTACGGCTCCCAGTGCTGTTTGGCATAGGTTTCCTGAATCGATCCTTGCAGCACGCCGATGGTTTTGCCCTTCAGCCCGGCGGCGTCCGGCTGAAGTCCGGCGTCGCGGCGCCCCACCAGCATGCTGGGGATGCGGTAGATTGGCTGGGTGAAGGCGATGCTTTTCATTCGCGCCGGCGTAATGTTCATCGCCGAGTTGATCGCATCGAATTTTTTCGCCATCAGGCCGGGGATCAGGGCGTCAAAGCTGCTTTCTACCCAGCTGCATTGAAAATTGCCCGCTGCGCAGATCGCTTTGCCCAGCTCGATATCAAACCCTTCCAGCTCGCCCTGCGCGTTGCGGCTTTCAAACGGCGGATATTGCGATTCCAGCCCGTAGCGCAGCGTCTCCTGCGCGCCCGCCTGCAATGCGGAGAAGAGACCCAGCGCCAGGCAAAGCATGTTTATCTTGTTCATATTTTTTCCTCAGGAGTGTCAGCGCGGTTTTAACAAGCAGAGCGCCTGCGCGCCCGCCTGTAACGTCGCATCATCTTTAGCGAAAGAGAGCCGGATGAGCCGGTTATCGGTGCCGTCGGTATAAAAAGCGGAAAGCGGAATAGTGGCAACGCCATGCTCGATAATCAGCCGTTTTACCATTTCGCTATCGCTTTCGTCGCTGAAATGACCGTAGCTGGCCAGCATAAAAAAAGAACCCGCCGCCGGAAGCAGCTGAAACGGCGACTCCTGCAACAGCGAGGCCAGCAGATCGCGCTTGCGCTGCCAGAAGGCGGGAAGCGACTGGTAGTGCGTCGGCTCCTGTAGCCAGGCCGCCAGCGCCACCTGCATCGGCGTATCGGCGGCGTACATCAGAAACTGATGCACCTTGATTACCTCGCTCATCAGCTCTGCCGGCGCGAGACAGTAGCCGACGCGCCAGCCGGTGACGTGAAACGTTTTACCGAACGAGGAGACGATCACGCTGCGCTGCGCCAGCTCCGGGTGGGTCGCCATACCGTGATGCCGACGCCCGTCAAACAGCATATGTTCATAGACTTCATCCGACAGGATCACGATGTCGCTATGGCGGGTCAGCGCGGCGAGCTGCGTCAGATCCTCCGCGCTTAGCGTCTGCGAAGTGGGATTATGGGGCGTGTTGATGATGATCATGCGGGTGCGCGGCGTGATGGCGGCGCGCACCTCATTCCAGTCGATGGCGAACTGCGGCGGCGCCAGCTTGAGCGCCACCGGCGTCGCGCCCTGCAAACGCACCACCGGCGCATAGCTGTCGAAGGCGGGTTCGAAAAAAATCACTTCGTCGCCGGGATGCACCAGCGCGGTGATGGCGGCGTAGATCCCTTCGCTGGCGCTGGCGGTAATCAATATTTCGCTGGCGACATCGTAACTTTGCCCATACAGGCGCAGCACCTTTTCCACCAGCGCCGCTTTCAGCGGCAGATAGCCGGTCATCGGCGCATATTGATTATGGCCGTCGCGCATCGCCTGACTGACGCGCGCCACCAGCCCCTGGTCACAGGGAAAGTTCGGCGCGCCCTGAGAGAGATTAATCGCGCCGTGCTGCGCCGAAAGCTGCCCGATCACGCTGAATATCGTGGTGCCCACGTCCGGCAATTTTGAACGATGGGTTACCGTCGAAGCCACAGTCATAGTTTTCCCTAATGAATAAATATACAAATTAAATCTATATCCATTCAAACCGGGCCCGCTTGTGGCGGCAAGCGAATTGTGATCATAATAGCCATGCATAAAACTCATTGCTCGGGGAAACGCCATGTCCCGCCAGTCGCTGCCGCTAAACGCTATCCACGCTTTTCTGGTGGTCGCGCGCCACCTTAATCTGACGCGCGCCGCCGACGAACTCTGCCTGACGCAGGGGGCGGTCAGCCGCAAAATCGGCGCTCTGGAGAGCTGGCTGGGTTTCGCGCTGTTCGACAGACATGCGCGCGGGCTGCATCTGACGCCGCGCGGCGCGGCGCTGCTGCCGCAGCTAAAGCAGGGCTACGAGCTGATGCAGAACGCCGCCGAGCAGGCGCTCGATGCCGGCGGCGCGCTGCGCCTGCGCGCTCCGACCTGCGCTATGCGCTGGCTGCTGCCGAAACTGGTGCAGCTGGAGCAGCAGCATCCCGATCTGCACGTCTCGCTGACCACCACCCTGTCCCATAATCAGCAGCTGGAAAATTTCGATGCGGCAATTTTGTATGGCGCGCCGTCGGCGGGCGCGCATCTGTTGTTTGAGGAGCGAATAACGCCGGTCATGGCGGAAAGCCTGCTGCGCAGCGCGGGTCCGTTGCAGATAAGCGATCTTGCCGGCTTTACCTTTCTGCATCCTTCGGAAGATGATCGCGACTGGCGACGCTGGCTACAGGCGCAGGAAGTGACGCTGCCGATGCGGCGCAATCAGCACTTTTCCACGATGGATCTGGCGACGGGCGCCGCGATTGAAGGGTTTGGCGTCACCGTCGCCGACGTCACGCTGGTGGAAAGCGATCTGGCCGCGCGGCGGCTGGTCGCCCCGTTTGCCGCCAGCGTCGCCACCGGCGCGGTTTACAGTCTGATTAGCCGGATGGAAAAAGAAACGCCACCGCATCTTGCGACGCTGGTGGCGTGGTTGTGTCAGACGGTATGAATCAGAAAGAGACCCAGTCGTCCGCTGCGCTGCTGCTGGCGCTGGCCGGTTTCAGGCGCGTCGGGGCGCCTTTCAGCACCGGCGATTTCACCGGCTCGACGGACTGGCCGCTCTCCGCCGACAGGCGGAACTTCGCCACCGAACGCTGCAGATCTTCGGTCTGACGCTCCAGCGCGCTGGCGGCGGCGGAAACTTCTTCCACCAGCGAGGCGTTCTGCTGCGTCACGGTATCCATTTCAGCGACGGCGGTGCCGACCTGCGCAATCCCTTTGCTCTGTTCTTCCGATGCGGCGGCGATCTGCTTCATGATCTCGGTAACGTCGCCGACCGCTTTCACAATGGCGTTCATGGTGCTGCCCGCTTCGCTCACCAGCTTCGAGCCGGTGTCGACGCGCTGCACCGAGTCGCCGATCAGCGTTTCGATCTCTTTCGCCGCTCCGGCGCTGCGCTGCGCCAGATTGCGCACCTCGCTGGCTACGACGGCGAAGCCACGGCCCTGTTCGCCCGCACGCGCCGCTTCAACCGCGGCGTTGAGCGCCAGAATGTTGGTCTGGAAGGCAATACTGTTGATCACGCTGGTGATCTCTGCGATTTTTTTCGAGCTTTCTGAGATGCCGGACATGGTGTTGACCACGTCGCTCACCAGCTTGCCGCCCTGACCGGCGGTCAGCGAAGCGTTGTCCGCCAGCTCGCTCGCCTGACGCGCGTTATCGGCGTTGAGCTTCACCGTCGCCGTCAGCTGCTCCATGCTGGCCGCGGTCTGTTCCAGCGCCGCCGCCTGCTGCTCGGTACGGGAGGAGAGATCGTTGTTGCCCATCGAGATCTCCGCCGCGCCGCGGTAGATATTCTCGGTGCCGCCGCGAATGGCGCTGACCGCTTCACGCAGACTCTCCTGCATGGCGCGCAGCAGCGGCACCAGTTTACCAACGCAGTTGCGGCCAAATTCGTCAATCGGCTGGCTCAGATCGCCGTCGGCGATTTTACGGAAGTGGTTGCGCAGCATATCCAGCGGACGCACCAGCATGGTGACCAGATAGCGATCGGTAAACAGCAGGATCAGCAGACCGCAAATGACCGCCGCGATAATGGTGATGCGGGTAATCACGGTAATACGATCGACGGTGACGCGCGTCTGGTCAAGCATAATGCCCGCCGCCGCGGTATATTTTTCCGACAGCGCGCCGAATTCGCGACTGAGCGCCGGCGTGACGCCGTTGGCGTGGCGGCGATACTCTTCTACCGTGCCCTGCTGCGCCAGCTGCATCTGCGGCCGCACGCCCTGTTCCAGCAGCTTCGCCCAGCTTTCCTCCACCGCGGTGGAGGTCGACGCATCCATCGGCCCCGGCGCCGCCGCTTTAAACAGCTCCAGCTGCTTCGCCATGCCGTCCAGCGCTTTTTGCACGTTGTCGAAGGCCGCCGCATCCGGCGTTCCGCCGGCGGCGCGCGTTTCCATTACGCGTGAAAGACGCGTGACAAAGCGGAAATATTGATCGTTCCCTTTGCTGAGGATATTCATCTGCGCCACCAGCTGGCGGTCAATGCTGTTGCCGTCGCTCAGGGCGTTCAATGAGTGTACGCTGTACATGCCCACCGCGGACCAAAGTAAACAAAACAGGCCAAGAATAGAAAGCATTACGGCGCGTATGGTGAAGTTCTTTAAAAGCTGCATAGCTGCCTCAATTCGGTCAATAACCATCAAATGTTCCGCCACCGGGCGGGCTTATCGACTGTTATCGGCAGCTTTTGCAAAACTTATACTGTTTTATAACATCTTTAACAGATGCCGGTTCAGCGCTGACCGCAGCGGCCGCTATGCCGCTGCGCAGGGTGGTACGCGCGGCGCGCTTACAGCCGCACCATTGCGCGCACCAGCAACCGCAGCAGCCTCAAACGCAGGCGCATAAAACGCGTCTGCGGAACGATAGCCGCTTCCCCTTTCATGCCGAAACGCAGAGTAGTGTCCTCGCCCGGTCGCCAGGCGGGCCAGAGGACTTCGCCCTGCAGCTGATGGGAGAACTCGGTGGCGTCATGGGCGAAGCGCAGCCAGTATTCACTGACGCGCCGGGCGAACGTCCGATCGTTATCGGTAAAGGGCCGGTTCGCCTGCTGCGGGTTTTCCGCATTCAGCGTGTCCATCACGTAGGGAATTTCACTGCCGTGCCAGCTGCCGTTGGGGCAGAGATCGCGCGAGTTCTCCGAGACATAGTCAAAGTAGTAACGCCAGCCCGGCACGCCGCGGCGATACTGCGCATTCACCGCCAGCCAGGTCATGGTGCCGAACGCCATATCGCGCGCCACTTTTCTGCCGAGACGGCGATCGTCATGCTCGTCATAAAGCGATTTGATCATTTTCAGCAGCAGCGGCCGCCGCGCACGCAGTTTGGCGATGGTGGCGACAGGATCGACGCCGAAAAACTCCAGCACGCTCGCCTCGTCGCTGTTGTAGCCGATCATTAGCGGATAACGGTGCTGACGCGCGGCGGCGAACACCTCCACCACCGGCTTCGGCAACACGCGATCGCCCGCAATAGCGACCGGGCCGTTGCCAAGATGCGGCGGCAGCGTCCAGAAGCTGTCCGCAGGCAGCGCGCGCAACGCTTCCGCCGTAGCGTTTTTCAACCCCAGGTGATGCGCCGCCGCCACGCCGCTTGCCAGCGCCTCGCTGCGTTTTTTATCCGGCAGGCTGTAGGCGCTCTGCACGATGCCTTTATGAAACAGCCCCGCCGCCAAAGGCGAAGCAAACAGCGACAGCACGCTGCGGCCGCCGGACGATTCGCCAAAAAGGGTGACATTGCGCCGATCGCCGCCGAAGGCGGCAATATTGCGTTGTACCCATTGCAGCGCGGCGATCTGATCCAGCAGGGCGAAATTATTGATCGCCTCGCCGGGCGGCGATTCCGCATCCAGCGCCGGGTGCGCAAAAAAACCAAGATGGCCGAGCCGATAGTTGATGGTGACCACCACCACGCCGCGCGCGGCCAGCGGTTTGCCGTTATAGGGACTGAGCGAACCCGCGCCGATAGTAAAGCCGCCGCCATGTATCCAGACCATCACCGGCAGCGGGCGCGACGGCTGAATTTCCGGCGACCAGACATTCAGATAGAGGCAGTCTTCACTGAGCTGGCCGGGATCACCGCCGCCCGCCAGCACACAATATTCGCGATTCTGCCAGCTGGCGTTGCCCCACTGCGTCGCATCGCGCACCTCTTTCCACGGCGTCGCCGGGCGTGGCGCGCGCCAGCGCAGCGGCCCCGTTGGCGGCGCCGCATAGGGAATACCCTTGAACACAAAAATGCCGTCATCAATCGCGCCGCGCAATGCACCCTCAGCCGTGAGAATTCTTAAAGGTTCATTCTTCATTATTTTTTCCATCGTAAAGCACGGGCATATTATTCGCAGGCTTATTTTTATTGTCTATGGCAGACGCCATTTTGCAGATTATACCGATAAGCACAGCCGGTTATGCTGGTTTCGTCGCCAGTAAAGCGGCGATAAGCAGGTCAGGCGGGCTGTAGACCGAACAGAAAGGAGATTCAGCCAGGGAAAGCGCAGGAAAAACTGCGGAAAAAGGAAGACGCAGGCCCGGCGGACAGCCTGCGTCGTAAAAGTAAAAACGGATAGCCGAATGTATCAGGCATTCAGGCCGCAGCGTCGCAGGCTTTCCGCCTGTCGCGCGGCGTAGAGCGACATTTCATCAGTGATTTCGCAACCCAGCGCCGCTTCAAAATCAGCGCGGCTCGCCTGCATGGAGAAGCGCTCCTGCGCCCCTCGCCCAGGTTGGACTGGAAGATGCCAGCGGCGCTGACCGGTAAGAAATCCTCATAGATTTGCGGATCGGCCGTTAGCATTCCCTTCTCAATTAGCGTTTCGCAATCCGCATCCGGCGGCACGCCCTGCCGTCGCCCTTTTTCCGTCAGGCGATACTCAAACCAGGCGAGTTGCTGCTGACGCAGTTCGCGTTCGTTGTCCGGGAACTCGCTGAAGATGCGCGCCAACTGCTGCTGATGCTGCTGGTTGTCGCCGCCGCCGCTGCCCGCCTGCGCCAGCAGCCGGTCGTAACGCTCCCGGCCAGCAGGCGTCAGGGCGACGCCGCGCTGCTCGATCTCGCCGAAGCGGGCGGTATGACGCCCCTCTGCGCCATCCTGAAAGATAACCGGCTCCTCCAACGCTTTAAAGCTGGTCTGCCGCAGCAGCAGCGGCACCTGACGGCGCGGCGGCCCTTCGATAATCGCCTTCGGCGTAATGCCATATTCAGGCATTAAGGCCTGCGCCCGATCGATATCGAGCGTGCGCGGCGTAAGATGGTTGATATGACAGCCAGGGAAGCAGACCACGTCGGCGATCAGCCGGTGCTGCTGATGCAGCGCCTCCCAGGTGGCGCGGTCGACGATGGTTTGCCGATGCCAGCGGAAGGTTTCCAGCGCTTCGCGCACAAATTCTTCGGCGCTCTGCTCGTCGAAGCCGCCCGTGCGCTGATGCTCTTCAATCAATGCCAGACAGCGCGGCGTAAAGATACGCCTTTTCGCCAGAATGGCCGCGGCCTGCTCGCGCAGCGCGCGATCTTCAATCAGCTCCAGCCGCAGCAACGACGTGAACAGGCGAAACGGATTGCGGCGCAGCGCATCCCCTTCATGCGGCCGGAACGCCGTCGAGTGAACCGGCACGCCCGCTGGCGCCAGATCGTAGTAGCCGACCGGATACATGCCCATAATGGCGAACAGCTGGCGCAAGGTGCTGAGTTCCTGCGCGCTGCCGACGCGGATGGCGCCGTGGCGCTCCACGCTCAGGCGCGCCAGTTCATCCGTCGCCGTCAGCCGCTCGGCCAGCGCGTTGTCCTGCGCCAGCACCTGCTGATTGACGTCCGCCACCAGCTGCAGCAGCGTGCCATACTGCGGCACTTCCTGCTGATACATCGTGGACATCGCCTGAGAAAAACGTTCACGGAGAATATCCGCGCTGACAAACTTTTCCATAGCCTCGCCTTTTTTGCGCTTACCTGATGCCACTGTAGAGCAAGCAAAAACGCGGCGGGAAAATCTTGTTAAATTTGTGATCGCCCTGGTGAAAGCCGCGCGACGACGACTGTCACGCACGCTTTACAAAAGGCATTACCCCCAGCGCTGCTTCGCTATCAGCATCAGGGTGGTCAGCACCGCGGGCAACGCCAGCAGCATAAATATCTGGCTGAATGACCAGCCCAGCGTCAGCATCTGCGCGCCGACGACGGCGCTGAGGATGGCGCCGATGCGCCCGATGCCGTGCATCCAGCTGGAGCCGGTGGCGCGCGCCTGGGTCGGATAGTAGCTGGCCGCCAGCGCGTTCATGCCGGTGTTGGCGCCGTTAAAGCAGAAGCCGCAGCAAAAAGCGATGGTCGCCATCAGCAGCGGCTGCGCCGGCACGCAGCCCAACAAAATGGTGGCCAGCGCGCCGCCGAAATAGATCGCCGCCAGCGCGAGGTTAGCGTTGACCCTGTCCATCAGCCAGCCGGCGAACAGCGACCCGACCGTGCCGCCCGCCTGATACATCGCGGTGATCAGCGCAGCGGCGGTAACGCTCAGCCCCAGATCGCCGATCAGCGCGGGCATCCAGCTGCCGATAAGGTAGACCAGAAACAGCCCCATAAAATAGCCGCCCCACAGCATCAGGCTGCCGAAGCGGTACTGCCCTGACAGCACGGTGCCGATGGCGCCAGCGTCCTGCGTTAAAACAGGGTAAAGGAAGGTGCTGTGGGGAGACGTCGCGCCGGGCCACATTTTTTCCACAATCGCCCGGATGCGCCACGCGGGCGCCTGCTGCGCCAGCAGAAAACGTACCGATTCCGGCAGGTAGCGCAGCAGCAGCGGCAGCAACAGCAGCGGCAGGATGCCGCCCATCAGCAATACCGCGTGCCAGCCGAACGTTGGGATCAGCCAGGAGGCGGCCACTCCGCCGCTGGCGGCGCCGAAGGTAAAACCGCAGAACACCACGGTAATCAGGAAGGCACGCTTACGCTCAGGGGCATATTCCGACACCAGCGTGCCGACGTTAGGCATCGCCGCGCCCAGCCCCAGCCCGGTCAGCAGGCGAAACAGCATCATCTGTTCGATGTTTTGCGCCATCGCCGTCGCCAGCGTCCAGACGCCGAAAAAGAAGACGCTGCAGATGATAATCCAGCGACGACCATAGCGATCCGCCAGCGGTCCGGCACACAGCGCGCCCAGCGCCAGCCCTACCAGCGCCGCGCCGATCGCCATGCCTAACTGATGGCTGGTTATCGGCCACGCGCTGCGCAACGCGGGGGCGATAAACCCCATCAGGGCGATATCCATGCCGTCCAGCGCGACGATAATAAAGCTCAGCGCAATAACGCGTCGCTGGAAAGCGCTAAGTCCATGTTGGTTAATAAGCTGACGAACATCAATTGCCTTTATGCTGTCCAGATCCTACTCCCTGTAACTGGTTAACGGACGCTGCGTCCTGTCGCGATAAAACGGCCTATAATAGCGAAACGCAACCGCTTGCGGCTATGACTTTGCCGCTATATGAAATTTTCTCAACACATTGCGCCGCCTTTGCTGTACAGCGCTAACCGCCCGGTTCCATGCGAAAAAGTTATGGTGAGAGCGGCTTTAATTACTTCCTGACCCGAAAATTGGCCGATTTTCTGCTCATGGGGCGAGAATGTTAATATTAATTTGCAATTAAGTTAACAAAATCGTCGTGAGACGCTTGCTTAATGTCTGCTGGCGTCTCTACTCTCTCTTCATGGACAAAAACTACCTGTTTAATCAGCGCATCCGTCTGCGCCATTTACATACTTTCGTTGCGGTCGCACAGCAAGGCACGCTGGGGCGCGCCGCGGAGACGCTCAGCCTGAGTCAACCCGCGCTGTCAAAAACGCTTAATGAGCTGGAGGAGCTTACCGGCGCGCGTCTGTTTGAACGCGGTCGGCTGGGCGCGCAGCTCACCACTATCGGCGAGCAGTTCCTGACCCATGCGGTCAAGGTGCTGGACGCCCTGAACCATGCCGGGCAGTCGTTCGCCAATCCAATCGGCGATCGACCTGTAATGATTCGTCTCGGCGCGTTGACCACCGCAGCGATGGGTATGCTGCCGCAGATCCTCGATCGCTTTCACCAGCAGCAGCCGCAGGCGACGGTGCAGGTGGCGACGTTGCATAATAATGTGTTGCTGGCAGGTCTGAAAGCGGGTGAATTCGATATCGGCATTGGACGCATGGCGGATGCCGATATGATGGCCGGGCTCTCATACGAGCTGCTGTTTCTGGAGTCGCTGCGGCTGGTAGTCAGACCGGAACATCCTCTTCTAAGTGACAACGTCACGCTATCCCGCGCGTTGCAATGGCCAGTGGTCATTTCACCTGAGGACACCGCGCCGCGCCGTATTGCGCAGGCGATGATGGATGAACAGGGTTGTACGCTGCCGCCTAACTGCGTCGAAACCTCCTCGACCTCGCTGGCGCGTCAACTGGCGCTGCGTTACGACTACGTCTGGTTTGTGCCTTCCGGCGCGGTAAAAGAAGATTTACTGCACAATTCACTGGCCGCGCTGCCGATCGCCTCGCACGGTCCCGGCGAGCCGGTAGGCATTATTACCCGCTCCGGCCATCCTTTATGTCTCAGCGCAGAGATTTTGCTGGCGACCATCCGTAAATGTCATTCGGTCTAGCGATAATCAGCGGCTGGCGAACGCCAGCCGGAAGGTGGGATTAACGGCTGCGTTTCGCATGCCGCTCACGGTTATCAAGCCGCGCTTTTTCCGTTTTACGCATGCCGACATAAATCGCGCCGCTGCCGCCATGCTGCGGCTGCGCGATGCAAAACGCCTGCACATCTTCAAACTGCTGTAGCCAGCGCGCCAGATAGCTGCGCACGATATTGGCGTGGGACTCATCCTCCCGTCCTTTGCCATGCACGATTAGCAGGTTGCGCAGGCTGTCCTTACGAGCCTCCATCATAAAAGCGAACAGCATCTGACGGCAGTTTTCTACCGGCTGGCGCAGCAGGTTAAGGCGGGCGTCGAGCGGATATTTCCCCAGACGCAGCTTATCCAGCACGCCCTGCTGAATGCCTTCGGCTTTATATTCCAGAGGGTCGCTGAGCGGAACAATATCGAGGTAGCCTCGGGTCAGGAAGTTTTCCATTTCCTCATTCGCTGACTGCCGCGGCGCTTTGGGCGTCGGGGTTTTCAGCCAGTGAACATTTGCGCAATCTTTCAGCGGGGTGACATCTTCCATGGCGTCACGAAACAGATCTTTATCGTCAAGGTTCATGGGGCCTACCTCACGCCTGATATGTCGTGGCAATGCACGAAGAAGAAAAGTATTGCAGAGTCCCGGCAATTTTAACCGATAAGCGACCTGTTGCCAAAGGCGGTAAACGCGCGCTGCGGCCCCCTCCTTTCCGCTGCTTTTTTCATCACCCTGCCGGTGCTTTTTTAACAGGTTACTTAAGTGTTAAAAATGCATTTTCATCTGAGCCCGGCAGGAAAAGCGCTTCAACTTCACTGATTAACAAAATAATGCACATTTTTTACCCTGACGATTACATTGAGTTTATTGATTGATAACATCCCTGATTTTTATGCGGTTAAATGTGCGTTTATGCATTCCATTTCGCTCACGAAGAATGTTAAAATTGACCTCAGTCAATTATCGTCGAGGATGTATGATGATCCCGGAAAAACGAAGCATTCGTCGTATACAGTCTGGTGGATGCGCAATCCATTGTCAGGACTGCAGCATCAGTCAACTTTGTATTCCCTTCACGCTGAATGAACATGAGCTGGACCAGCTGGACAACATTATCGAGCGTAAAAAGCCGATTCAGAAAGGTCAGGCGCTGTTTAAAGCGGGTGATGAGCTGCGTTCGCTTTACGCCATTCGCTCCGGGACCATTAAAAGCTACACCATTACCGAACAGGGCGACGAGCAGATTACCGGCTTTCACCTTGCTGGCGACCTGGTCGGCTTTGACGCCATCGGTTCCGGTCACCACCCCAGCTTCGCGCAGGCGCTGGAAACCTCAATGGTATGCGAAATTCCGTTTGAAACCCTGGACGATCTTTCCGGCAAAATGCCTGCCCTGCGTCAGCAAATGATGCGTCTGATGAGCGGCGAAATCAAAGGCGACCAGGATATGATCCTGCTGCTGTCGAAGAAAAATGCCGAAGAGCGCCTGGCGGCCTTTATCTGGAATCTGGCGCGTCGCTTTGGACAGCGCGGCTTTTCCCAGCGCGAATTCCGTCTCACCATGACGCGCGGCGATATCGGCAACTATCTCGGCCTGACGGTGGAAACCATCAGTCGCCTGCTGGGTCGCTTCCAGAAAAGCGGCATGCTGGCGGTTAAAGGCAAATATATCACTATCGAAAACCATCCCATGCTGGCCGAACTGGCGGGCCAGAGCCGCGGCGCAGCCTGATATCTCGCCGGGTCACTATTTGTTATTTTATTGATCCGGCTAGAACTTTTTCACTTTTTCCTGACCTGTTAATGGGCTATCTTTAGCTGACACGCTCTGGTGTTAGGAGAAGCCGTTATGGTTAAGTATCAAAACATTCTGGTGGCGATAGATCCTGAGCAGGACGATCAGCCCGCGTTACGCCGGGCGGTCTACCTTAATCAGCGTATCGGCGGGAAAATTAAGGCTTTTTTGCCCATCTATGATTTTTCCTATGAAATGACCACCCTGCTCTCTCCTGATGAGCGCACCACCATGCGTAAAGGGGTGATCAGCCAACGGACAGAATGGATTCGCGAGCAGGCGCATGCGTATCTCGAAGCGGGCGTCGATATCGAAATCAAGGTTGTCTGGCATAACCGCCCTTTCGAGGCGATTATTCAGGAAGTCCTCTCCGGGCAACACGATCTGGTATTAAAAATGGCGCATCAGCACGATCGGCTGGAGTCGGTGATTTTTACTCCAACCGACTGGCATCTGCTGCGTAAGTGCCCCTGCCCGGTCTGGATGGTGAAAGATCAGCCCTGGCCGGAACAGGGCAAAGCGGTGGTCGCCGTTAACCTCGCCAGTGAAGAACCCCATCATGATGAGCTGAACCAGAAGCTGATCCGTGAAACCACCGAACTGGCGGCAATGGTTAACCATACCGAAGTGCATCTGGTCGGCGCTTACCCGGTTACTCCGATTAATATCGCCATCGAACTGCCCGATTTCGATCCCAGCGTTTACAACGACGCTATTCGCGGCCAGCATCTGGTGGCGATGAAGGCGCTGCGGCAGAAGTTCGCCATTGATGAAAAGTTCACGCATGTCGCCAAGGGGCTGCCGGAAGAGGTGATTCCGGAACTGGCGGAACATCTGAACGCTGGCGTGGTGGTGCTGGGCACCATTGGCCGCACCGGGCTTTCCGCCGCGTTTTTAGGCAATACCGCCGAACAGGTGATCGACCATCTACGCTGCGATTTGCTGGTGATCAAGCCCGATAACTTCGCCTCGTCCATTGAGCTGGACGATGACGACGACGACGATTAACAGCGGTTATTGTTTTATTGCTGGCAAAAATAAAGCTGCCGTCAGTGCGAAAACCGACGGCAGCTTTTTTATCGGGCAAGCCCTTACAACGCCTTCAGAATCGCCTCGACGCTGGCTTTGGCGTCGCCAAACAGCATTTGCGTGTTCTCTTTAAAGAACAGAGGATTCTGCACGCCGGCGTAGCCGGTATTCATGGAACGTTTGAATACTACTACGTTTTGCGCTTTCCACACTTCCAGTACCGGCATGCCGGCAATCGGGCTGCGCGGATCCTCCTGCGCGGCCGGGTTGACGGTATCGTTCGCGCCAATTACCAGCACCGTATCGGTATCGGCGAAATCATCGTTGATCTCGTCCATCTCCAGCACCACGTCGTAAGGTACCTTCGCCTCCGCCAGCAGCACGTTCATATGACCAGGCAAACGTCCCGCTACCGGATGAATGCCGAAACGCACATTGATGCCGCGCGCGCGCAGCTTTTCCGTGATCTCCGCAACCGGATACTGCGCCTGCGCCACCGCCATGCCGTAGCCTGGCGTAATGATCACCGTGGAAGAGTTTTTCAACAGCTCGGCGGTATCCTGCGCGTTGATTTCGCGATATTCGCCGCTCTCCTCGTCTTCCGTCGCAGCGCTGCTGTCGGTGCCGAAGCCGCCGGCGATCACGCTGATAAAGGAGCGGTTCATCGCCTTGCACATGATGTAAGAGAGGATGGCGCCGGACGAACCGACCAGTGCGCCGGTCACGATCAGCAGATCGTTACTCAGCATAAAGCCCGCCGCCGCTGCCGCCCAACCAGAATAGGAGTTCAGCATGGAAACCACGACCGGCATATCTGCCCCGCCGATCGAGGCCACCAGATGCCAGCCGAAAGCGAGCGCGATCACCAGCATAATCAGCAACGCGAAGATTTGCAGCCCGACGCTCTCTGTGCTGACGAAAGTCCACAGCAGCAGGAAGGAGACTACCAGCGCCAGCAGGTTGAGCTTGTGACGATGCGGCAGCATCAGCGGACGCGATGAGATTTTGCCGCGCAGCTTGCCGAAGGCGACGACCGAGCCGGTAAAGGTGACCGCGCCGATAAAGATGCCTAAGAAGATCTCCGTCAGGTGAATATTCTGCATCACCGCATCAAGACCCGGCCCGTGATCGATATAGCTATTGATGCCGACCAGCACCGCGGCCAGGCCAACGAAGCTGTGCAGGATCGCCACCAGCTCCGGCATTTCGGTCATTTCGACTTTCTTCGCCAGATGGATGCCGATGGCGCCGCCGATCACCATCGCCAGTAAAATCCAGCCGATGTTGCCAGCGTCGGGACCAAAAATGGTCGCCAGCAGCGCGATGGCCATCCCGGCCATGCCGAAAATATTGCCCTGTTTCGAGGTCTCATGCTTCGAAAGCCCCGCCAGGCTGAAGATAAAAAGGATTGCGGCAACAATATATGCTGCAGTAACTAATCCGCCAGACATGTTGTTACCCCTTAGTTCTTACGGAACATTTTCAGCATGCGCTGAGTCACGGTGAAACCGCCGAAGATATTGATGCTGGCGATCAGCACGGCGATAAAAGCCAGGAAGGTGACCCAGCCGCCGTGACCGATTTGCAGCAGCGCGCCGACCACAATAATCCCTGAAATCGCATTGGTGACCGACATCAGCGGCGTATGCAATGCGTGGCTGACGTTCCAGACCACGTAATAACCCACCACGCAGGAGAGCGCGAACACGGTAAAGTGCGACAGGAAGGCGGCGGGCGCGACGTTTGCCAGGCAGGCGAACAGCACGATAGCCAGCGCCAGCAGCAGATATTTGCGCCAGGGCGAGGTGGGCTTCGCGTCTACCGGCGGCGCGGCGGCGGCAGGCTGCGCCGCTTTCGGCGCGGCGGAAACCTGAATCGGCGGCGCCGGCCAGGTAATTTCGCCTGCGCGCACCGTCGTCACGCCGCGGATCACCACATCCTCAAAGTCGATATGGATTTCACCGTTCTTCTCTTTGCACAGCAGCTTCAGCAGATTAACCAGGTTGGTGCCGTAGAGCTGGGAAGATTGCGTAGGCAGGCGGCTCGGCAGATCGGTATAGCCGATGATTTTCACCCCGTTGTCGGTCGTGGTGACCCGATCCGCGACCGTCAGTTCGCAGTTGCCGCCGGTTTGCGCCGCCAGATCCACAATGACGCTGCCGGATTTCATGGAAGCGACCATATCGCGGGTGATCAGTCGCGGCGCCGGTTTGCCGGGGATCAGCGCGGTGGTGATAATAATATCCACCTCTTTCGCCTGGGCGGCGAACAGCGCCATTTCCGCTTCGATAAACGCCTCGGACATCTCTTTGGCGTAGCCGTCGCCGCTGCCCGCTTCCTCTTTGAAATCGAGCTCCAGGAATTCGGCGCCCATGCTTTTCACCTGCTCTTTCACTTCCGGGCGGGTATCGAAAGCACGCACGATGGCGCCCAGGCTGCGCGCCGCGCCGATGGCGGCGAGACCGGCGACGCCTGCACCGATCACCATCACTTTCGCCGGCGGCACTTTGCCCGCAGCGGTGATCTGGCCGGTAAAGAAGCGGCCGAATTCATGCGCCGCTTCCACGACGGCGCGATAGCCAGCAATATTCGCCATTGAACTGAGCGCATCAAGCGACTGCGCGCGCGAAATACGCGGCACCGCATCCATCGCCATTACATTGATCTTGCGTGCGGCCAGCTTTTCCATCAGCGCCGGATTTTGCGCGGGCCAGATAAAGCCGATCAGCGTGGCGCCTTCACGCAGCAGCGCGATCTCTTCATCATCAGGCGCATTCACTTTCAATACGATATCGGCCTGAAACGCCTGCTCACGATCGACCAGTTCGGCGCCAGCCTGCTGATAAGCGCTATCTTCGAAGCTGGCCGCCTGGCCCGCCTGCTGTTCGATTGCCACGCGAAATCCCAGCTTCAGCAGCTGCTCCACCGTTTTAGGCGTTGCGGCCACGCGGGCTTCGTTGGGCAACCGCTCTTTGGGTACTCCAATTAACATAGTTTTCCCTTTCATCGGTTAGTGATGACCCTGAACGGCGGGCACGGTATCCGCTGTTCGCTTCGGACTTTGTATCAAAGTGTGTATAACCTACTGAATATATGTCTGATAATCTACCTGTAACCGGACCTGCGTCACTTTTCATGCAAAAATGCAGCGCAGACGCGTGCAGGCATTATTTTTACCGTTTAAATAGCGTTTTTTTAGTGATATCTCACTGTTGAACCGGGTGGCAAACAGAATATCAGCCGCAATTTCACCCTTATTTAACAATCACTTAACCAAATAAGTTGTATCATCAATCAGTTAAAGCGGTAACCGCAGCGTAAAATGCGCTAAAAACCGCACCGTCGGACGCCGCCTTTTTATGATTAAACCGGCGCGTCTGAATGGCATAAATTGGCTGAGACAGCGGCCATTATTACATGCAATAATCGGCAGCTAATCTGTTACACATCAAGAGTCCAGCACGTTTTCGTACTCAATTTTGGCGTAAGGCGAAGGATTATTTTTATGAAGCTGAAGAACACTCTTCTGGTGACCGCGCTGTTGTCATCAATGACGCTAACCGCTCAGGCGGCGCAGGAGCTGTCACCAGAAAAAGCGGCCGCGTTAAAACCATTCGAACGCATTAATATCACCGGTCGTTTCAATTCCATCGGCGACGCAACCGATGCCGTTTCTAAACGTGCGGATGAGCTGGGCGCCGCCTCCTTTTATATCGTCGGCACCAGCGACGCCACCGGCAACAGCGGCAACTGGCGCGTCTCCGCCGATCTCTATCGCGCCGATGCGCCCGCGGCCGACACCCGTCGCAGCTATCGCTACTTCAGCGGCGTGAAAGAGCTGCCGAAAGCGGAAGCCTACGCGCTGGAGCCTTTCGATACGGTCTCCGTCAGCGGCTTCTATCGCAGCCAGCCGGACGTTAATGACGCCATCGGCAAGGCCGCGAAAGAGAAAGGCGCGGCAGCCTTCTTTATTGTGCGCCAGATTGACGCCAACAGCGGCGGCAATCAGTACATTACCGCCTACGTCTATAAAGCCGACGCGCCGAAACGCCAGGTGCAGAGCCCGAACGCCATTCCGCGCAACTCCGAAGCGGGCAAAGCGGCGCTGGCCGCCGGCGGCGTAGCGGCGAAGCAGGTTGAACTGCCGGGCGTCGCTTCTTCCGAAACGCCAAGCAATAAGGTGGGCCGCTTCTTTGAAACCCAGACTTCCACAGGCGAGCGCTATACCGTACGCCTGCCGAACGGCACGGAGATCCAGGAAGTGAACGCTATCACCGCCGCGCAGATGCAGCCGTTCGATACCGTCACTTTCACTGGCCACTTCGGCACGCCGACGGAAATCTCCGAAGCGGTGGCCAAACGCGCCGCGGCGAAAGGCGCGAAGTTCTACCACGTGACCCGTCAGTGGCAGAACCAGAGCGGCGGCAACCTGACCGTGACCGCCGATCTGTTCAAATAATCCACACCCGGAGCGGCCTCCCCGCCGCTCCGTAACATTCTGAATAATCTGTAGCGCTTTTTGCATAGACACGCATTGCGCGACAGCCCCGCACTCCGTAAAATCGCCGCCTTATTTCAGCGGAAACGAAGGCCTCTTTCGCTTCACGCCTGATGAAAAGTCAACCGCAACGCGGTTCCCTGGTTATTTATTCTGTTTCAGGACGGTTTTTTGGACAAAAAATTAGGCCTTAGCGCGCTGACCGCGCTGGTTCTCAGCTCAATGCTGGGTGCAGGGGTTTTCAGCCTGCCGCAAAATATGGCGGCCGTCGCCAGCCCCGCCGCATTGTTGATCGGCTGGGCTATTACCGGCGCAGGCATCCTTTTTCTTTCGCTGGCGCTGCTGCTGTTAACGCGCCTGAAACCGGAACTGGACGGCGGCATATTTACCTATGCCCGCGATGGCTTCGGCGAGCTGGTAGGCTTCAGCTCCGCCTGGGGTTATTGGCTGTGCGCGGTGATCGCCAACGTCTCCTATTTGGTGATCGTTTTCTCCGCGCTGAGCTTTTTCACCGATTCGCCCGGCCATGTGGTGTTCGGCGATGGCAATACCTGGCAGGCGATGCTCGGCGCGTCGTTGCTGCTGTGGCTGGTTCACTGGCTGGTGCTGCGCGGCGTGCAGACCGCCGCCAGCATCAACCTGCTCGCCACGCTGGGCAAGCTGGTGCCGCTCGGCCTGTTTATCGTGCTGGCGATCATCGCCTTTAATCTCGATCGTTTCCGCTTCGATTTCACCGGCATAGAGCTGGGCAAACCGGTCTGGGAACAGGTTAAGCAAACCATGCTGATTACGCTGTGGGTGTTTATCGGCGTGGAAGGCGCGGTGGTGGTGTCGGCGCGGGCACGCAACAAGCGCGACGTAGGCAAAGCGACGCTGCTGGCGGTGCTGGCGGCGCTGAGCGTTTATCTGCTGGTCACGCTACTGTCGCTGGGCATTGTGCCGCGCGCTGAGCTGGCGGAGATGCGCAACCCGTCGATGGCCGGGCTGATGACCAAACTGATCGGCGCCTGGGGCAATGCGGTCATCGCGCTTGGGCTGGTGGTTTCGGTGTGCGGCGCCTACCTGAGCTGGACGATCATGGCGGCGGAAGTGCCTTTTATCGCCGCGCAGCAGGGGGCGTTTCCGCGCAGCCTGAGCAAGCAAAACCGTCATAACGCGCCGTCCGCCTCGCTGTGGCTGACCAACGGCAGCGTACAGGTCTGCCTGATTGTGATCTGGCTGACCAATTCCGATTACAACACGCTGCTGACCATCGCCTCGGAAATGGTGCTGGTGCCCTATTTCCTTGTCGGCGCTTATCTGCTGAAGCTGGTGTGGGGCAAAGGCAAGGCGAACATGACGCTGGTGGCGCTGGGCGCCTGCGCTTACGGTCTGTGGCTGCTGTACGCTTCCGGCCCGCTGCATCTGTTGATGTCAGTGATCCTTTATGCGCCGGGGATGCTGCTGTTTTTGTTCGCCCGCCGCGGCGGCCGAGCGCTGAATGCGCTGAGCGTGGCCGAGCGCGCCGCCATCACCCTGTTGGTGATCGGCGCCGTCCCGGCAACCTGGATGTTAATGCGGTAATCAGTGTGGGGCGGCTGGAAATTGGATGGTCAGCCGTTCCTCCTGCTGGGACAGCGACAGCGGCTTGCGGTATTCATGATGAATCGCGTCGAGCTGCTCGCGGGTAAGCGGGTAAGGCAATAAAATATCAAACTGCGCGATATGCTGCTGCTCGGCTAAGGTAATCAGCCGGGCGATATTAATCTCATCGCTAACCTGCGTTGAAATGATTTGCAACGCTAATTCTTTCAGCCGCTCTGAAGGAGGCCGCTGCGAATCTGCCGGGTTACGCGTCACCATGCCGAAAATGGGCATTACGCCGTAAATCGCATCGACGAAGCTCCAGCGCTTTTTACAGGATGCAGCAAGAAAATCGGTATAATTGAAGCAGATACGATCATTTAAGACCGCTGACGCCAGCTGTTTATCTGACACCCTCACTCTCCTCCTGGCCAGAAAAAAAGGGTTACAACCTGCGTTAACAACCCTTCAGATATAATGGCATAGTTCCCCTGAGTTGTACTATACATCTTGCGTCATTTAACGGGCGTTGATGGTGGTTATTATCTGAAAAGGATATGCTGGTTTAATTCACAGCCTTATTTTTTACATCATGCATAAAATAGTTTTTGTTGAAGACGATGCGGACGTAGGCGAGCTGATTGCCGCCTGGCTGAGTCGTCATGGGCTGGAAGTGATTGTCGAAAGCCGCGGCGACCGGGCCGAGGCGGTCATTGCCCGCGAGCAGCCCGATCTGGTCATGCTGGATATCATGCTGCCCGGCAAAGATGGCATGACCTTGTGCCGCGATCTGCGCGCCAGCTGGTCCGGCCCGATTGTGCTGCTCACCTCGCTGGACAGCGATATGAACCATATCTTGTCGCTGGAGATGGGCGCCAATGACTACATTCTGAAAACCACGCCGCCGGCGGTGCTGCTGGCGCGCCTGCGCCTGCATCTGCGTCAGGCGAACGCCTCGCATCACGATGAGATCGCGCCGCTGGTCAACAGCCAGAAAGCGCTGCGCTTCGGATCGCTCACTATCGATCCGCTGAATCGTCAGGTAACGCTGGGCCAGGAGATCATCGCCCTTTCCACGGCCGATTACGATCTGCTCTGGGAACTGGCGACCCACGCCGGACAAATTCTCAACCGCGACGCGCTGCTGAAAACGCTGCGCGGCGTCAGCTACGATGGCATGGATCGCAGCATCGACGTGGCGATTTCCCGCCTGCGTAAAAAGCTGCACGACAGCGCCACCGAACCTTATCGGATAAAAACCATCCGTAATAAAGGTTATCTGTTTGCGCCACATGCCTGGGATACGCACGCGGAATGAGAAAACTCTTTATCCAGTTTTATCTGCTGTTGTTCGTCTGCTTTCTGGTAATGACCATGCTGGTCGGCCTGGTGTACAAATTCACCGCCGAGCGCGCCGGGCGTCAGTCGATGGACGATTTGATGAAAAGCTCGCTTTATCTGATGCGCAGCGAGCTGCGGGAAATTCCGCCGCGCGACTGGAACAAAACCATCAACAATCTTGATTTGAACCTCTCGTTTAAGCTGCATATCGAGCCGATGAGCAAATATCAGCTTGATCCGGTCAGCATGCGCCGCCTGCGCGCCGGGGAAATTGTGGCGCTGGACGACGAATACACCTTTTTGCAGCATATTCCACGCAGCCACTATGTGCTGGCCGTCGGCCCGATCCCCTACCTTTTTTATCTGCATGAGATGCGGCTGCTGGATATCGCGCTGCTGGCGTTTATCGGCATGTCGCTGGCGCTGCCGGTATTTATCTGGATGCGCCCCTACTGGAAAGATATGCTGAAACTGGAATCAGCGGCGCAGCGCTTCGGCAAGGGGCATCTGGATGAGCGCATTCATTTCGATAATGCTTCCAGCCTGGTGCGTCTTGGCGTCGCCTTTAACCAGATGGCGGACAATATCAACACGCTGGTGGCCAGCAAAAAACAGCTCATCGACAACATCGCCCATGAGCTGAGAACGCCGCTGGTGCGCCTGCGCTACCGGCTGGAGATGAGCGATAATCTCAGCGTGGCGGAATCGACCGCGTTGAAGCGCGATATCGGCCAGCTCGAATCGCTGATAGAAGAGTTGCTGACCTATGCGCGGCTCGATCGTCCGCAGGTAGAGCTGTTTTTGCAGTCGGTGGATCTCGCCGCCTGGCTCAGCGAGCGCATCGCCGATATCCGTTCGGTGCATCCTGAATATGAGATCGCGCTCGATCTGCCTCAGCGCGACAATATCGGCGTCTCCGACACCCGACTGATGGAGCGCGTGCTGGACAACCTGGTGAATAACGCGCTGCGTTATGCCAGCCAGCGACTGCGGGTCGGACTCTGGTTCGACGGTAATCTGGCCTGCCTGCAGGTTGAGGATGACGGCCCCGGCATTCCGCTTGAAGAGCGTCAGCGCGTACTGGAGCCGTTTGTGCGTCTCGATCCCAGCCGCGACCGCGCCACCGGCGGCTGCGGTCTGGGGCTGGCGATTGTGCAGTCAGTGGCGCAGGCGCTGGGCGGCTTTGTCGTCATCGACAGCAGCCCGCTCGGCGGCGCCAGCGTTCGCTTTTGCTGGCCGGTTGATCTACCCTTGCGCAGTACGGCGATCCGTTCCTAACTTATCAAGGAGATATGCGTGACATCGGCTTATCAACAACTGACCCAGACTTTTCAGCGCCTGTCGCGCTTCGGCCATCTCTCCGCCATCGCCGGCTGGGATATGCAAACCATGATGCCGCCCGCCGGCAGTCAGGCACGTGGCGAAGCGCTGGCGGAACTGAGCGTTTTGCAGCATCAGATTCTGACCGACAGCAGGATGGAAGCCTGGCTCGATGCGGCGCAGCAGGAATCCCTGAACGACGTGGAACAGGCCAATCTGCTGGAGATGCGACGCGCGTGGCAACAGGCGGCGCTGCTGCCCGCCTCGCTGGTGGAGGCGAAGTCGATTGCCGGCTCGCGCTGCGAACACGCCTGGCGTCAGCAGCGTCCGGCTAATGACTGGCAGGGTTTCTCCGCTAATCTGAAAGAGGTGGTGCGCCTTAGCCGCGAGGAAGCGGAAATCCGCGCGCAGGCCGCGGGCTGCTCACGCTATGACGCCTTGCTCGATCTCTATGAGCCAGGCATGACCAGCGCGCAGCTGGACGCCACGTTTGGCGATCTGATCCAGTGGCTGCCGACGCTGCTTGAACGCGTCGTGGAGAAACAGGCGGCAGAGCCGGTCGATGTGCCGCTGGGCCCCTTCCCGATCGAGGCGCAGCGCCAGCTCGGTTTACAGCTGATGAAACTGCTTGGCTTCGATTTTAACGCCGGACGTCTCGACGTCAGCGCCCATCCTTTCTGCGGCGGCGTGCCGGAGGATGTGCGCATCACCACGCGCTATAACGAAAACGAGTTCGTCAGCGCAATGATGGGCGTCATCCATGAAACCGGCCACGCGCGCTATGAGCAGAACCTGCCAAAAGCCTGGCGCGGCCAGCCGGTGGCGCTGGCGCGCTCCACCGCCATTCATGAGTCGCAGAGCCTGTTTTTCGAGATGCAGCTGTCGCGCAGCGCGCCGTTCCTGCAGCATATTCTCCCGCTGGTAACCGCGCAGATGGGCGAACAGCCCGCGCTGACGTCCGGTAACTTTGTACGGCTGAACCAGCGAGTGAAGCGCGGCTTTATCCGCGTCGACGCCGATGAGGTCAGCTACCCGCTGCACGTCATTCTGCGTTATGAGATCGAGCGCGCGCTGATTGGCGGCGATATCGAGGTGGAAGATATTCCGGCGCTGTGGGATGAGAAAATGCAGCGCTATCTGGGGCTGGATACCCAGGGCAACTACCGTGACGGCTGTATGCAGGATATACACTGGACCGACGGCGCCTTCGGCTACTTCCCGACCTATACGCTGGGCGCGATGTACGCGGCGCAGCTGTTCCAGGCGGTGCGCCGCGCGCTGCCGCAGCTGGATCAACAGATCGCCGCTGGTGAACTGCAGCCGATTTTCGACTGGCTTTCACAGAATATCTGGCAGCACGGCAGCCGCTTCCCGACGGCGCAGCTGATAACGCAGGCGAGCGGTGAAGACCTGAATCCGCTTCACTTCCGTCTTCATCTGGAGCAGCGCTACCTCGGTTAAGCGCTTGTCACCGGCCTGCCGCCCTCGCGCAGGCCGGTTTTTCTTGTTGTACATTCCGTTACACGCCGATACCAATCACTCACGGAAAGCCCGCGCGCGTTTCTTTATATTCTCTTCACCGGCCCCGCAGTGGGCTAATACATGAAGAAACATTCGAGGGTTTTACAATGAAAAAATTATTCGCTCTGGTTGTCGCCGCTGCTATGGGTCTCTCTTCCGTTGCCTTCGCAGCTGAGACCACCGCAGCTCCGGCCCCGGCCGCCGCCACTCCGACCACTGCGGCTCCGGCTAAAGTTGAGCATAAAGCCGTTCATCATAAACATAAAAAAGCAGCTGCTCAGAAAGCGCAGGCGGCTAAAAAGCATCACAAAAAAGCGGCTAAACCGGCGGAGCAGAAAGCCCAGGCCGCTAAAAAGCATCACAAAAAAGCGGCTAAACCGGCTGAGCAGAAAGCCCAGGCCGCTAAAAAGCACCACAAGCACGCCACTAAACCGGCTGCGCAGAAAGCTCAGGCCGCTAAAAAGCACCACAAGCACGTCGCTAAACCGGCTGCGCAGAAAGCTCAGGCCGCTAAAAAGCACCACAAAAAAGTTGTAAAATCAGCGGCAAAATAATGGCGGGAGCCAGCTCCTGACGAGAACAGCTAACAAACACCCGGTTTTCCGGGTGTTTTTTCCTGGAGTAACGGAAATGGTACGTCGCTATCGTTTCGAAATAATCCTTGCCGTAATGATTTTGTGTGGCGCAATTGCGGCCTGCTTCTATATTTGATAGTCGTAGCGTACTGATATTCTGGATTAAACTCCCTTTTTTGTTTCTCACCGACTATAGTTAACGCATGACGCGTGTTAACCCTTTATTCTTATCATTCTCCCCCTTCCTGAGAGAGATATGCGCATAACGGCTGTGTTAGTAGTGGGTTTGCTCTGTTTTCCCTTTTTTACGCATGCAGATGATGACAGCGATGAAGGGCCGGGTCCCGAAGAGATTAAAATGCTGTTCTTCGGTCATGACGACCGCAAGCCAGTCGATCGCCCCGCCAGCGTACCGTGGGAAGCGATTGGACAGCTGGAAACCGAAAGCGGCAACCTGTGCAGCGCAACGCTGATCTCCGCACATCTGGCGCTGACCGCCGGTCACTGTCTGGTGACGCCGCCTGGCCGTCTGGATAAGCCAGTCGCCCTGCGCTTTATCGCCGGGGACAATGGCTGGCGTTATGAAATTCACGATATCGAAGCGCGCGTAGACCCCAGCCTTGGCAAAAAACTCAAAGCTGACGGCGACGGCTGGATCGTTCCCGCCGCCGCAGCGCCTTATGATTATGGTCTGATTGTGCTGCGCAATCCGCCTTCCGGTATTACGCCAATTCCACTGTTTGACGGCTCACGCAGCGATCTCACCGCCGCGCTAAAAACCAACGGCCGCAAAGTCACCCAGGCGGGCTATCCTGAAGATCACCTGGATGCGCTCTGGTCGCATCAGGACTGTCTGATTACCGGCTGGGCGCAGCGTTCGGTGCTGTCGCATCAGTGCGATACGCTGCCCGGAGACAGCGGATCGCCGCTGCTGTTGCAGACCGACGACGGCTGGCGGCTGATTGCGGTGCAAAGCTCCGCGCCGGCGGCGGCGGATCGTTATCGCGCCGACAACCGCGCCATCGCCGTTACCGCGTTTCATGATGATTTAGAGGCGCTGGCCGCAGAATAATCCGCTGTCGCGGAAGAAAACGCACGGGCGGCCGTCACGTTATGATCGTTGCTTATCGCGCTGACCGCAGATGATTCTGCGGCCAGCTGCGATCAGGCGGCGATTTGCTCCATCGCCTGCAGGATGCGTTTATCGGAAACAGGATAAGGCGTGCCAAGCTGCTGGGCGAAATAGCTGACGCGCAGCTCCTCGATCATCCAGCGTATCTCCTGTACATCCTCGTCATCGCGACGCGCGGGCGGCAGCTTATTCAGCCAGCTCTGCCATGCCTGCTGCACCTGCTCCACCTTCAGCATTCGCGCGCGATCGCTGTGCGGATCGACCGGCAGCTTCTCCAACCTGCGCTCAATCGCCTGCAGATAGCGCAACGTATCCGGCAGCCGTTTCCAGCCGTTCTGCGTTACGAAGCCGCGATAAACCAGACCGCTCATCTGCGCTTTGATATCCGACAGCCCTAACGCCATGGTCATATCCACGCGTCCTTTCAGGCGCTTGTTGATATTGAACACCGCCGTCAGGATCTGCTCCACCAGTTTAGCGATGTCCACCACGGTCTCGTTCAGTCCGGCGCGCACCTTATCATGCAGCTGCTGGAAATCCGCTTCTTTCCAGGCCGGTCCGCCATTTTCCGCCATCAGCTTATCGATGCCGCAGGTAATACAGTCGTCGATCAGCTCCAGCACCTTGCCGTAAGGATTAAAGTAGAGTCCCAGCTTGGCTTTGTTCGGCAGCTTTTCGTGCAGATATTTAATCGGCGAGGGAATATTCAGCAGCAGCAGACGACGCTGGCCGCGCCACATCATTTTTTGCTGTTCATGCTGGCTGTCGAACAGGCGTATCGCCACGCTGTCCTTTTCATCCACCAATGCTGGCCAGGCCTTGACGCTGTAGTTGCCGCGCTTCTGCTCGAACTGTGCGGGCAGATCGCCGAAGCTCCAGATATGCAGGCCGCTCTGCTCCAGACCGTCATCGGCCACTTTCGACAGCGTCTCCTGCACCTTGCCTTTCAGCGAGGCTTTCAGCGCCGCAAGATCTTTGCCCTCTTTCAGCTTGCGGTTATGTTCATCCAGCACGCGGAAGGTGATTTTCAGGTGATCGGGCACCTGATCCCACTGCCAGGCGTCGCGGTCGATGGTGACGCCGGTCATGCGGCGGAATTCACGCTCCAGCGCGTCCAGCAGCGGCGTCTCGGTGCCGGTGACGCGGCCGAGGAACGCCTCGGCGTAGTTAGGCGCGGGCACAAAGTTGCGGCGCACCGGCTTCGGCAGTGATTTAATCAACGCGATGATCAGCTCGCGGCGCAGGCCGGGGATTTGCCATTCAAAGCCCGCCTCTTCCACCTGATTCAACAGCGGCAGCGGAATATGCACCGTGACGCCATCCGCGTCCGCGCCCGGCTCAAACTGATAGCTGAGGCGCAGCTTCAGGTTGCCCTGATGCCAGAAGTTGGGATAGTCGAGCTTGCTGATCTTGTCCGCGCCCTCTTTGATCAACATCTCTTTATCGAAAGAGAGCAGATCGGGCGTTTGCTGGCTGACCTTTTTCCACCAGCTGTCGAAGTGGCGCGCGGAGACGACTTCATGGCCGACGCGGCTGTCATAGAAGGCGAACAGCGTTTCGTCATCCACCAGGATATCGCGCCGCCGCGATTTATGTTCCAGATCTTCCACTTCGCTGCGCAGCTTCTGGTTCGCCTTAAAGAAGGCGTGGCGAGTTTGCCAGTCGCCCTCCACCAGCGCATGACGAATAAAAAGCTCACGCGACAGCTGCGGATCGATGGGGCCGTAGTTCACCTTGCGCGCGCTCACGATCGGCAGGCCGTACAGCGTCACCTTCTCCATCGCCATCACCGCGCCCTGCGCTTTTTCCCAGTGCGGTTCGCTGTAGCTGCGCTTGATCAGATGCTGCGCAAGCGGCTCGATCCACTCAGGATCGATGCGCGCGGCGATGCGTCCCCACAGGCGGCTGGTTTCCACCAGCTCCGCCACCATGGTCCATTTCGGCGGCTTTTTAAACAGCGCCGAGCCGGGGAAGATGGCGAAGCGCGCGTTGCGCGCGCCGCTGAATTCCTGCTTTTCCGCATCCTTGAGGCCGATATGCGACAGCAGGCCGGTCAGCAGCGCGGTATGAATTTCACGGTACGGCGCCGGTTCGCTGTTGACCGGCATACCCAGCTCGCGCACGACCTGGCGCAGCTGGGTATAGATATCCTGCCATTCACGCACGCGCAGATAGTTCAGATAATCGACCTTGCACTGGCGGCGGAACGCGTTGCCGGAGAGCGCTTTTTGCTGCTCCTGCAGATAGTTCCACAGGTTAACGAAGGCGATAAAATCGGACTCTTTATCGGCAAAGCGGCGATGTTTCTCATCGGCGGCCTGCTGTTTTTCTGCCGGACGTTCGCGCGGATCCTGAATCGACAGCGCCGCAACGATAATCATCACTTCGCGCACGCAGCCATATTTCTGCGCTTCCAGCACCATCCGCGCCAGGCGCGGGTCAACCGGCAGCTGCGCCAGCTGGCGGCCCGACGGCGTCAGGCGATAACGGCCATTTTCCTCTTCGGTAATCGCGCCCAGTTCTTCCAGCAGGCGCACGCCATCCTGGATGTTGCGCTTATCGGGCGCCTCGACAAACGGAAAGGCGCTGATATCGCCCAGCCCCAGCGCGGTCATCTGCAAAATAACCGAGGCCAGGTTGGTGCGCAGGATCTCCGGGTCGGTAAATTCCGGGCGGCTTAAGAAATCCTCTTCGGAATAGAGGCGAATGCAGATGCCTTCAGAGACGCGGCCGCAGCGCCCTTTACGCTGGTTGGCCGAGGCCTGCGAAACCGGCTCGATCGGCAGGCGCTGCACCTTGGTGCGGTAGCTGTAGCGGCTGATGCGCGCGGTGCCGGGATCGATAACGTATTTGATGCCGGGCACCGTCAGCGACGTTTCGGCCACGTTGGTGGCCAGCACGATGCGACGACCGCCGTGCGGCTGGAACACCCGATTCTGTTCGGCGTTCGACAGGCGCGCGTAGAGCGGCAGAATTTCAGTATGCGGCAGGTCGCGTCGGCTCAACGCATCGGCGGTGTCGCGGATTTCGCGTTCGCCGCTCATAAAAATCAGGATATCGCCGTTGCTCTCCTGGCCCAGCTCATCCACCGCGTCGAAGATCGCCTGCAGCTGATCGCGGTCGCTCTCATCGACATCGCTGACCACCGGACGATAACGCACCTCCACCGGATAAGTGCGGCCTGAGACTTCCACCACCGGCGCATGATTAAAGTGGCGCGAAAAGCGCTGCGGATCGATGGTGGCGGAGGTAATGATCACTTTCAGATCGGGACGACGCGGCAGCAGCTCGCGCAGGTAGCCGAGCAGGAAATCGATGTTCAGGCTGCGCTCGTGCGCCTCATCGATAATGATGGTGTCGTACTGCATCAGCAGCCGATCCTGCTGGATTTCCGCCAGCAGAATACCATCAGTCATCAGCTTGATCTGGGTGGCGTCGCTGACCTGATCGTTAAAACGCACCTTATAGCCGACGCAGCCGCCGAGCGAGGTTTCCAGCTCCTCGGCGATACGGTTCGCCACGGTGCGCGCCGCCAGACGGCGCGGCTGGGTATGGCCGATCAGCCCTTTCACCCCGCGCCCCAGCGACAAACAAATTTTCGGCAGCTGAGTCGTTTTACCTGAGCCGGTTTCGCCCGCCACGATCACTACCTGATGATCGCGGATAGCGTCGGCGATCGCCTGCTGCTTCTGGCTGACCGGCAGATTGTCCGGGAAGCGAATGGTGGGCGTCAGCGACAGACGCTGCTGCAAACGCTGTTCCGCCTGGGCGAACTCTTTTTCCAGCTCGTCAGCGATGCCCTGCTGCGCAGCAGGATTTTTCACCTTTTTGGCGCCGTGCAGGCGCCGTTGCAGCCGCTGGCGGTCGCGCAGCGTCACGTTTTCCAGCCGCGCCCAAAAAGGCGCAAGCGGCGATGTGTTTGATTCGACAGACATATTGATTACCTTTTTCACGCGGCGGCTTCTGCTTGCTGTTATGGCCGCCGCGTCGTCGGGCCTCGCCGACGCTACGTTCATTTACTGCGGCGTATGTTACCACAGGCGGTGCGGACAGGGATGGCCTGCTCCGCGCTTGTTCAAGAATTTCGAACATCGGTCTCGAAATATTGCGCTTTCACTGTCGCGATAAACTCCCTACAGTGTAAGCCATTGAGCGGACAGACTTCCGTATTTACAGACAGGAAAAAATTATGAGCAAAGTATTAGTCTTAAAATCCAGTATTCTTGCCGGTTATTCTCAGTCTGGTCAGCTGGCCGACTTTTACGCCGAGCAGGCGAAAGCCAAAGGCGATCAGGTGACGGTACGCGACCTGGCGGCAGATGCGATTCCGGTGCTGGACGGCGAACTGGTTGGCGCGCTGCGTCCTTCCGATGCGGCCCTGAGCCCGCGTCAGCAGGAAGCGCTGGCGCTGTCTGATGCGCTGATCGCTGAACTGAACGCGCACGATGTGATTGTTATTGCGGCGCCGATGTACAATTTCAACATCCCGACGCAGCTGAAGAACTACTTCGATCTGATCGCCCGCGCCGGCGTCACCTTCCGCTACACCGAAGCGGGCCCGGAAGGCCTGGTGAAAGGCAAACGCGCTATCGTCATCTCCAGCCGCGGCGGCATTCATAAAGATACCCCAAGCGATCTGCTGACCCCTTACGTACAGCTGTTCCTGGGCTTTATCGGCATTACCGACGTCAGCTTCGTCCTTGCCGAAGGCATCGCCTACGGTCCGGAAGTGGCGGCCAAAGCGACTTCGGAAGCGAAAGAAACGCTGGCGCAGCTGGCTACCGCCTGATGCGCAACGCTGGCCGCCGATCGGCGGCCAGCCTGCTTTACTTCTTAATCCACTGTCCGTTTATTCCCTGCACATACTCGCCCGCCGCAGCGCGGCGCACCAGTTTTTCGCCGGCGATACGCGCCACCTCATCCGTGCTTAAATGATTCTGCTGCGCAATCTGCTGATAATGTTGCTCGCGTCCCTGATTGATGCGCGCCACCAGCGCCAGCGTTTCCGCATCCTGCTGACGAGGCGCCAGATAGCCGTTCAGGGTTTCGCCGACGCGTCCCTGCTGGCGCGCTTCGTCGAGCGTCAGCGCCATGGCCGCCGGCGAAGCCAGCGCCAGCAGCAGACAGAGTTTAACCCAGCCTTTCATCCCGCCTCCGCTCAAAAAAGATCGCTCTGGTTTAACAGCGCTTCCACATCTTTATCCACCTTAATATGGATCTCATGTTCAATCTTCACGTTCATATTGATGGTGATCGGTTCTTTCGGCGCCGCGACTTCGATGCGCGGTACGCAGCCGACCAGCCCGCTACAGCAGGCCAGCAGCAGCAGCCGGTTAATTTTCATGATGGGTGTCCTTTTTTGTCGGCAGAGTGGCGTTCTGCTCTACCCAGGATTGTAAATTATCGCCAAAGCGCAGGCTGCGCCACAGCTGAAACAGGTTCTCCTGATGGCGGTAGGTCAGATTCACATGCTGGTCGCGGTTGCTGAAGCGGCTGGTGCCGTTGACCTGCGCCTGCATTGTCAGATCGCCGATGGCGTTAAGGTTTATCGTGGCCCAGCTGCGCGAGATTTCCATGTAGCGCAGCCAGTCCAGCGCCGCGCCCGCAGCGATATTATTGCTGGCGATGGCGTCCGCCATCTGCTTATCCAGCCGCAGCGTTAAAGCGCCGTCGTTGGCGATCCAGCCCTCTTTCACCAGCCAGGGCGAATCGTTCAGCCACAGCGGCAGTTCGCCGTTGATGCGCCCAGACAGCGCGATCTGCTTGGGTTTCAGTGCAGTGATCAGCTCGCTGAGGCTGATCTCCCGCAGGCGTATTATCGCGGGCTGGTGCTGCGGCAAACGCAGCTGCGGCATACTCAGGCTGCCGCCGAGCAGACCCATGCTGACGTCGCTGAGGGTCAGCGGCTCGCGTTCGCTCCAGGGCCAGCTGCCCTGCAAATCGGCGCTGACGCTGGTCATGGGAAACTGGCTGTTGATGGTCTTGATGCGCAGCGACACCGGACCGTGCGTGCCGAGCCGCCAGCGGCTGTCGCGCAGCCGGAACGGCAGGGAAAAATCGATGCCCCGGATACTATTGTCCGGCATCCAGATCGCGCCGTCCTCGACGACCCAGTGACCGCCGGCGGCGAAACCCTGCTGGTCAGAGGCGGAAAACGCCACCTGCGCGCGCAGCGTGCCGTCGGTGATCTTCATTTTCAGATCGGGACTCAGCAGCGGCTGGAAGACGGTCAGCGACTGGCGCGGCCACCAGGCCTGCCCGCGCAGCCGCTCGCCGTCCCAGCGGCCATTCACGCGCACCGGCCCGATATCGCGCGCGCGCAGCTCGCCGTTAAACAGGAAATGCGCCGGATCGCCGCCCTTAAGCGTCAGCCGCAGCGCCGGTGAAGGCAGATAGCCGCCGTTGTCGAAGCGCGTTTCGCGCGCCTCCAGCGTCAGGGCGCCGCCAACGGCGCCGTCGCCGTCGCCGACGCCGCGCCGCCAGACCAGCGGCTGCGTCAGATACAGGCGCGGCTGCGCAACGGTGGTTTTGCCGTAGCGCAGCTTGTCAAAGCCGGTAGAGAGCGTATCGAGCGTGATAATGTTCTGCTGCCAGCCGCCGGTGCCCTGTCCATCCCACTTCGCCGCCAGCGGCGCCAGATAGCCGTTGCCCCAGTAGCGCCAGTCCCAGCGCCCGCTGTCGGGCCAGAAATCATGGGCGCGGCCGTCAAGATGCAGCATAAAGCGTCCCCGGCTGGCGTCATGCGCGCGCAGGATCGCCTGTAAACGTCCGTTAACGCCGGAGGATGAGATCGTGACGCCCGCCAACGGCCAACGCGCTTCATCCACCTCCAGCGTAGAGAGCAGCCGACCGCGCATCCGCAGCAGCGCGCCGGGCGCGATACGCAGCTGCGGGTCCAGCAGCGAGCCGCTCAGCGTGCCGGGCAAAGAGGCGTAAAATTGCAGCGCGGCCAGCTTGCTTTCGCCAGTCAAACGTAGCGGCAGATCGCTGTCGCTCAGTGACAGACGGCCCGGCCCCAGGGTTAGCACCACGTTGCCTTTGCCGCCGCGCCCCTGCGTCAGCATATTCATGCGTCCGCCGATCCCGGTCGCCTCCAGCCCCTGCCGCCAGTTTGTAAACGTCAACGCCACGCCGCCCGCCAGCGGCTGCGTCGCCCACGGCCAGCGCCAACGGCCCGCCGTAATGCGAATCTGTTCAGCGCTGACCTGCCACGGCAGATCCACCAGCGGCGTCGCTTCATCTGGCGAGGTGACGGTCAGACTGCCCGCCTGCTGACGCCAGTCAAGGGCGACATGCAGCGGATGCGGCGCCTGCGCCAGCGTAAAATCGCCTTCAAGCCGCCCGGTTTCCGGCACGCCGTTGGCGAACTCCGTCAGTTCCAGCGCGCCATGCAGCGTAACGGGCTGGGTAAGGCCCGGCGCCTGAAGCGTCAGCTGACGCAGCGACAGATGCTGCCCTTGCAGATCGGCCTGCACG
Source organism: Mixta calida (assembly GCF_002953215.1). Lineage (NCBI taxonomy): Bacteria > Pseudomonadati > Pseudomonadota > Gammaproteobacteria > Enterobacterales > Erwiniaceae > Mixta > Mixta calida. The sequence goes on from NZ_CP026378.1 coordinate 2,297,541, forward strand.
CGCAGGTTCTCGCCCTGATAATCGAGCCGCTGCGCCGTGCGGTCGAGGGTCAGCCGCAGCGCGCCCGCCCAGCTCTGATAAGGATTCACGATCAGCTGCTTTACCGTTACGTCGGCGGACGGCAGCAGCGCCTGCCACTGCGCCAGGGTGCGCGGCGCGGCGGGAGAGGCATCGTTATCGGGCAGCTGACTCAGGCAGGCGCTGTCGAGCGCCAGACGCTGCGCGTCGGCCTGCCAGCGTGAATGGCCATAGCGCAGCGTCAGTTCGTCGACCTCAGCCAACAGGCAGTCGCCCGCCAGATAGCGCAGCGCCGGAATATATAGCGCTCTCTGCCGCCAGCGCGGAGAGGCATCAAGCGCGATGCGCGTGCCTGCGGGCAGCCAGATCCCTGCCAGGCGCGGCAGCCAGTGCGTCACGCTCAGCAGCAGCGCCAGCACCAGCAGAACCAACGCCAGCAGAAAGGCCAGAGCGAAAGAGAAGCGCCGACGCATTGCCATAACAGTCCTGTTCTGTAAAAAATCCCGACGGCTATGATGGCACGATCGTCAGGCAGGGTGAAGAATCGAGACGCGTTAATCCCTGTGTAAACGTAACGTAGATTAAAGGTTACGTCATATGACAGCCAGTCTAGAATAAAGGGAGAAGACAATAAGGAGACGATAATGAAACTTGCGGTCTATAGCACCAAACAGTATGACAAGAAATATCTCGATCATGTTAACGAGCGCTTTGGTTTCGATATCGAATATTTCGATTTCCTGCTGACTGAACGTACGGCGATCAACGCCGTCAACTGCGAAGCCGTTTGTATTTTTGTTAATGATGACGCCAGCCGCCCGGTGCTGGAGATTCTTCATGCCCAGGGAGTAAAAATTATCGCGTTACGCTGCGCCGGTTTTAATAACGTCGATCTGGACGCGGCGAAAGAGCTGGGAATGAAGGTGGTGCGCGTGCCGGCCTACTCGCCGGAGGCGGTAGCGGAACACGCGGTCGGTATCATGATGACGCTGAACCGCCGTATTCATCGCGCTTATCAGCGCACCCGCGACGCCAACTTTTCGCTGGAAGGGCTGATCGGCTTTAACATGCATGGCCGCACCGCTGGCGTTATCGGCACCGGGAAGATCGGCATCGCCACGCTGCGCATCCTGAAAGGGTTCGGCATGCGTCTGCTGGCGTTCGATCCTTATCCAAACCCGCAGGCGCTGGACCTGGGCGCGGAGTATGTCGATATCAAAACGCTGTTTAAAGAGTCGGACGTGATTACGCTGCACTGTCCGCTGACGCCGGAAAACCATCATCTGCTGGACGCCGCCGCCTTCAGTCAGATGAAAGATGGCGTGATGATCATCAATACCAGCCGCGGCGGCCTGGTCGATTCGCAGGCGGCGATTGACGCGCTGAAACAGCAGAAAATCGGCTCGCTCGGTATGGACGTCTATGAGAATGAGCGCGATCTGTTCTTTGAAGATAAGTCTAACGATGTGATTCAGGATGACGTTTTCCGTCGTCTGTCGGCCTGCCATAACGTGCTGTTTACCGGCCATCAGGCATTCCTGACCGCCGAAGCGCTGACCGCTATTTCTGAAACCACCCTCTCCAATTTGCAACAGTTGCAAAAAGGCGAAGCCTGCCCGAACGAAGTCAACGCTTAGCCACTTATTGCTGGTGCGTTCTGCGCGCCAGCCTCCTTAAAAGCGTGCGCAGCTTCCGCTTTCCAGCGCGCTTTCGCTACAGCGGCGTCCATTCGCTAACTGACACATGCCGATGCTGCTGCCATCAAGCTGACGTGAAAACGCCAACGTGCCGCCTGCGCTGGCGCAGTTGCTTTCCGCTAAGGATGACATGGCGACTCTGGGCTGTACGTGAGCGGCGGTAGCCTGCTGTGGTGGTTCATTGTCGCTGCTGCTGCATGCTGAAAGTAGCAGCGCAGCGCCGGCAAGCAGAAAGGAGGCTGCTTTCATCTGTCGGGCTCCGGGATTAGTGAAGTGAAGGCTTTGCCAGCATAAGCGACGTTTATCGGTGCGTCGAGATGTGAAACAACTTTTTACGTAATTTTCCCGTGCAAAAGTCTCCAGGAATACTCCCGTTTCGCTTACGGAATAGACCGAAATTATTTCATGCCGAAAGCAATGCGCTATCTCCCTTCTGAAAAGGATCGCTTGTCAATCTTCGAACGCTCTGGCATTTTGGAAACGAATGTTTCCTTATTCGGAAAAGCGATCATGACATTATTAGCGGGTACTGCCGACAGCGGCAAAGAACGCGGACGCCCCAGGGCGTTCGATCCTGAACTGGCGCTGGATAACGCCATGCTGGTCTTCAGGCAGAGGGGTTTTCACGCAGCCTCGATTGCGGACTTAACTACCGCAATGAACCTCACCGCGGGCAGCCTGTATAAAGCGTTTAAAGATAAGCGCACCCTTTTTTTGCAGGTTTTCGACCGCTACATCGCCTTACGCCATGCCGAACTGCAGTCGCGGCTGGCGCAATGCGCCAACGGACGCGCGCGCGTCGCCGAGCTGCTGCGCTTTTACCTTGATTCGGCATTTGATTTTGAAGGACGCCGCGGCTGTCTGGTGGTCGGCAGCGCGACAGAACTTCAGGTGTTGGATGAGGAACTGTCGGAGCGGGTGCGTCAGGCGGTGATGCGCAACAAAGCGCGACTGATTTCAATGCTGGAAGAAGGACAACGTGACGGTTCCGTGTCCTCCGCCATTCATGCGGAAACCGCCGCCGGGCTGATTCTTTGCATCACCTTTGGCATCCGCGTAGTGGGAAAAATCGAAGATATCGCTGAACGCGAGAATACCGTCAGCCTGGCGCTGAAGATGCTCGACTGACCTTTTTTACAGACATAAACAGTCTGAACCTGTTAATGCCGCATTCAATCATAAGGTGACCAGATGGATAATTCGAACCAGGCCGTGAATACCACGCCATTGCGCTATGCCGTTGCCGACCCTGCCGCTTTAAGCGATCCGCGTCTTACTGGCTTTACGCACCGTTACGCTAACGTGGAAGGCGTGCGAATGCATTATGTCATGGGCGGCGATGCCGCAGGCGAAACGCTGGTGCTGCTGGCGGGCTTTCCGCAGAGCTGGTACGCATGGCGCAAAGTGATGTCGATGCTGGCGACAAGTTATCGCATTATCGCGCTGGATCTGCCAGGCCAGGGTGACTCCGATCGGCCTGAAACAGGCTATGACACCCGTGCGCTGGCGGAAAAAGTACACGGCCTGTTAGCACAGCTCCATATCGACCGCTATTTTATCGCGGCGCATGACGTGGGCGCATGGGTGGCATGGCCTTACGCCGCGCTGTATCGGGATGAGGTGCGCGCGCTGGCGCTGCTGGATGCGGGCATTCCGGGCGTAACTTTGCCGGACGCGCTGCCGGTTTCGCCCGACAAAGCCTGGAAAACCTGGCACTTCGCCTTTCATGTGATCCCCGATTTACCGGAGGCGTTGATTGCCGGACGCGAACGTCTTTATATCGACTGGTTCCTGAAGCGTAAAGCGGCCCGCCCCGACTGCTTTACCGATGAGGATATCGATGAATATCTGCGCGTGCTGATGATAAACGGCGGATTGCGCGCAGGCCTGGGCTATTATCGCGCCGCCGCGCTTTCCGCCGCGCAGAATCGCGAACTGTTGCAGACAGGCCCGCTCAGCATGCCGATCCTGGCGCTTAGCGCCGATCAGGGGTCGATTGCCGATATGGCCGCCCCGCTGCGCCCATTTGCAGAAAACGTATCGGGCGTATTGATCCCGCACTGCGGCCATTTTATTCCTGATGAACAGCCTCAGGCGGTCGCCAACGAATTGCGCGCCTTCTTTAACTGATAAAGCCTCATGGTTGACCGCTCGTTCAGGCGCTCATCTCCGCGCGGTTGCGTCCGTTGCGCTTCGCGTCGTAGAGCGCCTTGTCCGCGCGCTCCTTAAGCCGCTCCGCTTCGCCCTGCTGGCCGCTGGCGATCAGGGTGCAGCAGCCTGCGCTGATCGTCACCACCTTTTCCTGACGTTCCGTCGCTTCGTGGAGAAGGCCCGCTTCGCGCACCGCACGCACCGCTTTCTCAGCAAACAGCTTTACGTCAGCCACGCCGGCAAAAGGCAGAATGATGGCAAACTCCTCGCCGCCGTAGCGTGCCACCACATCACTATGACGATGGGTCAGCCCGCGTAGCACTGTCCCTACTTTTTTCAGGCACATATCGCCGGCAACGTGTCCGTAGGTATCGTTGTAGCGTTTAAAGAAGTCGATATCCAACATAATCAGCGACAGCGGCTCGCCGCTTTTGCGGGAGCGCTGTAACTCCTGCTCCAGCAGCGCATCGAATTGCCTGCGATTCGCCAGCCCGGTCAAGCCATCCACCAGCGCCAGCGATTGTAGCGTATGGTTTATTGTCGTCAGCTCATCCCTGACCTGCGTCAGCTCGATTTGGTTTCTGACATTGGCGCTAACCTGTCGTAAAACAAACCAGCCCATAATGATTATCATTGCCAGCAGCACCAGGTTCAGTATGACGTCAGTCAGATTCGCGGCAAGCCAGTCAGCGCGAATTTTATCGCGATCATAGCCTGCGGTGACAATCAACGGATACTGCTCCAGGCGGGCATAGCCGTAGATGCGCTCGATGCCGTCCAACGCCGAACGCCATGTCGCGCTGCCGCTGGCAGAGGTTTTAAGCATGGTGGTAAAGAGCGGACTGGCGGAGAGGCTTTTATTGATCACCGAATCCGGCAGCGGACGCACGTAGAGAACCGCACTGTCAGCCAGAATCAGCCCCAATACATCACGCTCGCCGAGAATGTAGTAGCTATAAAACTGCCTGAAGTAATCCACCTTTACCGTCGCCAGCGCCACGCCGGCAAATTCGCCTTTGCTGTCATTCAGACGCACCGATACCGGAATCACCAGATCGCCGGTGGAGCGGCTGCGGATGACACGGCTGATATGTGCTTTGGCATCATTATGCGTCCGGTGCCAGATAAAATATTCCCGATCCGCATTGCTGGCTTTGGCAGGGATATAGTTCCCCGATGTAACGATCCAATTGCCCTGCTTATCATAAATAAACAGGCCATGCAGCTGCGCCAGCTTGCCATGCTGCTCCTTCAACTGACGAGCAAATGCCGGAGAGGAGGCATAGCCCGGCCCGTTTTGCCGCAGCTGTCTCACCGCGTCGGCCAGCGTGATATCGACCTGAAGAAACGCATCCTGCGCCTGGCGCGCCAGCGAGACCGAAAGATTGCGGGCGTCATTTTCGCTTTTAGTCAACGTATGTTCCCAGGAAACCCATAGCGACCAGCTGTTGATGCCAATGACGGCCAGGCCGGTAAACAACAAGAAAACGGCCATGCTTCGACCAAGAGAAGTGCGTAAAAGTGATGAAACTGAGCTATCCGATTTTCTGGTAATGACTCCAACTTATTGATAGTGTTTTATGTTCAGATAATGCCCGATGACTTTGTCATGCAGCTGCACCGATTTTGAGAACGACAGCGACTTCCGTCCCAGCCGTGCCAGGTGCTGCCTCAGATTCAGGTTATGCCGCTCAATTCGCTGCGTATATCGCTTGCTGATTACGTGCAGCTTTCCCTTCAGGCGGGATTCATACAGCGGCCAGCCATCCGTCATCCATATCACCACGTCAAAGGGTGACAGCAGGCTCATAAGACGCCCCAGCGTCGCCATAGTGCGTTCACCGAATACGTGCGCAACAACCGTCTTCCGGAGCCTGTCATACGCGTAAAACAGCCAGCGCTGGCGCGATTTAGCCCCGACATAGCCCACTGTTCGTCCATTTCCGCGCAGACGATGACGTCACTGCCCGGCTGTATGCGCGAGGTTACCGACTGCGGCCTGAGTTTTTTAAGTGACGTAAAATCGTGTTGAGGCCAACGCCCATAATGCGGGCGGTTGCCCGGCATCCAACGCCATTCATGGCCATATCAATGATTTTCTGGTGCGTACCGGGTTGAGAAGCGGTGTAAGTGAACTGCAGTTGCCATGTTTTACGGCAGTGAGAGCAGAGATAGCGCTGATGTCCGGCAGTGCTTTTGCCGTTACGCACCACCCCGTCAGTAGCTGAACAGGAGGGACAGGTGATAGAAACAGAAGCCACTGGAGCACCTCAAAAACACCATCATACACTAAATCAGTAAGTTGGCAGCATCACCCGAATAAGGTGCTTTATATTTTTGATTGATGGATACTTTAAGGATTAAAAATATTATCCTTATGCAGCTTGTTCTCTTTTCCTGGGTCAAGACCTGCAGCAAGCCATGATCCACATTCGTCCCGCTTTTCCCTGGCTTGCTTCAATGACATATCAGGATTTTACCCAGCGTCATCCAGATCGGGGCGCAATTACGCCCACCAATACGGAAGAAAAAACAAAACTTAGCGCTCCCTTTTGGCTCACGCGAACGGAAAGCCCGCGACCATCAGCTATGATTTTTGCCTATCCTGCGGCTTCCCGTGCAAAGCTTTCAGCGCCTTATCCGACAGTTTTTTCACCCCCATACCCCCCCTTTTGCAATACACATTGCAATACGCGATTACATGTAACCCACCGATAGGCACGAAAAAACAGACAATGTAAAAAGCCAACAGCCTTTTTATAAACATACATTTATGGACAATACCTGATTTTTCGTAATGTCTCATGGGTTATTGTGATGGTTTATGGATCACAAACCAGAGCAAAAGTTGTACAGAACAGACGTCCCCTGACCATGCAGCTGTAAAACGTGCTGGCATTCGGCGGCGTAATCCGTACCATACGCGCCATACTTATGCATGCTGGCTGTTATCTGCCGGTGCGAATCCGTCATTTATCGCTAACCAGATGGGGCATGAGAACGCGCAAAGGGTGTGTCATAGTGACACCACCTGGATTGAAGAAATGAACGGCGATCGGCTTAATGCCCGTCTGGCGATGTAGCAATCCCGCCCCTTATCTGCCCTTGCTGGTTCCTGAGACATTAAAAATGCAAGAAAACCAACCAAATAACAAAAAAGAGCAGTACAACCTGAACAAACTCCAGAAGCGCCTGCGCCGCAACGTGGGCGAAGCGATTGCCGATTTCAATATGATTGAAGAAGGCGACCGCATCATGGTCTGCCTGTCAGGTGGCAAAGACAGCTATACGATGCTGGAAATTCTGCGCAACCTGCAACAGAGCGCGCCGGTGAATTTTTCGCTGGTGGCGGTCAATCTTGACCAGAAGCAGCCGGGCTTCCCGGAGCATGTGCTGCCGCAGTATCTGGAATCGCTCGGCGTGGAATATAAAATCGTCGAAGAGAACACTTACGGCATCGTCAAAGATAAAATTCCGGAAGGCAAAACCACCTGCTCGCTCTGTTCACGCCTGCGTCGCGGCATTCTTTACCGTACGGCTACCGAGCTGGGCTGCACCAAAATCGCACTGGGGCATCATCGCGACGATATTTTGCAGACGTTGTTTTTGAATATGTTCTACGGCGGCAAGATGAAAGGCATGCCGCCGAAGCTGATGAGCGACGACGGCAAGCATATCGTTATCCGTCCGCTGGCCTACTGCCGCGAAAAAGATATCGAGCGTTTCGCCATTGCGCGCCAGTATCCGATTATCCCCTGCAACCTGTGCGGCTCGCAGCCGAATCTGCAGCGTCAGGTGATCGCCGATATGCTGCGCGACTGGGATAAACGTTATCCGGGACGGATAGAAACTATGTTCAGCGCAATGCAGAACGTGGTGCCTTCTCACCTGGCTGATACCACGCTGTTTGATTTCAAAAGCATTCAGCACGGCAGCGAAGTGGTGGACGGCGGCGATCTCGCCTTTGACCGCGAAACGCTGCCGCTGCAACCTGTCGGCTGGCAGCCGGAAGAAGATGATGTCGCGCCCGGCGCGCGTCTCGATATTCTGGAAATTAAATAGTATTTAACGCCATACCGGAGATGACCGGTATGGCGGCGATCACATATGCGGCGGTGGATCGATAATGGGTTCCGGGTCCGGCGAGGGATCGGGCTGCGGCTGGGGTTGCGGAATCGGCTCTGGAATCGGCACGGGATCGGTCGGCACAGGATCGGAAGCGGAAATTTGATGGGGTGTCCACTTAGTCAGCATACTCTCCTCCTCATTGGCTCACTTCTTTAAGCGTAGAGGAGTTTGCCGTTAAGTGGCGAAGCGGCAAAAAAAAAGCCGGCGTTTAAGCCGGCGTCGTACGAATCAATTGTGCTATGCAGTAATTCAAAAAAAGGAAGTAAGACAATATGGAGCGCAACGCCCATCGCTTGACGTTGCATTCACCTGCGAGAAAGAGTTTGCCCCAGCTGTAGCTGACGTTTATTGACACCGATCAGCTTTTTTTCGCTTTCTTGCCTCACCGGGTCCTGTCGCTACAACCACTTACGTTTACGCAACCACAGGGCAACACCCACCACCAGTACGACTAACATCAGACAAAAAATCGCAAATCCCTGATGGCTTTCCGCGCCAGGAATGCCGCCCAGATTGACGCCAAACAGGCCGGTGAGAAAGGTGGTCGGGAGAAAAAGCATCGCCAACAGCGACATGGTGTAGGTGCGTCGGTTCATCGCTTCCGCCATCACCGAGGCGATCTCATCCGCCAGCACGGCGGTGCGCGCTACGCTGGCATCGAGATCGTCGAGGCTGCGCCCCAGCCGGTCGGAAATTTCCTGCATGCGGCGACGTTCATCATCATCCATCCAGCCCAGCTTTTCGCTGGCCAGCCGCGCATAGACATCCCGCTGCGGCGCCATATAGCGTCGCATCACGATCAGCTGCTTGCGCAGCAGCGCCAGCTCGCCGCGCGGCGGCACGTTCTGATCCATCAGCGCATCTTCCAACTCAATAATCTTATCCTGCAAGTCTTCGATAAATTCACTGGCGTGGTCGGTTAACACGTCGCACACCTCTACCAGCCAGCTGCCACCATCGACCGGACCATTGCCGTTTTGCAGCTCGTTCAACACCTCATCGATGGCGTATACCTTGCGGCGGCGCGTGGAGACAATCAGCTTATCGTTGATAAACACCCGAATGGCGACCAGCTGATCGGGACGGGAATCACTGTTGAGGTTAACGCTGCGCAGCGTGATCATAAATCCGTCGCCGAGCCGGCTGACGCGCGGACGCAGGCTGTCGCCCGCCAGCGCATCGCGCACCGCATCCGGGATCAGCGGCGTGGTGGAGAGCCACTCGGCGCTCTGCCGGTGGGTATAGTTAAGGTGCAGCCAACAGGGCCGCTCGCAGTGGATAACATCTTTATCTTCAATCGGGATAAGACCGCCCTGTCCATCAAGCTGGCAGGCGATAATCGCATCCGATACCTGTAGCGCTTTTCCTTCTATGACGTTCACGTCATGCCTCTTAAGCCGCATAATCAATGTGATACAGTCTAGCGCGCCGCCAGGCAGAATCAATCTTCCGGCGCGGCGCCAGGCGTTATCGCTGGGGAAAAGCGCAATGAGAGTGCGCCAGCGTTATCAGCAACCAGCATAAAAGTATAGCGGCAGTCGAAGCAGAGGCCGGTGAGGCGCGTCCTGCCATTACGGCGACAGGACGCATTCGTTTCGTTAAGGGACGCCTGAACCTCAGTGCTTCAGAATATAGAGCTGGCGGCTGTAGGCGACATCTTCCGGGTTGTTGATCGGATAGCCTTTGACCCACGGTTTAATCAGGCGACCGTTGGTGTATTGATAAATCGGCGCAATCGGCACCTGCGAATCAATAATCTGTTCCGCCCGGTTGTAGTCCTCATTGCGCGCCTGAGCGTTGCTTTCCTTGCTCGCCTGCGCCAGCACCGCATCATAGTCGGCGTTATGGAAGCGGGCGATATTGCCGCTGTGGCTGGAGGTCAGCAGGCTCAGGAAGGTGGACGGTTCGTTGTAATCGCCAATCCATGAGGCGCGGATCACATCGAAATTTCCGCTGTTGCGGCTGTCGATGTAGGTTTTCCACTCCTGATTTTGCAGCTTCACTTCTGCGCCGAGGTTTTTCTTCCACATGGAGGCCACGGCGATGGCGATCTTCTGGTGATTCTCTGAGGTGTTATAGAGCAGCGTCAAACGCAGCGGTCGGGTCGGCCCGTAACCCGCGGCGGCCAGCAGCGCTTTCGCCTGAGAATTCAGCTCCGCCTGGCTGTGCTGTTGTAAAAACGACGGTTTCGGGCTGAAGCCAGCGGTGACATCAGGGGTAAAGTGCCAGGCCGGTTTTTCGCCGGTGCCCAAGACCTTCTCTGCAATAATACGACGATCGATGCTCCAGGAGAGCGCTCTGCGCACGCGTGCGTCGGCGGTCGGCCCCTTCTGCGTATTAAACGCGTAATAGTAGGTGCCTAACTGATCGGGCGTGTAGACCTCGTCCGGGATGGTTTTCTTCAGCATGCCGTAGAGGTTTTTCGGGAAAGATTCGGTGATATCGATGTCGCCAGCGCGGTAGCGCTTAGTGGCGCTGGACTCTTCATTGATCGGCACGAAGGTGACCTGGTTCAACACCGAGTGCGCGTCATCCCAGTAGTGGCGATTGCGCGTCAGAACGATTTTCTCATTCACTACGCGGCTTTGCAGCTGATAGGCGCCGTTGCCGATCAGGTTGCCCGGTTTGGTCCAGGCGTCGCCCCATTTTTCTATGGCCTTGCGCGGCGCGGGAAACAGGCTGACGTGCGCCGTCAGGCTGGGAAAGTGCGCTACGGGATGATCGAGCGTTACCTTCAGATGATAGTTATCCAGCGCGGTCACGCCGAGACTTTCCGGCGACAGTTTGCCCTCAGTAATCGCGTCGGCGTTATGGATCGCCGCCAGCCCGGCGAACCAGGCGAACGGCGAAGCGTTTTTGCTGTTGACCAGCCGCTGCCAGCCATAAACAAAGTCATGCGCGGTGACCGGCTCGCCGTCAGACCAGCGCGCATCCTGGCGCAGCGTAAAAATCCAGCTCTGGTTATCGTAACTTTGCCAGCTCTGCGCCACGCCCGGCACGACCTTGCCCTGCGCGTCCTGATTGGTCAGCCCTTCAAACAGATCGCGGATAACCTGTATTTCCGGCAGCCCAACCGCTTTAATCGGATCAAGGGAGGCGGGCTCGTCTTTGATATGGCGCACGATCTCCTGGCGCGCCGCCAGTTCTGTGCCGGGCGGCACCTGCGCCGCCATGGTCGGCATCTGCGTCGCCAGTAAAAAGGCGCCCAGCGCAATGCGAAATGATTTCATCTTGTCCTACCCTTAAAGCTGCCGGAGTGGCAAAAGCGTGAGATGGCTTATGCTAACCGGCACTTTAGCGCAAATAATTGATCCCGAACCAGCTGTTTTGCTTATTGTCCGTCGCCGTCGAGCCGCTCTGCGACGCTTTTCACAGGAGCTGAAGATGACCCTGTTATATCCGCGCCCGTTGCGCGGCGCGCTGGAAGTGGAAATGACGCGCTATGGCACCTCGGTGCTGGGCGCACCGCTAATCTGGTTTCCCGCCGCGCAGGCGGACAGCGACAGCGGGCTGGTGCTGGCGGGCACCCATGGCGATGAGAGCGCGGCGCTGGTAACGCTCTCCTGCGCCCTGCGCACTCTGCACAGCGCCCACCGTCGACATCATGTGGTGCTGGCGGTCAATCCTGACGGCTGTCAGCTGGGACTACGCGCCAACGCGCGCGGCGTCGACCTTAACCGCAACTTTCCCGCCGCCAACTGGCAGTCGGGAGAAACGGTCTACCGCTGGAACAGCGCCGCCGAAGCGCGCGACGTGCGCCTGTCTACCGGCGGGCGCGCCGCCTCCGAGCCGGAAACCGCCGCGCTGTGCCAGCTGATTCACCAGCTGCGTCCGGCCTGGGTCGTCTCTCTGCATGAGCCGCTGGCCTGCATCGACGATCCGCAACAGACGCCGATCGGCGAATGGCTGGCGGCGCAGACCGGACTGACTCGCGTCGCCAGCGTCGGCTACAGCACGCCGGGATCGTTCGGCAGCTGGTGCGCCGATCTGGCGCTGCCCTGCGTCACCGTCGAACTGCCGCCGATCTCTACCGACGAGGCGACGGAACGCTATCTCAGCGCCTTCACCGGCCTACTCAGCTGGCGGCCGTGAAATCGATGCGGCCGCTACCGAAATGCAGGCCGGGCTCCACATCTACCGCCAGCCAGGTGGGGCCGTCCAGATCGATAAAGCGCGCGCGCGGCACCAGCGGCAGCGAGGCGCTGATGGCGCGCGAGGTGCAAAGCATGCAGCCCAACATAATCGTCAGACCGGCCTGCTCCGCCTCGTCCGCCAGCGCCAGCGCCTCGGTCAAGCCGCCGGCTTTATCGAGCTTAATGTTGATCATGTCATAACGCTGACGCAGCGTGGCCAGATTGCCGCGGGTATGGCAGCTTTCATCGGCGCACACCGGCAGCGGATGAATAAAGTTCGCCAGCGCCTCATCATCATTTGCCGGCAGCGGCTGCTCCAGCATCTCTACGCCAAGATCGGCCAACAGCTGACAGCGCGCCGCCAGCCCTTCGCTGCGCCAGGATTCATTCGCGTCAACAATCAGCCGCGCCTCCGGCACCGTGCTGCGAATCGCCATCAGCCGTTCGGTAATCAGATGATCGTCCAGCTTAATCTTTAGCAAGCGCGCGCCGTTTTCCCACAGCGCCAACGCGCTGCTCGCCATCGACTCAGGGGTGTCGATAGTCACGGTTTGCGCCATATGGACCGTATCCGGCAGCGTCACGTTAAGCTGTCGGCACAGGCTTTGCCGTTGCTGGCGGCAGGCGAGATCCCACAAGGCCGAATCTATCGCATTGCGCGCCGCGCCCGCAGGCAATGCCGTCTGCAACGCTTCGCGCGTCATGCCCAGCTCCAGCTGTGGCAGCATCAGGGCGATCTGCGCCAGCACCGACGCCTCGCTTTCGCCATAGCGCGGATAAGGAGTGCATTCGCCCACCCCTTTAACGCCCTCTTCTTCCAGCTCCACTACCACCACGCCAGCCTGTTCCCGGCTGCCGCGCGCAATAACAAAAGGCTTATTGAGCGGCCAGGCTTCAGGATAAACTTTAACCGTTCTCATCTTTTTTTCTCTCGTTAATGATAATCAGGTAAAACAGCAACGTGGCGGGCCTCGCAAACTCTGCCGTCGCCACGGGCTTCGGTCTCTTGTGTCTGTTATATAATTTACTGTCTCACCTTAGTGCGTTCCTTTACACTGTTAACCTTGTTAAGCAAAAGTAAAAGGATAGATTATGTCTCAGACTGTTAATTTTCAGGGCAATCCGGTTAGCGTAGCAGGCCAGCTGCCGCAGGCTGGCGAAAAGGCGAAAGCTTTTACGCTGGTGGCAAAAAACCTTTCTGATGTTTCCCTTTCTGATTACGCAGGCAAGCGTAAAGTGCTGAATATTTTCCCAAGCATCGATACCGGCGTTTGTGCGGCATCGGTACGCAAATTCAATCAGCTGGCGGGCGAAATGAAAAACGCCGTGGTGCTATGTATTTCCGCCGATCTGCCGTTCGCGCAGTCGCGCTTCTGCGGCTCCGATGGGCTTTCTAACGTGGTAACCCTGTCGACGCTGCGCGGCAGCAACTTCAAGGATGACTATGGCGTGGCGATCGTGGATGGTCCGCTACAGGGCCTGACGGCGCGCGCGGTTGTGGTATTGGATGAGAATGATACGGTGATCTATAGCCAGCTGGTGGATGAAATTACCACCGAGCCTGACTACGATGCGGCGCTGGCGGCGCTGAAGTAAAAAACGGGCGCCTCCTGAACGTGGAGGCGCTATTTATTAAGTGAGCGATTAAATAATTTTCTTACCATTTATTTATTCCCCTGCATTTCATCATTTTATTTATCAATGCCTCGCATTACGCTTCCGGTAATGACTCCAACTTATTGATAGTGTTTTATGTTCAGATAATGCCCGATGACTTTGTCATGCAGCTCCACCGATTTTGAGAACGACAGCGACTTCCGTCCCAGCCGTGCCAGGTGCTGCCTCAGATTCAGGTTATGCCGCTCAATTCGCTGCGTATATCGCTTGCTGATTACGTGCAGCTTTCCCTTCAGGCGGGATTCATACAGCGGCCAGCCATCCGTCATCCATATCACCACGTCAAAGGGTGACAGCAGGCTCATAAGACGACCCAGCGTCGCCATAGTGCGTTCACCGAATACGTGCGCAACAACCGTCTTCCGGAGCCTGTCATACGCGTAAAACAGCCAGCGCTGGCGCGATTTAGCCCCGACGTAGCCCCACTGTTCGTCCATTTCCGCGCAGACGATGACGTCACTGCCCGGCTGTATGCGCGAGGTTACCGACTGCGGCCTGAGTTTTTTAAGTGACGTAAAATCGTGTTGAGGCCAACGCCCATAATGCGGGCGGTTGCCCGGCATCCAACGCCATTCATGGCCATATCAATGATTTTCTGGTGCGTACCGGGTTGAGAAGCGGTGTAAGTGAACTGCAGTTGCCATGTTTTACGGCAGTGAGAGCAGAGATAGCGCTGATGTCCGGCAGTGCTTTTGCCGTTACGCACCACCCCGTCAGTAGCTGAACAGGAGGGACAGGTGATAGAAACAGAAGCCACTGGAGCACCTCAAAAACACCATCATACACTAAATCAGTAAGTTGGCAGCATCACCGGGCTTTTAATAAACCGTTGCCCCCGCCCACCATCGCCCTGCCCTTATAAACCGCGAGCGCCTGATGCGCCCGCAGCCACGGTGCGGCAGCACGGTTAGCTCTCCGGCTCCCCTTTCTTCTGGCTCAGCCCATATTCGCGCAGCTTGTTGGCTATCGCGGTATGGGAGACGCCAAGCCGTTTCGCCAGCTTGCGCGTGCTGGGGTAAGAGAGATAAAGCCGCGTCAACACTGAACGCTCAAAGCGGCTGGTAATCTCATCCAGCGATCCTTCCATTGCCTGCTCGTCCAGCGCCAGCTGCTCGGTAAACTCCGGCAGCATGATGTCCTGCGGACGTAGCTCATATCCTTCCAGCTGCGCCAGCGCACGGTAGAGCGCGTTTTTCAACTGACGCACGTTGCCCGGCCAGTTATAGCGTGTCAGGAAGGCGTTCAGCTGCGGCGACAGGCGCGGACGCGGCACGCCCTGCTCGTCGGCGAAGCGGGCGACGAACAGCTCGGTCAGCGGCAGAATATCCTGTGGACGATCGCGCAGCGGCGGCAGATTAAGCGTCAGCACGTTCAGACGATAGAAAAGATCCTCGCGGAATTCGCCGCGCTGTACCAGCTCCGTCAGATTGCGCTGGGTGGCGCAGATCACGCGCACATCGACATGCACCTCGTGCTCCTCGCCGACGCGTCGGAAGGTGCCGTCGTTAAGAAAACGCAGCAGCTTGGTCTGCATGCGCGGCGACATTTCGCCAATCTCATCCAGCAGCACCGAACCGCCGTTAGCCTGTTCAAAAAACCCTTTTTTACCTTCCAGCGCGTTGGGATAGGCGCCTGGCGCATGGCCGAACAGCTCGCTTTCCGCCACGTCGTCGGGCAGCGAGGCGCAGTTGAGCGCAAGGAAGGGTTGTTTGCCGCGCGCGCTGCGAAGATGACAGGCGCGCGCCAGCATATCTTTGCCGGTGCCCGTATCACCGACAATCAGCAGCGGCGCATCGAGCATCGCCAGCTTGCGCGCCTGTTCCACCACCTGACGCATTTTCGGACTGACCGCGACGATATGCTGAAACTCGCGGTCGTCGTTGACCGCCAAGTTTTGCAGCTGGCGGCCCATGCGCGCCGTCGATTTCAGCATCACCATCGCGCCGACCGGCAGCGTGGCGCCCTCTTCCTCGGCGGCGTAAACCGGACGCGCCTCCAGCAGGAAGTCGCGCCCCTGGATCACTACGTGCTGCGTCTGCGCCTCTACCCGCTCGCTCTCCAGCCAGCGGGTAAAGTTAAAGCCGCTCACCAGCGTGGCGATGCCGTAGTTGCGGATTTTATGCTCATCCAGACCGAACAGGCTTTGTGCCGCCGGGTTCGCCAGCTCCACTTTGCCCTTCATATCGATAGAGAACACCGGTTCCGGCATGGCGGTCAGCAGCGCGCTCAGCGCGCGATGCTCGCGCTCTGAAGGCATATAGGCGATGGTGCGCACGTCGGTGACGCCGGGAATACGACGAATTTCCGCCATCAGCTGGCTGAACTGCTCAAAGGCGATAGCGGAAAAGTTGAGATAAATACGGCCAATCGGCGCAATTTCAATGCCCCGCAAATCTATGCTGCGCTCCACAAGCAGATCGAGCAGTTCACGGGCGAGACCAATTCGGTCCTGACAAAAGACTTCCAAACGCATTGGGTAGGCCTTATTGAATTTGGTAACAGCGAATCATGAAATAATACGCCAACTTACGAAGAGCCTGAAGCGCTCTGTCAGGATAAGTTGACAGAGCACGGCGTTGCGCAAGGAGTGTAGCGGAAGCGTGAGCGATAATCATGCGCTTCCACCATTTTTTAGAGGGTTATAACATTTTTTTTACTTCATGCAGGACAGCATCGCCGTCAGGCCGCGATTGGTCCATTTTTATACCCTTATGAAAGCGTATCCTTTTTTTCCGTTTTAACGGCGCGCGGCTGTAGACGTGTTTTTAACTGTGCGATCAGATCACGCCGAAAATCGCCGAGCTGCGGGCGGTCATCCAGCCAGGGCAAAGGGCGACACAGCTCCATCGCCTTGATCCCCAGACGCGCGGTCAGCAGGCCGGCGCCGATGCCCTGCGCGGCGCGGGTAGAAAGCCGCGCCGCCAGATCCTGCGACAGCCAGTCCATTCCCACCTCGCGCACCAGTTCCGACGCGCCAGCAAAAGCGATATTCAGCAGCACCAGACGAAACAGGCGCAGACGGCTGAAATAGCCGAGCTGAATGCCGTAAACGCCGGCGATGCGGTTGATCATGCGCAGGTTGCGCCAGGCGATAAAGGCCATATCCACCAGTGCCAGCGGGCTGACGGCGATCATCAGCGTCGCTTCGGCGGCGTTGCGGCCGATTTCGGCGCGCGCCTGACGATCGAGTACCGGCTGAACCAGTTGGGCATAGAGCGCGACCACTTCGCGATCGTTGTGCGTCTCATGCAGGGCCGCCTGCCAGCGCTGTAGCGCCGGGTGCCCCTGATCCAGGCCCGCCTGCCGCGCCAGCTTTTCACAGAACGCTTTGCCGCGTCCGATGCCGTGGCTGTGCAACAGTTCGCGTCCGGTATCACGCTCTTCCGCGCGCTGACGCAGCTGATAAAGATGCCGCCATTCGGTAACCAGCGCGCCGACGCCCGCCAGCACGATTAGCAGGCCTGCCGCGCCAGCGCCAAGCGCAAACCACGCCTGATCGCGCCAGGCGTCCAGCATCCACTGTACGCCCTGCGCCACCGCGCTGGCGGCAAACAGCCCGATGCCAGCCATCACCATACGGCGCCAGATGCTGCGGCGAGGACGCAGCGCGGCCTCCACTACCTGTTCCTCACGCGGCGCTTCCGCCAGCGCATCCTCATCCTGACGCGCGGTAAACAGGCTCTCTTCCGCCGCATCGAAGCGCTGCGCGGGCTTCAGCGCCTGCGCTTTTTCGCTCTCCAGCGGCTGCGCAAAATCGATGCGCGGTTTTAACGGCGGCTGACTCATCGCAATTTATCTCCTAACAAAAATTCCAGCGCGGCGTCCATACGGATATGGGGCAGCGGCCGATCGACATCCAGCGGCTGCGGCCGAAACTGTTCAAAATGAAAACCCTGCCCCTGCCAGAACGCGTTGCCCGGCAGTCGTGACGGCACTTCGCCTGGAAACACCGTCAGCGGCGCGCCGTCATTCAGACGATGGCCGCGCAGCGCAGGGATTTTTTCGCCTTGATGATCCACGATGCCGCTCTGCGTCGCCTGTACCGACGCCAGTCCAATGCAATCCATATTGATGCCTTCGAACGCGGCGTTTTGCCAGGCGTCCTGCACCAGCTGCTGTAACAGCGACACCATATTGGCGTGTTGATCGGCGGTGATATGGTCAGCTTTGGTCGCTGCGAACAACAGCTTATCGATAACCGGGGAAAAGAGACGGCGAAACAGCGTACGCTGGCCGTAGTGGAAGCTTTGCATCAGCTGGGTCAGCGCTAAGCGCATATCGTTGAACGCCTGCGGCCCGCTGTTCAGCGGCTGCAGGCAGTCCACCAGCACAATCTGACGATCGAAGCCCAGGAAGTGATTTTTATAGAATCCCTTAACGATATGCTGGCAATAGTAGTCATAACGCGCCCGCAGCATAGCGATGTTGCTGCCCTTATCCGCCTGCGCCAGACGCGCTTCGCTGACGTCGCCTTCCTGAGGCCAGGGAAAAAACTGTAACGCCGGCGCGCCAGCCATCTCGCCCGGCAAGACGAAACGTCCGGGCTGAATAAAGTGCAGCCCCTCCTGCTTGCAGCGCAACAGCGAAGCGGTCCAGGCGTCGGCAATCGCGGCCAGGCGGTTTTCATCCGCCGGGGCCAGCGGATCGAGACCGTGACAGAGACGACGCCACTCCGCCGCCCATTCCACCCGCTCGCCCTGCAACAGACCATTCATCTGACGCGACCAGCTGAAGTAATCCTGCGCCAGCATCGGCAGATCGAGCAGCCACTCTCCTGGATAATCGACGATTTCCAGCCACAGCGTCGCCGTCTGCTTGAAATGACGCAGCAGCGAATCTTGCGAACGGAAGCGCAGCGCCAACTGCATTTCGCTGACGCCGCGCGTCGGCGTCGGCCACGCGGGCGGATCGCCATAGAGCTGCGCCAGCCCTTCATCATAGGTAAAACGCTGGACGCCCATATCGCGCTGCGGCACGCGCTTCACGCCCAGCAGTCGCTCTTCGCGCGCCACGGAGAACAGCGGCAGCCGCGCGCCGCCGTGAATATTCAGCAGCTGATTGACCAGCGAGGTAATAAAGGCCGTTTTACCGCTGCGGCTCAGGCCGGTCACCGCCAGCCGCAGATGACGATCTACGCCCCGGTTAACCCATGTCGCCAGTTCATGTTGAATTCTTTTCATCAGGCTCATCCTTGCTGCATTTGCCGCGCCGGGAGAAACCGAGGCGTCCCGGCAGATCGACCATTAGTGTACCGTATGCGGGGAAAAAAGGGCTAACCGACGACGCGCCTGCGCTTTTTCAGCAGGCGAAGCCGGGGCCGGACGCGCCGATCAGCGCGCCGGGGAACGCAGGCGGGAAGCAAGGCGGCTGGCGGCTTTTTTCAACAGCGGCTCCAGCGCAAAGGCGATCAGCAGGCGCAGCGGCTTACGCGCCACCGCCTTTACCGCCCAGCCGCTGATGCCGGCAGGCGCCAGCATCAGGCCATGAATCAATAACTTCTTGCCGGCGCGTTTCAGCGTCGGCGTTGCGCGGATTGCGCGCTGACGAAAATTCGACATAACTCTCCTTACGGACGGCTGGCCGGGTCGCCCCGACACAGCCACATTAAAGCTGACGAAAACGGCTGCGGACGCTGAAGGTTTCCGAAGTGACGTAGCGCTCCAGATGGCGCAGCTTCGTTTCGTTCTGCTTCATCTCATGGCTTAACGCGTCGAGCAGCTCATCGGCGCGCAGCGGCGCGGCTTCGTCCTCGGCATGCGGCGGCATCGGGTCCAGCGCATAGCTGAGAATGATGTAGGCCGCCAGCGTAAACATAAACAGGCCAAACAGCATCGACAGCACCACAATGACGCGAACCAGCGTCACCGGGATTTCAAGATAGTGGGCAATCCCGGCGCAAACGCCTTTTACTTTTCCCTGCTGCGGAATACGCCACAGCTTTTTCCCGCTGAATCGGCTTTTATTCATGGCTGTCTCCATTCTGGATGTTCCGCATCAAGGATCTCTTCCAGCGCCTGGATACGCTCGCGCATACGCCTGGCGTCCTGGGTCAGCTGTTGCAGGCGCTGCATATCGCCTGATGACAGGCTGGCGGCGCCGTTTTGACGATTGCTGTAGTGCAGCCATAACCAGACCGGCGCCACAAACAGCACAAAAATCGTCAGGGGTATGGCAAGAAATAGTGCGCTCATTCTCTCTCCTTGAAGGTGTCGCCCCACGGGCGAAATGGCTAAATACAACGCGGCAGCGCCCTGCGATTCGTGAACAGGGCGTGCTTTCCTTATTCGCTGCGGTTCATTTTAGCTTTCAGCGCCGCCAGCTGCTCGCTGATGGCGTCATCCGCTTTCAGCTCGGCGAACTGCTGATCCAGCGTTTTGCTTTTACCGAAACGATGGCTTTCTGCTTCCGCTTCCATATGATCGATGCGGCGCTCAAAGGACTCGAAACGCGCCATGGCGTCGTCGATTTTGCCGCTGTCGAGCTGACGACGCACGTCGCGGGAAGAAGAAGCCGCCTGATGACGCAGCGTCAGCGCCTGCTGGCGAGCACGGGTTTCGCTCAGTTTTTTCTCCAGCTCGGCGATTTCACCTTTCATGCGCGCCAGGGTTTCGTCAATCTGGCTCACTTCCTGCTGCAAGGACGCCACCAGATCGGTCAGCTTCTGTTTTTCGATCAGCGCTGAACGGGCCAGGTCGTCTTTATCTTTACGCAGCGCCAGCTCGGCTTTTTCCTGCCATTCGTTCTGTTGCAGTTCGCCCTGCTCGATACGACGCAGCAGCTGTTTACGTTCAGCCAGCGCGCGCGCTGAAGTGGAGCGCACTTCAACCAGCGTATCTTCCATTTCCTGAATCATCAGGCGAACCATTTTCTGTGGATCTTCTGCTTTATCCAGCAGCGTGTTGATATTGGCGTTCACGATGTCGGCGAAACGAGAAAAAATACCCATAATTAACTCCTCCAGTGTTTAGCGCTAAATGTCGCTTTCGCTATCTCTTATCCAATAAGCGTGCCAACTTTTAATTCATTGATAATATTGATTTTATAAAATTGACGTTATTGCTCACCTCGGCTAAATTGGTTTTTATCACCAACTGTTGGTCAAATTAACCATGAGCGAAAGCAACGAAAACCTGTTGGGCGAAGCCAATAGCTTTCTTGAGGTGCTGGAACAGGTTTCCCGGCTGGCACCGCTGAACAAGCCGGTGCTGGTGATTGGCGAGCGCGGCACCGGTAAAGAGCTGATCGCCAGCCGCCTGCACTATCTCTCTGACCGCTGGCAGGGGCCGTTTATTTCGCTTAACTGCGCGGCGCTGAATGAAAACCTGCTCGATTCAGAGCTGTTTGGACATGAGGCCGGCGCCTTTACCGGCGCGCGCCAGCGCCATCTGGGACGCTTCGAGCGCGCCGACGGCGGCACGCTGTTTCTTGATGAGCTGGCGACCGCGCCGATGCTGGTACAGGAGAAGCTGCTGCGCGTGATTGAGTATGGTCAGCTGGAGCGCGTGGGCGGCAACCAGTCGTTGCAGGTCAACGTCAGGCTGGTGTGCGCGACCCATGCCGACCTGCCGCAGCTGGCGCAGGAGGGCCGCTTTCGCGCCGACCTGCTCGACAGGCTGGCGTTTGACGTGGTGCAGTTGCCGCCACTGCGCGAGCGCCGCAGCGATATCCTGCTGCTGGCCGACCATTTCGCCATTCAGATGTGCCGCGAGCTGAGGCTGCCGCTGTTCCCCGGCTTTTCCGACGCGGCGCGGCAGACGCTGCTGGATTACGCGTGGCCCGGCAATATCCGCGAACTGAAAAATGTGGTGGAACGGTCGGTGTACCGTCACGCCACGGCGGACGAGGAGCTGGATGAAATTATCATTAATCCTTTCGCGCAACGTTCGTCAACGCCCGCCGCCACGTTGCCGCAGGCGCCGTCGTCACAGGCTGACGCCCTGCCCGCGCTGCCGCTCGATTTACGTCTCTGGCAGCAGCGGCAGGAAAAGGCGCTGATGGAAAAGAGCCTGCGACAGGCGCGCCATAACCAGCGCCGCGCGGCGGAGCTGCTTGGCGTCACCTATCACCAGTGGCGCGCCATGTTGAAAAAGCATGAGATAAATCCTCAGCAGACAGAATAACGCGCGCAGAATTAGCTTATCGGCAGTCGCGCCGCCACAGCCCGGTTGTCGCGACGTTTAAAGCAGGCGTTAAGCGGCTGCTCGATAAAACGCCAGCAGAGAAGACCGGCAATAATCGAGCTCACCAGCAAAACGCACGTAAACAGAACATCGTGATGCGAAAGGCGCAGCATTTTCAGCGCGACGGCGCCGGCCGACAGCGTAAAGGCATGGATCAAATAGAGTGAATAAGAGGCTTCGCCAATCAGCACACATGTTTTTATGCCAGGCACTGACGACTGTTTAATATCATTTTCCAGTCCCACCACGCCGGTAAAGAATAAGAACATCGGTATTCCGCCGCTAATGACCCGGCCAGCCGCGCTATGATATATCCCGGTTTGATTCTGGATGATTAATAACAATAAACCTGACAGCGCCAGCAACGCGCATAATAGTTTCGTAAGGTGTCGATTGTGCGTCATTTTAAACGCCAGCATACCGAGAATAAACTCCAGAATAATGCCGTTGGTTAAAAATTTGGCAGTGGGATGCTGCGGCTGTAACAGCAAGCCGGTGATAAAAATTGCAATAAGCAGCAAGGAGGTCAACACGATGCGTCTTCCCGCACTGCCGGCGATAAGGCAGACGGCAAAAGTCAGATAAAAAAGGAACTCATAACTCAACGTCCAACCGTTATTGACCAGCAGTTTTTTGCCCAGCGGAAACAGCGTCCAGGAGGCAAGGATACTGGTTTCGCCGCCGGAGGCGTTAACCATGGCGGGCGCGACAAGGTAAACCGCCAGCGCAATCGCAGTCATCACCCAGTAGAGCGGGATAATTCTCTTAATACGTCTCTGAATAAATACCCAGGGAACTATTTTCTTCCCCTCCGTGGTATAACACATAATATAGCCAGAAATAATAAAGAAAAGATCGACGCCAAATTCTCCAATATGAAATCCGCTGAGCGCGTTATTATGATACTGGCCGGCTTTAATAGTAATATGATGCATCACCACCATAATGGCCGCCAGCGCGCGCAGCAGTTGTACTGAAATAATCATTCTTTATCCGTAAGCAAAAGTTAAAGATTACCCACCGGAAAACGAAAACAGCCCGGTATTAAATGCAGCGTTAACTTAATGGCGCTTATGGCTACATGACTATCTAAGCTTTGTCTGGCAAAGGACGTTCAGTGAAGTTAATCACATTTCAGGATGGGGATAACCTATGAAACGGCGGGAAAGCGGCCTGAAGATGGCGGAGACAGGGACGATAAAGCCGTGCCGCAGTCGTTTCCTTCTGCGGCACGCTGTGTATTAACCGACTGACTTCAGATCGCCCGCCTGCGGCGATCAGCTGCCTCGGTAGGTGGAAAAACCGTACTGGCTCAGCAGCAGAGGAATATGGTAGTGCTCCTGAGTGTTGGTCACCCTGAAGTTCACCGGCACGTCCGGAAAGAAAGTCTCTTTTTGCTGGCTGTGGAAATAGTCACCGGTATGGAAGGTAACGCGATACTCGCCAGCGGCAAAGTTTTTGCCGTCAGGATAAAAAGCGGGAATACGACCATCCACGTCGGTGGTTTTACTCGCCAGCCGCACCCACTTGCCGCCCTGCTGCTGTTCAAGGTCGACATTCACGCCCTGAGAAGGTTTGCCGGTCTGGGTGTTTAATACGTGTACGCTGATCGGATTGCGCGGTGTTTCTGCAACCGCGTGCTCCATCACGCCCATGCCTGCCAGCAATAAAACCGCTTGAATTTTCATTTGCATCTCCTTTGTGTTTGTCCTGACAGCCTAAGCGCAGGCGCAGGAAAGATCAGGAAATGCGTGTCAGATCTGAAATTTCCCAGAAGTGGGATTAAAAAAAAGCCCGCATCGGCGGGCAAGTCATACTGGAAGCAATGTGAGCAATGTCGTGCCCTCTCCGGTAGAGCCACCGTCGAAGCGCAGAGGAATAATAATCATTCTCAATATCGTTTGTAAACCCTTTTGTTGAGAATTTTTCTCATTCCCACAACGCGCCTGAAGGAATAGTCCCTGAACGGGGTGGAATGGTGGAAAAAACAGCGTCCGTCCCGGCAAATTTTGGGTCAACTTGCAGAGTGCGATACACTCAGCTTGTCTACCCTTGAATGTTGACTTTCTATGCTGAAATTATTATCCGGGCTGTTGTCAGGGCTTGCGCTGCTCGGCGCGGCAGCGCATGCCGCGCCGCCAGAAGATATTCGTAACGGCGGTTTCGTCTACTGCGTCAGCGGCGTCATGAATACCTTCAATCCACAGCTGGCCAGCAGCGGCCTGGTCGTTGATACCCTTTCCGCTCAGCTCTACGACCGCCTGTTGGATGTCGATCCCTATACCTATCGTCTGATCCCTGAACTGGCGGAACGCTGGGAGACGCTGGATAACGGCGCCACCTACCGTTTTCACCTGCGCCGTCACGTTCCGTTCCAGAAAACCGCCTGGTTTACCCCGACCCGCACCATGAACGCGGACGACGTGGTGTTCAGCTTCGCGCGCATATTCGATCGGCAACATCCCTGGCATAACATCAACGGCGGCGATTATCCCTATTTCGACAGCCTGCAATATGCCGATGCGGTAAAAAGCATCAGAAAAATCGACAACGATACCGTCGAAATCCGCCTGAAAGGACCGGACGCCTCGTTTCTCTGGCATCTGGCGACCCACTATGCGCCCGTGCTGTCGGCGGAATATGCCGATCGCCTGGCGGCGCGCGATCGCCAGGAAGAGTTGGATCGCCAGCCGGTCGGCACCGGGCCGTTTATGCTTAACGAGTATCGCGCCGGGCAGTATGTGCGCCTGGAACGCAACCCTGACTACTGGAAAGGCCTGCCGCGCATGCCGCAGGTAGTGATCGATATGGGCGCGGGCGGCACCGGCAGGCTGTCGAAACTGCTGACCGGCGAATGCGATGTGCTCGCCTACCCTGCCGCCAGCCAGTTAACGATTCTGCGCGACGATCCTCGTTTGCGTTTAACGCTGCGTCCGGGCATGAACATCGCTTATCTGGCGTTCAACACGCGCAAAGCGCCGCTCGACCGCGTCGAGGTGCGTCAGGCGCTGGCGCTGGCGATCAATAATGAGCGCCTGATGGAGTCAATCTACTACGGCACTGCGGAAACCGCCGCATCGGTGCTGCCTCGCGCCTCATGGGCCTATGACAGCGAAGCGCGCATTACCGAATATAATCCCGATAAGGCGCGGGAGCAGCTGAAAAAGCTGGGGCTGGAGAATCTGGAGCTGAGCCTCTGGGTGCCGTCGGCGTCGCAGTCGTGGAATCCGAGTCCGCTGAAAACCGCCGAGCTGATTCAGGCCGACCTGGCGCAAATAGGCGTACGCGTCTCTATCGTGTCGGTGGAAGGCCGCTTTCAGGAGGCGCGCCTGATGGAGATGAATCACGATTTAACCCTGACCGGCTGGGCCACCGACAGCAACGACCCGGACAGCTTTTTTCGGCCGCTGCTGAGTTGCGCCGCCATCAATTCTCAGACCAATTACGCGCACTGGTGCAATACTGAATTTGATGCCGAACTGCATCAGGCGCTGCTGTCTCAGCAGCTCGCGGCGCGTATTGAAGGCTACGATCGCGCGCAGCAGATTCTGGCGCGCGAGCTGCCGGTGCTGCCGCTCGCCTCTTCCCTGCGTTTGCAGGCCTACCGGCACGATATTAAAGGCCTGGTGTTAAGTCCGTTTGGCAATGCATCCTTTGCCGGCGTACATCGTGATAACGGCGAGGAGTCGAAACCGTGATTATCTATACGCTGCGTCGTCTGGTGCTGCTGCTGGTGACGCTGTTTCTGTTAACGCTGGTAGCCTTCAGCCTGAGCTATTTCACGCCGCACGCGCCGCTGCAGGGCGCTTCCCTGCTGGACGCCTGGTGGTTCTGGTTTACCGGCGTGCTGCAACTCGATTTCGGCGTCTCCAGCATCAACGGCCAGTCGATCAATTTGCAGCTGCACGAGGTGTTTCCCGCCACGCTGGAACTTTGCATCCTGGCGTTCAGCCTGGCGCTGCTGCTGGGCATTCCGCTGGGCATTATCGCCGGCGTGATGCGCAATAAGTGGCAGGATCGCGCTATTGGCGCCTCCGCCCTGCTCGGCTTCTCGATGCCGGTATTCTGGCTGGCGCTGCTGCTGACCCTCTTTTTCTCGCTCAACCTTGGCTGGCTGCCGGTGAGCGGCCGCATCGACCTGCTGTATCAGCTGAAGCCAGTGACCGGCTTCGCCCTGATTGACGCGTTCATCAGCGATTCGCCCTGGCGCAATGAGATGATCGTCAGCGTCATTTTGCATATGGTGCTGCCGGTCACCGTGCTGGCGGTCGGCCCGACGACCGAAGTAATCCGTCTGCTGCGCAACAGCACCAGCGAGGTTATCGACGCCAACTATGTCAAAGCGGCGGCGACTCGCGGCCTGTCGCGCTTTACGGTAATTCGTCGTCACGTACTGCACAATGCGCTGCCGCCGGTGATCCCGCGGCTGGGATTGCAGTTCGCCACCATGCTGACGCTGGCGATGATCACCGAGGTGGTGTTCAGCTGGCCTGGGCTCGGCCGCTGGCTGGTAAACGCCATTCGTCAACAGGATTATGCCGCGATCTCCGCTGGCGTGATGGTGGTCGGCGGTCTGGTGATTACGGTGAATGTACTGTCAGATATTTTGGGCGCCATGATGACGCCGCTGAAACATAAGGAATGGTATGCCCTTAGATAATATCTACGCCGAGAAGCGCCTGCCCAGCCCCTTTCGTCACATCTGGCGCCTGTTTTACCATGATACCAGCGCCATGGTGGGTTTCTACGGCTTTATCGCGCTGCTGTTTCTCTGCCTGTTCGGCGGCTGGCTGGCACCGTATGGCCTCGATCAGCAGTTTTTGGGCTACCAGCTGCTGCCGCCTTCATGGTCGCGTTATGGCGACGTCTCCTTTTTCCTCGGCACCGACGATTTAGGACGTGATGTGCTGAGTCGTCTGTTAAGCGGCGCGGCGCCGACCGTGGGTTCGGCCATCCTGGTGACGCTGGCGGCGGCGCTGTGCGCGGTCGTGCTGGGCGTGCTGGCGGGTATTACTCACGGCCTGCGATCGGCGGTGATGAACCATATTCTCGATACGCTGCTGTCGATCCCGTCGCTGCTGCTGGCGATTGTGGTGGTCGCCTTTATGGGACCGCGTCTGGAGCATGCGCTGCTGGCGGTCTGGCTGGCGCTGTTGCCGCGCCTGGTGCGCGCGATCTATACCGCCGTGCACGATGAGCTGGAGAAGGATTATATCGTCGCCGCCCGTCTCGACGGTGCCACCAACGGCAACATTCTCCGGCACGCCATTCTGCCTAATATCCTGCCGCTGCTGGTAAGCGAGTTCACGCGCGCGCTGTCGATGGCGATCCTGGATATCGCCGCGCTCGGCTTTCTCGATCTCGGCGCGCAGCTGCCCTCGCCCGAATGGGGCGCAATGCTCGGCGACGCGCTGGAGCTGATCTACGTCGCGCCCTGGACCGTCATGCTGCCCGGCGCGGCCATTATGCTGAGCGTATTAATTATCAACCTGTTAGGCGACGGAATTCGCCGCGCCATCGTGGCGGGAGTGGAATAATGCCGTTACTTGATATCCGTAACCTGACCATCGAATTTATGACCGCCGACGGGCCGGTGAAAGCGGTCGACCGCGTTAACCTGACGCTGAGCGAAGGCGAAATCCGCGGGCTGGTGGGCGAATCGGGCTCCGGTAAGAGTCTGATCGCCAAAGCGATCTGCGGAGTGACCAAAGATAACTGGCGCGTCAGCGCCGATCGGATGCGCTTTAATGACATCGATCTGCTTCGCCTGTCGCCACGCGAGCGCCGCCGCATTATCGGCCACAACGTATCGATGATTTTTCAGGAGCCGCAATCCTGTCTCGACCCATCGGAAAGAGTGGGCCGCCAGATTATGCAGGCGATCCCCGGCTGGACTTACAAAGGGCGCTGGTATCAACGCTTCCGCTGGCGCCACGCGCGCGCTATCGAACTGCTGCATCGCGTCGGCATTAAAGATCATAAGGATATTATGCGCAGCTATCCCTACGAGCTGACCGAAGGGGAATGCCAGAAAGTCATGATCGCTATCGCGCTGGCGAACCAGCCGCGTCTGCTGATCGCCGATGAGCCGACCAACGCCATGGAGCCGACCACTCAGGCGCAAATTTTCCGTCTGCTGAGCCGGCTCAACCAGAATAATAACACCACCATTTTGCTGATTAGCCACGACCTGCGCACCATGAGCCAGTGGGCCAACCGCATCAATGTGCTTTACTGCGGACAGACGGTGGAGACCGCCTCCAGCAGCGATCTGATCAATACGCCGCATCATCCGTATACCCAGGCGCTGATTCGCGCAATGCCCGATTTCGGTAGCGCGCTGCCGCATAAAAGCCGTCTGAACACCTTGCCGGGCGCGATTCCGTCGCTGGAGCATTTGCCTATCGGCTGCCGTCTGGGCCCGCGCTGCCCCTACGCGCAGAAGAAATGCATCGAAACGCCGCGCCTGGCTGGCGCGAAGAATCATCTTTTCGCCTGCCACTTTCCGCTGAATATGGAGAAGCCCTGATGGTTGAGACCCTGCTGGAAGTGCGTAACCTCAGCAAAACTTATCGCTATCGCACCGGGCTGTTTCGACGTCAGCACGTTGAAGCGGTTAAGGATGTCAGCTTTACGCTGCGCGAGCGGCAGACGCTGGCGATCATCGGCGAAAACGGCTCCGGCAAATCGACGCTGGCGAAGATGCTCAGCGGCATGGTGGAGCCGACCGCGGGCGAAATCGTCATTAACGACAGCCCGCTGCACTACGGCGACTACAGTTTTCGCAGTAAGCTTATCCGCATGATTTTTCAGGACCCTTCTACCTCGCTGAATCCGCGTCAGCGCATCGGCCATATTCTCGATTTTCCGCTGCGTCTGAACAGCGATCTCGACGCCCAGGCGCGCGAAAAGCGCATTAACGCCACGCTGCGCCAGGTGGGCCTGTTGCCCGACCACGCTGCCTATTATCCGCATATGCTGGCGCCAGGTCAGAAACAGCGCGTTGGCCTGGCGCGCGCGCTGATCCTGCAACCGAAAGTGATTATCGCCGATGAAGCGATGGCCTCGCTCGATATGTCGATGCGTTCGCAGCTGGTCAACCTGCTGCTGGAACTGCAGAATAAGCACGGGCTTTCCTATATTTTCGTTACTCAGCATCTCGGCATGATGAAGCACATCAGCGATCAGGTACTGGTGATGAGCCAGGGGGAAGTTGTGGAGCGCGGCGGCACCGCCGATGTGCTGGCCGCTCCCCTGCACAACCTGACACGCCGCATGATCG
The DNA here is from genome assembly GCF_002953215.1 of Mixta calida. Classification (NCBI taxonomy): domain Bacteria; kingdom Pseudomonadati; phylum Pseudomonadota; class Gammaproteobacteria; order Enterobacterales; family Erwiniaceae; genus Mixta; species Mixta calida. Next base: position 2,326,807 of record NZ_CP026378.1, read on the forward strand.
CCAGCCACTTCGGCGAGGCGCTGACGGCGGACGCATGGCGCCGCGATCCGCCGGTTTAAATGCCTGGCCTTATTCACCTGCTGCGGCGCTTTTCGCCAACCGACAGGTCGGATTAACGCTATCTCCAGACTCGTGCTAGAATCGCCGGGTCGATTAACGCGGCTGCGCATTTTTTAAGCTTTGCGGCCGCCAACAACAATGACCATAAGGATTACAGCTATGGGTTTTCTTTCCGGTAAGCGCATTCTGATTACTGGCGTTGCCAGTAAACTCTCCATCGCCTACGGTATTGCACAGGCGATGCACAAACAGGGCGCGGAACTGGCTTTCACCTATCAGAACGATAAACTGAAAGGCCGCGTTGAAGAGTTCGCTAAAGAACTGGGCTCCGATATCGTTCTGCCGTGTGACGTTGCTGAAGATGAGAGCATCAAAGCGCTGTTTACTGAACTGGCAAAAACCTGGCCTAAATTTGACGGTTTCGTTCACTCTATCGGCTTCGCCCCAGGCGATCAGCTGGATGGCGACTATGTGAACGCCGTCACCCGCGAAGGTTTCAAAATCGCGCACGACATCAGCGCCTACAGCTTTGTGGCGATGGCGAAAGAGTGCCGTGCGATGCTGAACCCGAACTCAGCGCTGCTGACCCTGTCTTACCTGGGCGCAGAGCGCGCGATCCCGAACTACAACGTCATGGGTCTGGCGAAAGCGTCTCTGGAAGCGAACGTACGCTACATGGCGAACGCGATGGGTCCGGAAGGCGTGCGCGTCAACGCCGTTTCCGCCGGTCCGATCCGTACCCTGGCGGCGTCCGGCATCAAGGACTTCCGTAAAATGCTGGCGCACTGTGAAGCGGTTACGCCGATCCGTCGCACCGTGACTATCGAAGACGTGGGCAACTCCGCGGCCTTCCTGTGTTCCGACCTGGCTGGCGGCATCACCGGCGAAGTGGTTCACGTTGACGGCGGCTTCAGCATCGCTGCAATGAACGAACTGGAACTGAAATAAGGTTCTTTGGGCGAGGCGTCAGTCTCGCCCGCTTTCCCCCCGCGCTTTTTCTCGCCTCTCACGTTATAGCTTTCCGCTATTTATTATCGCTGAACATTCTTTGATGCCACCTTTCGCTTGTTGCAGGATAGTCCTGCCATTCTGACCCGAATTTACGGCGTTTTCTGCTGTGTTTTAATGCATCGGGTTTGCTCATTTGTGAAAGGAACGCGCATGGAACCACGCCGTTATTCCGGCAACAGCCACTGGTATCATGAAACCCAGGCCAGCTATCGCGCTGAACAGGCGCCCCCGCTTTATCCCGAAGCGGCGCGGGCTGACGATCGTTTTTTACTCGGCCTGCAACAGCAGGGCGACGCCCTGGCCCCGCTGTTTCATCATTTTCGTCAGTCGTTACAGGCGGGACAGGCGCTCAGCCTGCTGCTGCTGCCTGACAGCGTGACGCCGACGCTCACCCACACGCTGACGCTGTACGATAAGCTCGCCACCGCGTTAACGGTGGCGCAGGTCAACAACATCCAGCGACTGTGCAACCACTACGCTGCGCGGCTTAATCCCCTCTCCGGGCCCGACTCGTCGCGCGAAAGCAATAACCGTCTTACGCAGATGACGCAGTTCGCCCGTCAGCTCGCCAGCCAGCCCGCGGTGATCGATGCCGCCGCGCTCCAGCGGCTTGATGAGGTAGGGCTGACCGCGCCTGATATCGTCACAATCTGCCAGATTATCGGCTTTGTCAGCGCTCAGGCGCGCGTGGCGGCTGGCGTGCAGGCGATGATCGGTCTGCCGGTGTGCTGGCTGCCGGGCCTGAATGAGATGATCGATGCGGAAGCGCAGCGCTTTGCTACGCAGCGCGCCTGGCGTCCGCGTTTGCCGCCGCTGGAACGGCGCTACGCCAGCCCACAGCAGCTGGCGGCGATTGAAGCGGCGCAGGAATCATGCGCGCTGACGGAAATGGCCTGGCTGCTCGCATGGGATGAACAGGCGCTGCGCGTCTGGAGCGACTGGCACTCCACCCTGTCGCCCGCAACGGATCTGGAGCGGCTGGCGCAGGCGGTGGCGGCGCGCATCAACGGCAGCACGCTCTGCTTTGAAAGTTATCGCGGTCCGTATGCGGATGAATTACGTCAGGGCGTTGAACATGCGCTGAACGCCTGCCGTCGTGAGCCGTTAATGCAGGCGCTGATCCCGTTCGCCGCCCAGCTGACGCGCGCGCCGGATCGCCTTAGCGCCGCGCATTTGCAGCCGCTACTGGCGCAGGGTGTGTCGCAACAGCAGCTGTTCGCGCTGGTGTTGCGCGTGGCGCTGGCGGGTTGGAATAACCGGCTGGTACAGGCGCTTGGCGAGCATTAACCCTCACTGAGAATGCGCCGCACCTCATCAAAGAAATGCTGCGACAGCGGCGTGGCGCGTCCCGGTTCGGCAATGACCACCGCCGCATGACGCGCCATCGGCGCGATCGCCAGCGGACGCCGGTGCAACGCCGGGTTCATATCAGGCAGCAGGTGCCCCACCGGGGAGATCAGGCAGCCCAGCCCCACCTGTACCCCTTGCAGCAGCTGAAATATTGAGGTGCTCTCCATAATTACGCGCTGTGTCACGCCCGCTTCGCGGAAGCTGGCGTCGAGATAGCGCCGAAAATAGCGGGTTGGCTCCGCCAGGCAGAGCGGCAGCGTAGCGATATCCGTGACGCGCAGCGTGTCATACGCGTCCAGCTCAGGAAAATGGTCGGGATGGTAAACCAGTTCCACGCCGTTATCGGTCAGGGACTCCGCCTGAAAATGCAGCTCGCGCAGTGTCGCCAGTTCAAAAAAGCCGATGCCGACATCCACGGTATGGCTGTTAAGCGCCTCCAGCAGCTGATCGGCGCTGAGCACCGCGATGCGGTAATCAAGCTGCGGATAACGATCGCTGACCATCTTGAGCAGCAGCGGCAGCGAGACGCTGCACTGCGGCACCACGCCGATCCGCAGCGTGCCGTTCACGCCATGCTTCAGCGACTCCACTTCAAGCTTTAGTCCCTGATAAACCGATACGATCTCGCGCGCCCAGGCGAGCACCCTTTCGCCTTCAGCGGTAAAACCATCAAAGTTATTGCTGCGGTTGATCAGCGACAGGCCTAATTCGCGCTCCAGATTCTTCAGGCGCATTGAAAGGGTCGGCTGGCTGACAAAGCTGGCCTCCGCGGCGCGGCCGAAATGACGCTCACGCTCCAGATTGCACAGATAAATAAGTTGTTTTATATCCATAGTTATTATAATTCAGTAAGTTAGGATAGATAAAATCGGGGTGCGTGAAAATTATGTACTCGCAGGCGTACTGACTTAAAATTTAACATGCCTTCCTGATGGGTTATCCGTCGAGCAGAGGGACCTCTGGTCTCTTTATAGCGTGATTATCTTAGCATACTCACTATCTGCCTCCGAGATTGCTGCCATGCAGGCTTTTGCACAAAGCTCTTTGTGCTAACCATGGGACAAAAATAAAACGCCATAGCTGGTCTGAAGACACTGAAAGACCGTTGTTAAAAAGGCGGTCAAAGGCCGCCATCATTCGTTTCGCGCTTAAAACGGTAAAAGTTTACGCATTGAATCTGTAGGTCACCCACTCGGTGCCATTCCAGATGGCGCCCTGCGGATTAGCTGGCACCAGCTCGGTATGATAGGTCAGGCGTTCTCCAGGGTAAGGTTGATAATTTTTACTGATATTCGAACTCAGGTTCATTTCCTTCGCGGCGCTGCCAAATAACTTTTTACCCATTCCATAATGGTTGGCGCCCTCCAGACGCAGAGGCCCTTCTACAGTTGTGCCAGAGAGGATCAACGGCGCATCTTCGCTGTCATCCCGCACGTTGCGAAAAGTCAGCCCCCAGGCTTTGGTATTGGTAGTGCCGCCCTGTAAAAGCGCAACCTTGCGCACCTCATTGCCAATAACCTGTACGTTATCAAGCGTCATTTCCCCATTACCCCAGGTCTGGATAAGCGAACTCGCCAGGCCGCCTGTAAGCGGCGTTTCACCGGTTTCGTACTCCACAAAGCGAATGGTAAGGTTACGAAGCTGAGTGTTGCTGCCGACATCATAAATAACAGGTGCAGTAAAATCGGCTTTCACCAGGAAGGTGTCACCATCACTGACAAAACCCCGAACATTCGGTGTGGTGCCCGTCGTCAGCCATAAGGGATACATTTTGCTGGCGCTGGTGATGCCTGGATAAGCCCCCTCCTGGTTTTTAGGCCATGCATGGAAGGTATTATCACGAGAATGCACCAGGGCATAGGTGTGTTGGGAACGCAGCGCAACAGCGCCATACAGACGGTTCCCGGAGAAAAGAAAATAGCCGCGTCCATCGATAGCAACGACGCCCGCATTGCCCTCGCTGGCGCTGTTCTGGTTGTTGCCAAAATCAATCAGAAACACCTGTTCTCGATTCAGGTTAAGAAACGTGTTGTTGCAGATGCGCGCCGAATCCTGGCCGCGAACAACCATGCCCGCTGAATTACTCCCTTTCGTCAGCATCACCGTATTATTGGTAAAGCTCAAACCTGCGGATTTGGGGCTTGGCGCGACGCGGTTAAAAATATCCGCCCCGCCATCGACGATAAGCATACAGGAATCAATCGTCACGCCTGTTGTCGCCGCTGAGATAAGCGCACCGTCTTTAGCCGTAAAGGTACAGCCATGCGCTGTCAGTCCCGCTTTATCCGGGGCTGCGCCGCCATACCCCATCTGAGCGTTCTGTAAGTTATCTGGTCTGAGATCGAAATCTTTCGCACTCAGAATAGCCGTAATCGAGGAAAACCCAAGCTGAGGGTTACGCATCAGCCCAGCTGCCGGATCGCAGATGCCGAAAGTCCCGGTGCAGCCATGAAGCCGCATACGGCTGTTTGACGTCTGAAAAGGGATATAGCAGTCACGTACCTGAACGTTATAAAGCGTAACCTCAACATAATTTTCCGCCTTAACGCCCAGCGTATATCCCTCTACCTGACAGTTAATAATGGCATTGCCGGAAGCGATGCGATCGGTGCTTAGCTGTGATTTATTGGCTTCATGAAGATTAAATAAAACATTTGGCACATATTTAGGAAAAGCGAGCTTATTTTGTGACCAGGTCGTTTCATGGTCGACAGGATATTCTTGCCAGATGCCAATATAGCCGCAAATGCCGCCTTTGGTTTGCGTACCCTTCGGCGTAACATAATCAGCCTCAAAGCGACGGGTATTACGTACGGTTGTGCCATCTACCACCATGCCATAGCAGGAGCTGGCAAAAATAAAGCCGCCGGCATGATCCGCGTTTTCAGCGCCGTTAGCCGAGGCAACAACCTGGTTAGCGCTGATATTTTCACCGAGACAATTCTGAATACGCGGGCGATAGCATTTAAGCAGGCGAATGCCATTGCCGTAATTGTTTTTAAACTCGCAGTCGATAAGCTGAAAATAGACGGCGTACTGTACATCCATAAGCCGCGCGCCATTTCCCCAGGGCTTAGCATGGTTGACGCCCGGATTTGCGGCCGTACCGCCCTGATAAGACTGTTTGCTGTAGTCGAATCCAAGCCCTTTGATAGTAAAAGGCGGAAACGGACAGTTGTCCTCAGTTGGGCTATACAGGCTTTCAGAGGCGTTATTATCCTTAACCTTCGCAATCGCGCCTGAACCTGAGCCAAAGAACTGGAAATGCCTTATTTCGTTATACCAGCCGTTGGTTGTTACGCTGGTCACATTAATCAGCGTCTTCTGTTCCCCCTGGGATGGAAAATCATTGGTGTCTTTAGTACGACCATATTTTAGTACCGGCCGCGTCACCTTCTCACCGGCGTCATTCTCTACGGTTTGGGTCGATGCAGTTGCCAACCATAATGCCAGCGCTTTGATATTGTTAAACGAAGCCACCAGCCCGTTTACAACCTGTGCGCCTTTATCACCCGCTTTCGCCGTATATTTCACGGTCTGACCAGCAACAATAAAGCTAAAAACCGTACCGGTAGGATACACGTCATTAGTGGTTAGCGTCGGGTCAGGCGTAATGGTGACAAAAGCGGGATCGGGACTCGTATAGACAGGGGCTATATCTTCCGGCACCAGTACGCAGCCATAGGCATCGATAATGCAGCCAGGATCCTCTGGTTTGGCCACCAGTAAAATACGCGCCTCTCCGGTATCAGCGGAACCAATACGCCGGGACGTTTCAAACCCGCTGCCAATATTGACCTTGCCGACGGGCATTTTGATGGTTCTTCCTGTTGACAGACCATACTGCCAGGCTTTAATCAAATTTTTACGGCAATCGGTTTTCCCATCGGCGACCACACCGAACCAGGAGGCCTGGATATCGCCGGTAAACTGACGTTTCATCCGCTTATTGTTTGCTGCGATTATCGTTAAGGCTTCGTCTTCAGCCGTCTCTGTATCATCAGGATCGTATTTAAAGAAGCCGTCATTAAAAAAGACCATGGCGCCACGCTGTGGATCCATATTTTTAATTTGTTGAATGTTTTCAGCGGTACTGTAACCCGTATCAGGAAGCGCCTGTACTGCGGTTTGCGTTGTTTGGGTTGTCATTGAGGTTTCCTTATTGCAGAGAAAATAGTGGAATAAATAAATCTGTTTTCTGAACGATGGATTAAATAACGGTAAAACGTCATAGATTGATTCAGGCATTTCCCCCGATAATGCTGTTCAAGTCTGGTTATTACTGTCTGGCGGGTTCGACTCGGTTTTTGCGGATGAGATAATTCTGCTCAGCGATGTCAGTAAAGATGAGCTGACCGGTTATTCAGATAAAAGCTGCCGACTGCGCATGTCCCAGCCGGTTGCGTTGCCGCACAAAATAATGCACGCGTGCCGCCGCTGCGTTTGCGAGAAACGCACGATGAGTTATCGAAAGCAGTAAAAGCGCGACGGCTGAGGTGTAAAAAAGGCCGCCCGGAGGCGACCCTTGGTAAGGATTATAGAGGAGCCGCCGTCAGAGGCTTTCCCTGCCTGCGGATTCGGAGGCCGGTGCTGTCCATCTTGTCGACGGCGGCTGGAAATACTATACCCCCATAAAATGCCGAAAACGAAAAATACAGAGTATGCCTGGATGACGTTGCACCTTATTCAATGCTGCGCTGGCCCTGGTTCACCGTCGCGTTATCGATGATGCGAATTGCCGTACCGTCCTGCTGCTTGATGATATTCAACGGCACGCCGTCTGATTTACGCGTCACCAGTACGTTAATGTCTTTTTCATCATCACAGTGACAGTCACCCTGCGACGAGAGCGCAACTGCGGCTTGCTGTGTTGATAACAGTCCCGCGTTGGCGGCGGGCCGGGATGGTAAAGAGCGATGCCGCAGATGCGGCGGCCAGCAGCGCTGGCGTTGTTCTTTGCTAAGCATTGCAGTCAGGTTTTCCTGGCTACCTCTGTCGGCAGCGCCTCTACTCGAGGAGATGCACATGGCGTCCCTTGAAGCTATCGCGCCGATTAACCTGCGTTCATGTTTAAAATCTCTGGCTGACGCTTTCCTGTCTGCCCACTGCACGCTATAATTAAAGAACACTTAAATTATCTATCTAAAGGAAACTTAAGTCAAGCAGATTTAAGATATCTTAACTATGACAATGAAAACGATTGGCGATCGCCTGCGCGCGAGACGCAAAGAGTTAAGGTTAACGCAAAAGGATTTAGCGTCGCGGGTGGGTGTTTCTCATGTCGCCATCTCGCAGTGGGAAAAGACGAGACCGCGCCCAGAGGCGATAACCTGCTTCGTCTGTCGGAAGCGCTGGGCTGCGCGCCCGCTTATCTCCATACGGGTGATGGCGCAGCGACGAATGTCGCCCCCGGTTCGATAGATTTTCGCGCCGTGCCTGTTATTAGCTATGTGCAGGCCGGTTACTGGACGGCTGAGTGCACAATCCGTTCTATAGAGGGAGATATAGAGTTTCTGCATACAAATATGGAACTATCAGACTCAGCTTTTACCTTGATTATCAAGGGAAACTCAATGGAACCGGATTTTCGTGAAGGCGATGCGGTGGTGATCGACCCTGAGGTGATCCCGCTTCCCGGCGACTTTGTGGTAGCGAAGAACGGTGAAGAAGAAGCGCTGTTTAAAAAGTATCGACCGCGCGGCGTTATCGCGGGCCAGGAGGTATTTGAGCTGGTTCCGCTTAATGAAGATTACCCCACTCTGCGTTCGGATCAGGTACCAATACGTATCATCGGCACCATGATTGAGCATCGCAGATACCGAAAAAGACGCTCCTGATAGCATATTCAACCCGCCAACGTGCGGGTTTTTATCCCGTTTCTTATACTCACCCACCTTACTACCTAACATTTAAGCAAATCTGTAATATTTAAGTTATCTTAACATATCATCTTGACTATATATTTAAGTTATCTTAAATTAAATATAGCGACAGGATCTGTGTACCTCAAACAGCGTTGCCCTCACTACGTCAGGCGCGACCAGTGCGCAGAGTAAAAGACAAAAACAACGTCTTTAACCCGGACAGTTTCAGGAGATGTCTATGACCACTATTATTTACGGTCAGTCAATCGCAGTAAATGCCAGGGCACGTCGTCATGCTCGTCGCCGTGCCGCCGCACTGGAACGCGATTCTCTGGAAAAGATCGTGGATGCGGACGTTAGCGTGCGACCAGTCGTTGATGCACCGACAACATCGCATCATCTGAGCCGTATTGATAAGGCAGTTAACTCCCCTTCACTGCGCGAACGCAATAAAAGCGGGACAGTTTGCCTGCCAGCCGTAGCGCTTTATGCGGGAGGGAGGCGCAAGCACTACAAAAGAAAGGAATAAGAGCGGCAAAGGAGGTTTGCCAGGTCAGCGGGTCAGGCAGACCTGCTTTTAGCGGTAAATGTCAGGCGCGCTTTATCACAGGACGCGCCTTTCATGATTAGCCATTTACTGATGATTCGATTTCTCGCCGAAAAAGTAGAATCCCAGCGGCAGAGAGAAGATAAGGGTTAGCACCAGGGTATAGACGATAACCATCGCACCCTGTAACAGATACATCTGCATTGACCACTCCGAGAGCGGCAGGTTGTACTCTTCGATGACGCCGCCGATAGTGGCGCGAATAAGGATCGCTAACGCCACGCAAAATACAGCGGAAATGGAGAGCAAAAACTTTTTACCTTCAGGCCGTTTTAATTTCTCGCGTATCACATCTTTTCTCCTGTGAGAGATTATCGCTGCGCGCTACTTTACCATTAATGACGTTTTATTACCCGCCCCGACGCTTTTTTTGCCGTTAAGGAAACGCCGCCATCGTACTGTCAGCCACCCTTTGGCGCTTTCACAGCCTCTCCCCTTCGCGCCTACTTAATTGTCAACAAAATAATTACAAAGTTAATTATTACGTTGTGCTGGACAACGCTATCATCTCTTCTGGTAAGGTATGCGCCACAAACGCCAGGAACAGGAAACCGCCATGCTGTCTACTCTCATCTATCGCAGCCATCTTTGTGATGACGTTCCGGTAAAAATCCTGGAAGAGATGGTGAGCAAAGCCAATAAGCTCAACGAATCTTATGATGTTACCGGCATTCTGCTGTTTAACGGCACGCACTTTTTCCAGGTTCTGGAAGGTCCCGAAGAGGCCGTACTCGCCATTTACCAGCGCATCTGTAACGATCGCCGCCACCATAATCTGGTGGAGTTGTTACGCGACTACGCGCCTTCTCGCCGGTTCGGCAACGTCGGGATGGAGCTGTTTAATCTGCAAGAGTATGACCCGGCCTCGGTGTTACAGGCGGTGCTGGATAAAGGCACGACTAAATACCAGCTGACCTATGACGACAGAGCGCTACTCTTTATCCGCACCTTTGTCGAGGCGCGGGAAAAAGAGAACTATTTTGAAGTGCCGCCAGCGGATGCCTGGGATTTCCTGATCGACGAAGAGACGCATCCGGCGAAAGAAACCACGGTCTCCGATACACAGCCCTGGCACTACGCTTTTCAGCCGATTATCGACCCTTTTTCACGATCTATCGTCTCGCTGGAAGCGCTGATGCGCAGCGCCGAGGGTGGCTCTCCCCGCGCCTGTCTCACGCAGCCCGATCGTGAAGCCGCTTATGAGATCGATCTGAAATCGAAGAAACAGGCTTTCGCGCTGGCGAAAAAATTTGGCGTCGATGGGCTGACGCTTTCAATCAACCTGTTGCCGATGTCGCTGGTGGTGGTGCCCAGAGCGGTTGAGTTCCTACTGGAGGAAATTGCGGCGCATGGCCTCGTGCCTGAGCAAATCACGGTTGAGCTGACCGAAAATGAAGTGATTTCGCGTGAGGAAGCGTTCGAAACGGCGATTAAGCAGTTAAAAGCGGCGGGCATCAGCCTGGCGATCGATAATTTTGGCGCCGGCTCGGCGGGCCTGCTGCTGCTGACGCGCGTTCAGCCCAATAAGATCAAAATCGATCGCGATATCATTCACGACGTACATAAAAGCGGCCCTAAACAGGCGATTGTTCAGGCGATCATAAAATGCTGTTCGTCGCTGGAAATTTCAGTGATTGCGGAAGGCGTAGAGAAACCTGAAGAGTGGATGTGGCTCGAAGCGGCGGGCGTCTATAACTTTCAGGGGCCGCTGTTTGCCAAACCGAAACTGAACGGCATTGCGGCCGTCGCCTGGCCGGAGAAGAACTAAAGTAAAGGGCGGCTTCTGCCGCCCTTTATCTCGATGTTGTTAAATGGACAGAAACGGATCAGCGCTGGCGCCGGTCTGTGCCTCTGCGCATTATCGAAAAGCGCTAACCTGACCTTATCAGGCGTGGCTTGCCGCCGCCTTTTCCAGCGCCGCCTGAATGGCTTCCGACAGCTCATTGATTTCAAACTTGGCCACGTAGCCGTCAGCGCCCACTTTACGGACGTGCTCTTCGTTCGCGCTGCCGGAAAGCGAAGAGTGAATGACTACCGGAATTTTTTTCAGATGTTCTTCGCGTTTAATATTGCGCGTCAGGGTAAAGCCATCCATCTCCGGCATCTCCAGGTCGGTCAGCACCAGCCCGATACGGTCGCTGATCGGCTGCCCCGCCGCCTGCGCTTCCAGCGCAATCGCCTTAATGTTTTCCCAGGCCTCCAGACCGGTGGTATGCATAATCGCCGGCAGGCCCATGGTTTTCAGCCCCTGCTCCAGCATTGAACGCGCCACTTTTGAATCTTCCGCCACGATCACCGACGCGCCCGGTTTTATTTTAAACGCGCGCTCCTGGATTTCCTTCGGCGCCGCGTCGCGTACGGAAGGAATAATATCGTAAAGGATCTGCTCTACGTCCAGTACCATTGCCAGACTGTTGCTCTGCCCGTCGCTGTCCAGGCAGGCGATGCTGGTAATATTACGGCTGCTGACGCCCGACTCGGCGGTATGCACCTGACTCCAGTCAAGACGCACGATATTGTCCACCGACTCAACGGCGAACGCCTGGGTGCTGCGCGCATACTCGGTCACCAGCAGCAGATTGAGGCCGCTAGTAGGCGTGCAGCCGGCAACGGCAGCCAAATCGATAACCGGGATAATCTGTTCACGGATATTGGCCATGCCGAGCAGCGGCGACTGCATGCCCGCCGCGCGGGTGATAGTCGGCATCGGCACGATTTCGCGTAGTTTAAAAACGTTAATGCCAAACAGCTCTGCTTTCTCGCTATCGGGAGACGATCCCAGCCGGAATAATAACAGTTCGAATTTGTTAGATAAGGCGAGATTCGCTCTCTCATCAATATCTTTCTGGAAGTTATCCATTTTTACCTCTGGGTTATTATTGTGGCTGGCTCAGGCTCACAATGCGATTTCTGTAGGGCGTTTCAGCCGTTTCCGGCCCGATAACGTTTATGCTTATGCTGCCGCTCTAATAAGTTATCGGCAGATAAAAATAAAAATACAGAGGCAAAGCGCTATCTCTCTGCGCTTTCTGTTCTATTACTCACAGTTTGGCGAGAAGAAAACGGCAGAGATCCGGGTAACGACGGGCAATAATGCGTGAATGCAGAGGGCGAAAAAAACCCCGATCGGGTCAGATCAGGGTTATCGGCATTAACAGGGGAAGGATTAATGTTTGCCTTCGGTATCGTAGGGATCGCCCGTATCATCACCGCTGTCATCGCGCTTACGCGGGATTTCTCCTTCCTGATCCGGCGCGCCGTTGGCGGCAAAATCATCTTCTTCATAAGGATTAGGCGCGTGCGGCGCATCTTCAGGCAGACCGTGATGCTCATTATCGTCCGGGTAAGGCTTGTTGTGATCGGGGCGTTCTGACATAGGTTCCTCCATTAACTCAGGTAAGTTAATAAAGTATAGGCGATAGCCCGGGATAGCGCTGTGGCGGGAGCGGAGAAGACGGTAATCGTGGTCCGGCGGCAATCGATATCTCAGCGGTGCTCGGCGGGTTGACCGATCGGGCAAATAAAAAGGCCACCCTCAGGTAGCCTTCTGTTTAAATTTAATTTTATTTATAGTGCTACTGAAATAAAGCGATATCAGTATGGGGTTCCCCTGGTGTGGCGGTACTCGCGTACCATCTGCTCGTTTACGGACGCAAATTTCGGACTGCAAGCAGCATTTAGGTGGTTTTATACAAAACCGGACGAACCGTAACCGAGCAGACGCCGCCATTATTTATAAAATTAATTTATGGTTCTACTCCCCTAAAGTACAGGTCAACCCCTGACTATAGTCAATCTGACATAACGTCGAAAAAAACCTCATCGCCCTGCAAGCCGCGCCCCGCCTCATTTTTTCGACAATGGCGCATAAATATGGAACCGATTTCAGACGACGCCCAATGCTGTTTTTACCTCGTTAGCAATTTTTTCAACCTGCGGTCCATAAATAACCTGCACGTCATGGTCGCTGACACGGTTGACGCCGTTGGCGCCGGTGGTCATCAACGTCTGGTCTACCACCTCTTTCATATCTTTCACCCGCACGCGCAGGCGTGTAAAGCAGCAGTCGACCTCTTCAATGTTCGCTTCACCACCGAGGCCGCTGATGATTACACGGGTACGCTCATCGGCGCTGACCGCCTGCGCTGGCGCCTCTTGATCTTCCGATTCGCGTCCTGGGGTTTCCACATTCATGCGCCTGATAACAAATTTAAAGCCGTAATAATAGAGCGGCGCGTAGACAGCACCGAGCGCCAGCGTCCACCACCAGTGGGTTTTCGCGCCGCCGAGAATGCCAAATACCACCAGGTCGATAGCGCCGCCCTGCACGTTGCCAATCATCAGATGCAGCGCCGACATCAGCATAAACGAGAGGCCGGTCAGCAAGGCGTGCAGCACATACAGCACCGGCGAGACGAAGATAAAACAGAACTCCAGCGGTTCGGTAATGCCGGTGGTAAATGAGGTGAGCGCGCCAGCCAGCACCAGCGCCTTGACGCGCTGCTTATGCTCCGGGCGCGCGGTGTGGTAGATCGCCAGCGCCGCAGCCGGCAGGCCAAACATCATCACCGGAATTTTCCCCTGCGCGAGAAAGCGCGTGGCGCCGCGCACGGTTTCATCGGGAATGGAGCCGGGATGGGTCAGCGAGGTGTTGAAAATATTAAGCGCGCCGACGATGGTTTGGTTATCCACGGTAGCGATGCCGCCGATCGGCGTAAAGCGCACGGTTTCATTGAGAATATGATGCAGCCCGGTCGGGATCAGCAGGCGTTCGCAGGTGCCAAGCAGAAACGCGCCGTACTGCCCGCTTTTGCCGATAAACTCCCCTACCCAGGCGATGCCGGCGCCGATAGTCGGCCAGATTAACGCCAGCAGCACGCCCACCAGCGGCAGCACGACGACGGTAACGATCGGCACGAAGCGCCGACCGCCGAAGAAGCTGATCGCCGTCGGCAGCTGCTGGGTATAAAACCGGTTATGCAGCATTACCGTCAGCAAACCGGCAATCACCCCGCCCAGCACGCTCATGTTGAAGGTGAAGATGCCCAACATCTGGATATATTCCGCCGAGGTCATCATCGCGGCGGTCTGATCCATTCCGGCCCGTTGCAGCGCCTCTGGCGTGGTGGTCTGCGCCGTCAGCCCTTTCGCGGCGAGCGTGGCGCTAATGCCGACATGCATGGCGATAAAACCGATAACGGAGGCGAACGCGGCGGTCGGCTTTTCCGCTTTCGCCAGGCCGATGGCGCTGGCAACGGCAAAAAAGACCGGCAGGTTGGCGAACAACGCCCCCGCCACTTTACGGATAAAGCCGATAATAATTTGCGGCGTCTGCATATTGGCGAACGCGTCGCCGGTTATGGCGGGATTCTGCATGGCCGCAGCGACGCCCAGGAAAATACCGGCTGCGGCTATGACAGAAATAGGCATCATCAATGCTTTGCCGAACGCGTGAACTTTACTGGTAAAATCTTTCATAAATCGTCTCTGTTGCTGGCCAGAAAGCTTCAGTATTAGCCAGTGAGACGCTTAGCACCGCACAGCCCGCTGCGGTCAACGAACAAAGTTTGAACAACCTCACATTTTCCCGCCGCGCGATAAAGGAAAACTATCACACCATTAAGTCAATCAATTAGACAAAATATTTAACTCGCCGCAGACTCCTCCGCAAAAGAAGCAATAAATAATTAACAATTCATACACACCAGAAACCTGCACTCATCATGAAATTTAAATCGCAAATTAAACCGTACCAGGCCGCGGCGGGCGGCTGGGGCTCTCTCGAAGCCACGACCCGTTTCGTTATCGACAGCAAACAGGCGCTGAAAAATATGCGTAACCTGATGCGCATGAATAAGGCCAAAGGCTTCGACTGCCCTGGCTGCGCCTGGGGCGACGACAACAAAAGCACCTTCAGCTTCTGTGAGAACGGCGCCAAGGCGGTGACCTGGGAAGCGACGCGCCGCTTTATCGACGCCGAGTTTTTCGCCGCCCACAGCGTGAGCAAACTCTATGCGCAGAGCGACTATTTTCTGGAATATCAGGGCCGCCTGACCGAACCGTTGCGCTATAACCGCCTGACCGACCATTACGAGCCGATCAGCTGGGACAACGCTTTCGCGCTGATCGCCCAGCATATTCACGCGATGGATAACCCCAATCAGATGGAGCTCTACACCTCCGGGCGCGCCAGCAACGAAGCCTCCTGGCTCTATCAGCTGTTTGGCCGCATGGTCGGCACCAACAACTTCCCCGACTGCTCCAATATGTGTCACGAAGCGAGCGGCAGCGGCCTGAAGCGCAGCATCGGCGTGGGCAAAGGCACTATCCGTCTGGATGATTTCGATCACGCGGACGCGATTTTCGTCTTTGGTCAGAACCCTGGCACCAACCACCCGCGCATGCTGCACAGCCTGCGTCACGCCGCCGATCGCGGCGCGAAGATCGTCACCTTCAACACCCTGCGCGAGCGCGGACTGGAGCGTTTCGCCGATCCGCAAAAACCGCTGGAAGTGGTGACCTCGAAAGCGGGCGCCATCAGCTCTACCTATTACCAGCCGAACCTGGGCGGCGATATGGCCGCGGTGCGCGGCATGGTCAAGGCGCTGGCGGAAACCCATCGCGCCCGCATCGCCGCGGGCGAAAAAGGCCTGTTTGACGAAGCCTTTATTAACGCGGCGACGCAGGGCGTGGAAGATTATCTGGCGGCGGTAGACGCTACCAGCTGGGAGCAGATCGAGCAGCAGTCTGGCCTGAGCGAGCAGCAGCTGCGCGAAGCGGCGGCAATCTATCAGAGCGCCGATCGCGTTATCTGTACCTGGGCGATGGGCATCACGCAGCATAAACACTCCGTCGACACCGTGCGCGAGATTGTTAACCTGCAGCTGCTGTTTGGACAGCTCGGCAAGAAAGGCGCCGGCCTCTGCCCGGTGCGCGGCCACAGCAATGTGCAGGGCAACCGTACGATGGGCATCGATGAGAAGCCGTCTCAGGCGTTCCTCGACGCGCTGGCGAATCACTTCAATTTCGAACCGCCGCGCGCGCCGGGCCACAACACCGTTGAAGCGCTGGAAGCGATGCTGCGCGACGAGATCAAAGTGCTGATCGCGCTGGGCGGCAACCTTGCCGCCGCCGCGCCGGATAGCCCGCGCACCGAAGAAGCGATGCAGCGTTGCGGCCTGACCGTGCATATCAGCACCAAGCTGAACCGCAGCCATCTGGTGCCGGGCAAAGAGAGCCTGATTCTGCCGACGCTGGGCCGTACCGAGCAGGATATTCAGGCGACCGGTTCGCAGTTTATTACCGTAGAAGATTCTTTCAGCATGGTGCACGCCTCTGAAGGCGTCGGCAAACCGCTGGCCGATACGCAGCGTTCTGAAACTGCTATCGTGGCAGGCATCGCCAATGCGGTGCTCAGCAGCTTTAAGGTCGACTGGCTGGCGCTGGCGGCGGATTACAACAAAATCCGCGATCATATCGCCGCGACCATCCCGGGCTTTGCCGATTTCAATAAGAAGTGCGAGCAGCCGGGCGGCTTCTATCTGGGCAACGCCGCGGCGGAGCTGCGTTTCAACACGCCGGGCGGCAAAGCGCATTTCAGCGCCGCCGCGCTGCCGACCTCGCTATTCCCGCAGCTGGGCGACGTCAAAGTGCCGTTTACGTTGCAGTCGCTGCGCTCGCATGACCAGTACAACACTACGATTTACGGCCTCGATGACCGTTATCGCGGCGTGTACGGCCAGCGCGAAGTGCTGTTCATCAACCCGGAAGATATGAGCGAACTGGGCTACGAGGCCGGTCAGAACGTTGATATCGAAACCCTGTGGAATGACGGCATCACCCGTCGCGTCAGCGGCTTTAAGCTGGTGCCTTATAACATTCCGCGCGGCAACCTGGCGGCCTACTACCCGGAAACCAACCCGCTGGTGCCCCTTTCCAGCTTTGGCGACGGCAGCGGCACGCCGACCTCCAAATCGGTGCCGGTGAAAATTTCTTTGACGCCTGAAGTGGTCACGCAGCGTATTGCCTGATAGCCTGTAAGCCCGTGTAAAAAGCCGGATCTTTCCGGCTTTTTACGTTTATTACACCTTGCCGCAGAACAGGTAATCGCGTAAAACTGTCTGCCGCTCTTAGGCCACGAAACTGAATTCAACTATGTTCCAGGATAATCCGCTGCTTGCGCAGCTCAAAGAGAAGCTCCATGCCCAGACGCCGCGTGTCGAAGGGTGGTAAAAGGCACCGAAAAAGGTTTCGGTTTCTTAGAAGTCGATGCGCAGAAAAGCTACTTTATTCCGCCGCCGCAGATGAAAAAAGTGATGGCGGGCGACCGCGTTATCGCTGCGTTGCAAACCGATAAAGACCGCGAAATCGCCGAGCCGGAGACGCTGGTTGAGCCATTCCTGACGCGCTTTGTTGGCCGGGTGCAGAAAAAAGATGACCGCCTTTCTATCGTTCCCGATCATCCGCTGATTAAAGACAACATTCCCTGCCGTCCTGTGCGTAGCCTGCAACATGATTTTCAGGCAGGCGACTGGGCCGTGGCGGAAATGCGTCGCCATCCGTTAAAAGGCGATCGTGGATTTTACGCGGAGCTTACCGAATTTATCACCACCGGCGACGATCATCTGGCGCCGTGGTGGGTGACACTGTCACGTCACAATCTGGAGCGCGAAGCCCCAGCGGTTGAATTCAGCGAGATGCTGGACGAGCAACTGGCACGCGAAGATCTCACCGCGCTCGATTTCGTCACCATCGACAGCGCCAGCACCGAAGATATGGACGATGCGCTCTATGTCGAAGAACTGGCGGACAACGCGCTGCGTCTGACCATCGCCATTGCCGATCCGACCGCCTGGGTGCCGGCCGACAGCAAGCTGGACGCCATGGCCGCCGAGCGCGCGTTCACCAACTATCTGCCGGGCTTTAATATCCCGATGCTGCCGCGCGAACTTTCTGACAACGTCTGCTCACTGCGTCCCAACGAACGCCGCCCGGCGCTCGCCTGTCGCGTTACCGTGGCGCAGGACGGCGCGCTCTCCGACGTGCAATTTTTCGCCGCCTGGATCGAATCGAAAGCCAAGCTGGTTTACGACGAGGTTTCCGACTGGCTGGAGAACAGCGGCGAATGGCAGCCGCAGAGTGAAGCGATCGCGCAGCAGATCCGTTTACTGCATCGTCTCTGCCAGGCGCGCGTCCAATGGCGCCAGCAGCATGCGCTGGTGTTTAAAGATCGCCCCGACTACCGCTTCCTGCTGGGTGAAAAAGGCGAAGTGCTGGACATTATCGCCGAGCCGCGCCGCATCGCCAACCGCATTGTGGAAGAAGCGATGATCGCCGCCAACATCTGCGCCGCGATGGTGCTGCGCGAGAAGCTTGGCTTCGGCATCTATAACGTTCACCTGGGCTTCGATCTTGCAAATGCCGAACAGGCGGCGGCCGTGCTGGCGAACCACGGCGTGACCGCCGACGCCGCCGCGATGGCGACGCTGGAAGGTTTCCGCGAGCTGCGTCGCCAGCTGGACGCGCAGCCGACCCAGTTCCTCGACAGCCGTATCCGCCGCTTCCAGTCGTTTGCGGAAATCAGCACCGAGCCTGGCCCGCATTTCGGCCTCGGCCTTGAAGCATACGCCACCTGGACTTCCCCGATCCGTAAGTATGGCGATATGGTCAACCATCGTCTGCTGAAAGCGATTATCCGTGGTGAAAGCGCCCAGCGCCCAACCGAAGAGGTGACGCTGAAGATGGGCGAGCGTCGTCGTCTGAACCGTATGGCTGAACGCGACGTTAGCGACTGGCTCTACGCGCGCTTCCTGCAAAAAGCGGCGGGCAGCGATACCCGTTTCAGCGCCGAGATCATTGACGTTTCCCGCGGCGGCATGCGCGTGCGCCTGCTGGATAACGGTGCCGTCGCCTTTATTCCGGCCCCGTTCATTCACGCCGTGCGCGATGAGCTGGTATGCAGCCAGGAAAACGGTACGGTACAGGTAAAAGGCGAAGTGGTGTATCGCGTGACCGACGTGATTGAGGTGACCATCGCCGAAGTACGGATGGAAACTCGCAGCATCGTCGCACGTCCGGCAGCCTAATTAGATTGCCCCCAGGGACAGCGTCTGCGCTGTCCCTTCTTTTTTCCTTATCGCGTTGCCCGCCCCGCAGTAAAAAACGCCTGCCGCCTCACACTTCTCTTAAATATCCCTTTCTTTAACAATTCATTAAATTATTTTTAACTTGTTATTCCTTCCGACCCTCTTCCCTCTGGATCTAACAAGGAGTTAGTCATGAGAAACGTCAAAACCGGTTTGATCTGGTTAGCCGTGGCGTTGATTGGCGCGTTTGCATTCGCCATGCTGGCGATTAATCGGGGCGAGCCGGTTAACGCCGTCTGGCTGGTGGTCGCTGCGGTGGCCAGCTACAGCATCGCCTATCGCTTTTACAGTCTGTTTATCGCCAGAAATATTTTTGAGCTTAACGACAATCGAATAACCCCTGCCGAGCGCTATAACGACGGACTCGACTACGTGCCCACCAACAAATGGGTGCTGTTTGGCCATCACTTTGCCGCTATCGCCGGAGCCGGTCCGCTGGTTGGACCGATTTTGGCGGCGCAGATGGGTTTTCTGCCCGGCACTATCTGGATTCTGGTGGGCGTGATGCTGGCGGGCGCAGTGCAAGATTTTCTGGTGCTGTTTATCTCTACGCGCCGCGACGGTCGCTCGCTGGGCGAAATGGCGCGTCAGGAACTGGGCGCGTTCGCTGGCGTGATCACCATGCTCGGCGCGCTGGGCGTGATGATTATCATCCTCTCGGCGCTGGCGCTGGTGGTGGTAAAAGCGCTGGCGAACAGTCCCTGGGGCCTGTTTACTATCGCCGCCACCATTCCAATCGCGCTGTTTATGGGCATCTGGATGCGGTTTCTGCGCCCCGGCAAAATCGCAGAGGTATCGATTATCGGCTTTGTGCTGATGATGGCGGCAATTATTTACGGCGGCGATATTGCGCAGCACCCTTACTGGGGCCCCTTCTTTACGCTGAAGGGGACCACCCTGACCTGGGTGCTGGTCGCCTACGGCTTTATCGCCTCGGTACTGCCGGTATGGCTGCTGCTGGCGCCGCGTGATTATCTTTCCACTTTCCTGAAAATCGGCGTAATCGTCGGCTTGGCGATCGGCATTCTTTTTGCCATGCCGGAGATGAAGATGCCGGCAATTTCACGCTTTATCGACGGCAGCGGCCCGGTTTTCTCCGGCGCGCTGTTCCCCTTCCTGTTTATCACCATCGCCTGCGGCGCGATTTCCGGCTTTCATGCGCTGGTCTCCAGCGGCACGACGCCCAAGCTGGTGGAGCGGGAAAGCCACATCCGCTTTATCGGCTACGGCGCGATGCTGATGGAGTCGTTTGTGGCGATCATGGCGCTGATCTGCGCCTCGGTGATCGATCCGGGCGTCTACTTCGCGATGAACTCCCCGGCGGCGCTGATCGGCACGACCGTGGAAAACGCTTCACAGGTGATTAACGGTTGGGGCTTTGTGGTGACGCCGGAGATGCTGAACGGCATCGCGCGCGACGTCGGCGAAGCGTCGATCCTGTCGCGCGCCGGCGGCGCGCCTACTTTCGCCGTCGGCATGGCGCATATTATTACCGACGTGTTTAACAGCCGCGCAATGATGGCCTTCTGGTATCACTTCGCTATTCTGTTCGAGGCGCTGTTTATTCTTACCGCCGTCGACGCCGGGACCCGCGCCTGCCGTTTTATGGTGCAGGACCTGGCCGGTACGCTGATTCCGGGCCTGGCGAACAACCGCTCCTGGCTCGGCAATATGGCGGGCACCACCGTAGCGGTGGCGGGCTGGGGCTTTTTCGTTTATCAGGGCGTGGTCGATCCGCTGGGCGGCATCAATACCCTCTGGCCCCTGTTCGGCATTGGCAATCAGATGCTGGCGTCGATGGCGCTGATTCTGGGCACCGTGGTGCTGTTTAAGATGAAGAAACAGCGCTACGCCTGGGTGACGATTCTGCCAACGGCGTGGCTGTTTGTTACCTCAATGACCGCTGGCTGGCAGAAAATCTTCCATGAAAAACCCGCGATCGGTTTTCTTGCCCAGGCCAATAAGTTCAGCAAGGCGATTGATGAAGGCGTGGTGATCGCGCCGGCGAAAAGCGTCGCGGATATGCAAACCATTGTGTTAAGCAATCAGATTAACGCCGCGCTCTGCGCTTTCTTTATGCTGGTGGCGGTTACCATGCTGATCGCCGCGTTCTTTGTCATTCGCCGCGCGCTGAAAAGCGAACGCCCCACTACGCATGAGACCGACGCGGCGCTGCGTAAGGAGGCCCGTCATGTCTGATTTTTTTTCGCTGGCGCCTCCTAAAACGGGAAAAATTTATCGCTGTCGTCCGCTGGCGCCGGCCAGCGCGCCGTCACCGCGAGGGCTGCGCCTGTTCTGGCAACGTCTGGCGCAAAGTTTCCGTCTGATGGTGGGCGTGCAGGATTATCAAAACTATCTGCGTCATATGCAACAGCATCATCCAGCGGCGACGCCGATGACGGAAAAAGCCTTTCATCGCTACTGTCTGGAAGCGCGCTTCCCCAGCAAGGGCGGCAAAATCGGAAAGTGCCCCTGTTGAAACATCAACAAGTGTTACCTTTCGACGATGGCTGTTAGCATCACAATGTAAATTCAATCCATCCGGCGCCATAATACATGGCGCCTTATTGTTGTCGGCCGCGTAAAATGTTAATTTTTTGCGAGAAAAATATTCTTCCATGAGTGTGCTGTGCTTATATATTTGGCCGGAAAGTATTACTAAAATAACAATAGTCGCGCGATCTGCTTACAGGACGGTCCATATGCTTGAAGATCAGGGACAAACGTTGCTCTTTACGCTGTTTGGCACCCGCAGCCCCTACTGGCACCTTACATCCGACAGCGATGCACTCCGGCTGTCACGCGAAGAGCTGGCGGAAACGAATCTCGCCGTGCCGCTCTCTTCCTCTCAGGCGCAGCTGCTGCGCGCTATGACGGTGGTGACCTCCAGCGTTAACCTGGTGATTAATTTACGCGGCGAAGAACTGCCGATGCATTTTGTCGGCCGCAAGATCAATCAGGATGAATGGGCCGGCACCGCCTCCGCCTGGGGTGACACCTCATCCGTGGCGCGGGATCTAACCCAGGGGCTTTCTTTTGCCGAACAGGTGGTTTCAGAAGCCAATTCGGTCATCGTTATTCTCGATCAGCACGGCAACATTCAGCGTTTCAATCGCCTCAGCGAAGAATATACCGGCCTGAAAGAGCAGGAAGTGATTGGCCGCAACGTGTTTAAGCTCTTTATGACCAAGCAGGAAGCGCTGGCGTCGCGCCGCAATATCACCGGCTTTTTCCGTGACGGCAGCTCTTATGAGGTGGAGCGCTGGGTCAAAACGCGCAAAGGTCAGCGCCTGTTTCTGTTCCGCAATAAATTCGTCCACAGCGGCAGCGGCAAAAATGAAATCTTTCTGATCTGTTCCGGCACCGATATTACTGAAGAACGCCGAGCGCAGGAGCGACTGCGCGTGCTGGCCAATACCGATACCGTGACCGGTCTGCCGAACCGCAACGCCATTCATCAGCGCATGACCGAAGTGCTGGAAAAGCGTGAAGATCGGCAGGTCGGCGTGGTCTATATGGATCTTGATAACTTTAAAAAGGTCAACGACGCCTACGGGCATATGTTCGGCGATCAGCTGTTGCAGGCGGTTTCGCTGGCGGTGCTCTCCTGCCTGGAGCCGGAACAGACGCTGGGACGACTCGGCGGCGACGAATTTATCGTGCTGGCGGAAAAAACCACCCAGGAAGCGCTGGAGGCGTTGGCCGTGCGCATCCTGGCGCGTCTGCGTCAGCCTTTCCGCATCGGTCTGATCGAAGTTTATACCGGCTGTTCAGTGGGCATCGCGCTGGCGCCGCACCATGGCGAAGATCGCGAAAGTCTGATTCGCAACGCCGATACGGCGATGTATCACGCCAAAGAGAACGGCCGCGGTCAGGCTTGCGTCTTTTCGCCGGAAATGAACCAGCGGGTCTTTGAATATCTCTGGCTCGATACCAACCTGCGCAAAGCGCTGGAGCACCAACAGCTGATAATCCATTATCAGCCTAAAATCAGCGAAGGCGGCAAAGTGGTCGGCGCCGAGGCGCTGGTGCGCTGGCTTTCGCCGGAACGCGGCATGATCCCGCCTAACGAATTTATCTCCTATGCCGAAGAGTCCGGTCTGATTGTGCCGCTCGGACGCTGGGTGATGCTGACGGCGTTACAGCAGATTATCGCATGGCGGCGCCAGGGCATTCACCTGCGCGTCGCGGTGAACGTCTCCGCACGGCAGCTGCTCGATCAAAGCATCTATAACGATTTAAAAGAGGCGCTGCAACAGAACGGCATCAGCGTCAGCCCTATTGATATCGAGCTGACCGAAAGCTGTTTGATTGAAAATGAGCAGCAGGCGCTGCGTCTGATGAATCAGTTCCGTGAGTTGGGCGCCGAAGTGCATCTTGATGATTTCGGTACTGGCTATTCGTCGCTGTCGCAGCTGGCGCGCGTGCCGATTGACGCCATTAAGCTCGATCAGAGTTTTGTCCGCAGCGTTAATGAACGTCCGGTTTCACAGTCGCTGGTACATGCGATCGTGGCGGTAGCGAAGGCGCTGCATCTGCGCGTGATTGCCGAAGGCGTGGAAACGGAGCTGGAGGAGCAGTTTCTGCTGGAGAACGGCGTAGATGAGCGGCAGGGTTACTATTACGGGAAGCCAATGCCCGCAGACCAACTGGAGCATTGGCTTGCTCAGCGTCCTGCCAAGCCTTAATTTAATCCGTTAGCTGGCTTTACGCAGCTGCGAACTGAGACGGTTTTGCAGCTGAACCAGCCGCGCCATATAGGCGATATCCTTTTCTTCAATGGAAAAAGCGAAATCGACCCAGTCTTCCGTGATATCCATCAGCTCAGCGCGAGTTAACTGCAGCACGCGCTGACGCGCTTTCAGCATCGCCTTAACGCCATTGAGCTTGGGACGCAGCGTATCGATAAAAGTGCGGGTGGCGCGATAGCTCTCGCCCGGCTGGAACAGCCGGTCCACCAGACCGCGCGTTTCAAACCATTCGGCGGTATGGCTCTCCCCTTCGCAAATCAACTCCTCCGCCAGCTTCATCCCCGCGCGCCGCGCCACCAGCGAGTAGCCCCCCATTCCCGGAAAAAGGTTAAATGCGATCTCCGGAAAACCCATGCGGGCATTATTCTGTGCCAACAGAAAGTGATGCGCCAGCGCCGCTTCAAAGCCGCCGCCCAGCGCGCTGCCTTCCACCATGGCGATAGTCACCGCGCCGGTGTCGAAACCGCGCGCCGCCGCGTGAATGCAGTCCACGCAGGCGCGCGCATAGGCGCGCAGCGCTTCACGCCGTCCATTTTGTATGCAATCAACGAAAAAGCTTAAATCGCCGCCCGCGTTAAACATCTGCGGCACCAGCGAACCAGTCACCCAAAAATCGATGGGCAGGCCGGAGCGCTGCGCGGCATAGCTCAGGTTCATAATCTCCTCTATCAGCCCGTGATTAAAGGAAGGACGCGGCTCCGCACGCAACATCATCCACATGGTGCGGCGCTCCTCTTCGTAATAAGCATCGAGTTGGGTAGTTTGTCCAGCTTCGGTGAACAGTCTGCAGGTGGGTTGGTTAATCACTGACATAGTCTCATCCTCTGTATAATTGATGCGTTAAACGCAACACCAGCGTAATGCAGAGCGAGACAACACTGAATGAAGGACTGATTTTTAAGATAAAAAACAGAAAACCTCCCCGATTGCGCAACCGGAGAGGCGAAAGGAGTCTTATTTAATCGCGGCGCGCTGACTGGCTGCGACGCGGTGGCTTTTCACTCTCTTCGAGTAAACCGCAGTAATGATTGGCACCAGAATCGAGGTAACGATAACCGAGGTGGCGACCAGCGCCGTGGCGGCTGGCGCTACCGGTTTGAACTGCGGCACCATCTCTGCAATCAGCACCGGCGTTGCGACCGCCGCGCCCGCCGAGCTGGAGGCGGCCACGCCTGCCGTGCCGTCCCCGCCGCCAATCAGTCGATCGGCGATAATCAGCGGAATGCCGGTCACGACAATGACGGCGATGCCCAGCATAATGCCCAGCAGGCCGGTTTGCGCAATCACTGAGAGATCGATGGTGTTGCCCAGTGCGAAAGCGAAGAACGGGATGAGCGTCTGCACCGCTTTGCCGAAAAACTCACGCAGTTCCGGATCAAGATTGCCCAGCGCGAAGCCCACCAGGAACGGCAGTACCGCGCCGACAAAGACGTGCGGCTCAAACGAGGCGATGCCGGCAGTGCCCAGAATAACCATGGTCATTAACGGACCGGATTCCAGCGACATCAGCACAAAAGCGCCTGCCTCTTCCTTAGTGCCGTACTGCTGCATCAATGAGGCGTAAAGTCCGCCGTTGGTCATATCCATTGCGGCGACCAGCGCCAGCGTTGACAGCCCGGCGAACATGCCGACTTCAAAGCCGTTCTCCGGCACGATGCGCGAGGCAATGGCGGCAACCACCCAGGCAACGGCGATTTTAGTCACTACCAGCGTGCCCGATTTGCGCAGTACGGTGCCGGTGGCGCTCAATTTAATCGATGCGCCCATACAGAAGAACCAGACGGCCAGAATCGGAACGGTTCCGCTCATCAGTCCGTTGGTAAAAGAGCCGAGATACTTCCCGCCTTCCGGCGCCAGCGTATGGCAAAGCGCCCCCAGAAACAGAGGCACCAGCATCATGCCGCCCGGAATTTTATCGATAGCGCGTTTAATTTGCATGTTGTCTCCCACCTTAGTTAAGCAAGACGACGGATCAATCCTGCGTGCCCATAAGGGCGATGGCGACAACATAGCGCTATTCACTTTCAGAAACAGTGATCTTGTCTGTGAAATTAAAACGCTGTTTCATTATTAAATGAACAGCAGTTTGTTTTTGTGAAGGGCGTCAGCTTTTTTGCCCGTAATAAGCATTGGCGCCATGCTTGCGCAACCAGTGTTTATCAAGCAGCGCCTGCTGCATAGCCGGAAGCGCCGGCGCGAGCTGCTGGCTGAACAGCGCCATATAAGCCAGCTCCTCCAGCACCACTGCGTTATGCACTGCGGCATGCGCGTCTTTGCCCCAGGCGAACGGTCCGTGGGAGTAAACCAGCGCCGCCGGGATTGCCAGCGGCGCAATATCGCGCTGACGCAAGGTTTCAATAATCACGTTACCGGTTTCCCACTCATAACGATCGGCAATCTCCTCATCGGTCATCATGCGCGTACAGGGAACGGCGCCGTAGAAATCATCCGCGTGGGTGGTGCCCCAGGCGGGAATATCACGTCCCGCCTGCGCCCAGATGGTCGCATGGCGCGAATGGGTATGAACGATGCCGCCGACATCGGGCCAGGCGAGATAGAGCGCGCGATGGGTATCGGTGTCGGATGAAGGACGTTTATCCCCTTCTACGATCTCGCCGCTTTCTAACGCCACGACCACCATATCCTCTCGTTTCATGCTGCTGTAGCTGACGCCGGAAGGTTTAATCACCAGCAGACCGTGCTCGCGATCAATCGCGCTGACGTTGCCCCAGGTAAATGTCACCAGATTGTGCTCCGGCAGCGCCAGGTTTGCTTCAAGCACCTGTTCTTTGAGTTGTTCCAGCATAATTTTCCCTTCCAGCATTCTGTGAATGCACTATTGTTAAGGGGCTGGCGCGGCAAAGGTATGGAAGCGCTGGCTGATTAGGCGGCGCAATTTTGCTGTGAAGCGATTTTTGCGCGCTTATTTAGGAGTTTTTAACCTGTTGTAACTTTTGGTAGTGCCTATAATTAGTTTATGCAATTGAACCGGGGGTGATTGTTAGCACCCTTATGGTTAGAAGGTAATTGCTGTTCCTGGCGCATAAAGCAGGATCGGGATCTGTGCAGTTCTGTTGCGCAAGCGGCATGAACAGGGATGTGAACCGATCTAAAATAAACCGTCAGCGGACCTGATACGCAGAGTGAGCCGTCTATACTTAAAGGGTTTCCTCTGTGAGCAACAATTAAGGAGAAGTTATTATGACAAAGAATGCAAAACGCATTTCCGCTACTGTACTGGCCGCTGTGGTCGTGATGTCGCTTTCAGGCTGTAGCAACTGGTCCAAACGCGATCGCAACACAGCTATCGGCGCTGGCGCCGGCGCAATTGGCGGCTCCGTGCTGACCAACGGCAGCGGTTTAGGCACCATTGGCGGCGCCGCAGTTGGTGGTATTATCGGTCACCAGATTGACTGATGCATAATTTATAATAATTACAGGCTACGCAGCGCATCTGCTTATTATTCTCTGACGAGGCCGCTTATTGAGCGGCCTCGTTTTTTATTAACCGCCGGCCAGCTTGACCTTAAAGCCTTTCGCTTCCAGCAGCGCTTTCAGCTCATCGCGCTTATCGCCCTGAATCTCGATAACGCCCTCTTTCGCCGCCCCGCCGCAGCCGCATTTTTTCTTCAGCTCCGCCGCCAGCTTCGTCAGTTCCGCATCATCCAGATCGAGGCCGGTGATCAAGCACACGCCTTTACCCTTGCGCCCGCTGGTCTGCCGTTGAATACGCACGATGCCGTCGCCTTTTGGCCGCGCCGCTTTCAGCTCCGGCTGTGCGATGCGCCCGCCGTCGGTAGAATAGACCAGTGGATTGTCTTTACTCATACGCGCTCCTTCAGTGAAGTCAGAATAGCTTGCAGCGTGGCGGCCGGATCGTCGGACTGGGTGATCGGACGTCCAATCACCATATAGTCCACGCCCGCCTGCTGCGCCTCTACCGGCGTCATAATGCGCCGCTGATCGCCCACCTCGCTGCCTGCCGGACGAATGCCCGGCGTCACAAGCTGAAACGCCTGACCCCGCTGCTGCCTGAACTGCGCCGCCTCGTGCGCCGAGCAGACTACGCCATCAAGGCCGCACTGCTGCGTCAGTCGCGCCAGACGCGCCGCATGTTCCGCCGGCGTCGCCGTAATGCCGATATCAAGCAGATCGGCGGCTTCCATGCTGGTCAACACCGTTACCGCAATCAGCAGCGGCGCGTCATCGCCAAAGCCATTCAGCGCTTCGCGGGCAGCTGTCATCATACGCGCCCCGCCGCTGGCATGGACATTCACCATCCAGACGCCCAGCTCGGCGGCGGCGGCCACTGCATGCGCCACGGTATTAGGGATATCGTGGAATTTCAGATCGAGAAATACCTCAAAACCACGCTGGTGCAGGTCACGCACAATCTGCGGCCCAAAGAGCGTGAACATCTCTTTGCCTACTTTCATTCTGCAACTGGCGGGATCGATACGGTCGACAAAGGCCAGCGCGCGGTCGCGGTCAGCATAATCAAGCGCGACCAGAACAGGCGAATCAGTTCGGTTTTGAGATTGTGACATGTCTATTCCTTCAACTGTGGGGCACCGCACGGCGCAGGGGAAAACGGCAAGCATTCTACCTGCGCGGCGCAGTGGAAAACAGTCTTAAGCTACGCCGCACATCGCCATTCTCGCTCTGTCAGGCGAATTTTCCGCGCCGTTGAGGCGGAGAATAAGGTTTAGCCTTTAGTATGTTGTAACTAATAGGGATAATTCACGCCTGGCGATTGCGGCGCGAACAGGGATTTCAACAGGGAACGTCGGGGCGGAGACAGACGCGACGCAGGGCGGCGCGCCGTTACTGGCCATCCAGCCCGCGGATCGGCTTAACGGTAGACCATGCCCGACAGGATGGGCAGTGCCAGTAAAGCGCGTGGGCGGTAAAGCCGCATTTCTGGCAGCGGTAACGCGGTTTGGTGCGGATCTGCTCACCCACCATATCGCGCAGCACCATCAGGCTCTCTTTGGCGCGCCCATCTTCTGCTTCATGCAGGTGAAAGTCCATCAAGCGATGAAAGACGCGCATTGTCGGATGGCGTTGCAACTGACGATTGATATAGACCTGCGCCACTTCGGCGCCCTGCTCATGTTCAAGTATATCGGCCAGATAGAGCTCAGCCTGCGCGCCGGTATTTTCCTCCACGCAACGGCGCAGATAGTCCGCCCAGGCTTCCGGCTGCGCCAGATGTTGATAGCAGATTTCCAGCATTTCCAGCGTTTCGCTGACCAGCTCTTTGTCCTGCTCGATCACCCGTTGCAGATGACCGGTCGCTCTGGCGTAATCCCCCTTCGCCATAAAGATACGACCCATCATAATGGAAACGCGCGCGCTCTGACGATCCGCCGCCTCCCCTTTTTTCAACAGGCCGAGCGCGCGATCGAGATCGTCGCTGCCCATCGCCTGCAGGGCCAGCTCGCAGTAGAAATGGGCGATTTCCATCTGATGGCGGCTTTTGCCGAGCTTCACCAGCTTTTCAGCGACATCGATCGCTTTCTGCCATTCGCTGGTGGCCTGATAAATGATCAACAGCTGCTGTAGCGCGCTGAGACGAAAATCGGTTTCGTCGGTCAGCTGGCCAAACATCTCTTCCGCCCGATCGTACAGCCCCGCCGCCATGTAATCGCGGCCCAGCTGCTGCACCGCCAGCAGACGCTGGTCGTAGCTTAGCGAGGCGCTTTCCATCAGCGACTGATGGATACGTATCGCGCGGTCTACCTCGCCGCGAGAGCGAAACAGGTTGCCCAGCGTCAGGTGCGCCTCCACCGTGCCGCTGTCCTCTTTCAGCATGTCAAGAAACAGATCGACCGCTTTATCTTGCTGGTTTGAGAGCAGAAAGTTTACGCCGGTCACATAGTCGCGCGACAGACGGTTGGCTTCCTGCTGTTTATCCTGCTGCGCACTTCTGCGCCCCATGTACCAGCCGTAGGCGGCGGCCACGGGCAGTAACAGAAACAGCAGTTCCAACATGGAGAGTTATTCCTTGACGACGGTCGTGGGTGACGGAGTCACGTTTTCAGTCTGCACAGTTTGCTGCTGCAGACGCTTCAGCTTGCGCTGGGCATTCGCCAGCGCCACGCGCACCCGCAGCCAGAAAAGGCCGCATATCGCCCAGCCCAGTACAAATCCCGCGCCGAACAGCGAAGCCAGCAGCGTGGAAATACGATATTCGCCCTGTGCGATCAGGAAGTTAAATGAGACAACCTGGTCATTATGCGCGCCGAGCGTAACGGAGATGATGAATATCACCAGAACCAGTAAAAAGAGCAGTAAATATTTCACGTTTCGTCCTGTAATTCGGTGTAAGCCAAAGGATTATGCCAAAAATGTTATAAGGATGCTTGATCAGAAACCGGCTAAAGATAACATCCCGGTCATTATTTTGTTGTCATGTACAGGTTATGGGGCCGGAAAAGCGCTTTGCAATCAGGATTTTTTCTCTTCTTCACGCTGCGCGATCTCCTGATGTTCGTCCGGCGGGATGGTTAACGGCCCGCACAGCCGCTGCGCCAGCCAGGTCGCCAGCGTCACCAACAGCCAGCTGATCCAGGTAGCGACCAGCAGATCGCGCGGCCAGTGCATTCCCAGCAGCACCCGGCTGCCCATTACCGCGGCTGCCCAGATCATCAGCAGCGCGACGGTTTTGCGGTGGCGACGCGGCCACAGCAGTCCGACTCCCAGCAGCGCCCAACTGGCGGCAAACATGGTATGCCCGGACGGAAAAGCGAAGCCCGTTTCAAATGCCCAGTGGCGCTTCAGCCACAGCGGAATATGATTATCATCGGCCACCAGCCGCTCTACCATCTGGCCGCGCGCCTGCCGATCGAGCTGATAAAAGCGATCGCCCGGCACGCCGTGCGTCTTCTCAAGCCAGAGCACATAGGGCCGCGGCTCCTGCACCAGCGTTTTGATCCAGGATTTGGTGTACTGCCCCGCCACGATCGCCGTAATCATGATCGCCAGCAGAAACAGCGCAGGCTTTAACCGAAAGCGCAAACACCAGAGAAACCATGCGCAGAGAATCGCACTGGTCAGTATACCCCAGGGCCGCGTCACGGTTTCCGTCATCCAGAACAGGAAGCGTAGCCCCGGTCCACTGGCGCCAGGCTGCCACTGCCAGCCGGAAAGCCATATCAACAACGGCATCACCGACAGTAACAGAGCGCCCAGGGCGGTGCGTTTTGCTATCTCCAGCATGCTGCTTCCTTATCATTAACCTGAAAACGAATAGAGAGATTTAATAATAGTTTATAAATGAATAACATAACCATAATAACGTGGATAATCGTGCGTTATCGCATCAATCGTTGTGACGGATTACCTGTAGCACGGCGGGTTATGGCAAAATAGCACGCATTGATTTCGGTCAAGCTGACCACGACGCGCTACTTTGATGATAGCGCAACCTATGACGGTTCTGGAGAGTCACATGCAGCTTAAACGGGTGGCAGAAGCTAAACTGCCCACGCCCTGGGGCGATTTCCTCATGGTGGGATTCGAAGAATTGGCTACCGGCCACGATCATGTCGCGCTGGTATTTGGCGATATTAGCGGCAGCGAAGCGGTGCTGGCGCGCGTACATTCCGAATGTCTGACCGGCGACGCGCTGTTCAGCCTGCGCTGCGACTGCGGCTTCCAGCTGGAAGCGGCGCTGAACGCCATTGCGGAACAGGGGCGCGGCGTTCTGCTCTATCATCGTCAGGAAGGCCGCAATATCGGCCTGCTGAATAAAATTCGCGCCTATGCGCTGCAGGATAAAGGCTACGATACGGTCGAAGCTAACCACCATCTCGGCTTCGCCGCAGATGAGCGCGATTTCACGCTGTGCGCCGATATGTTCAAGCTGCTGGGCGTAGATGAAGTCCGTCTGTTGACGAATAACCCGCGTAAAGTGGAGATCCTCAGCGAAGCGGGCATCAATATCGTTGAGCGCGTGCCGCTGATTGTCGGGCGCAACCCTGAAAACGCGCACTATCTCGATACCAAAGCGGAAAAGATGGGACATCTGCTGCCGAAATCGTGATAAAGAAAAGCCGGGCTAAGCCCGGCTTTTTTATCAGTTCAGCATATTGCGAATCACATAGTGCAGGATGCCGTCATGCTGATAGTAGGTCAGCTCATTGCCGGTATCGATGCGGCAGCGCGTTTCCAGCACCTCCTGACGGCCGTCCGGGCGCGTCAGCGTCACCTTCACCGTGCCGCCCGGCGTCAGGTCAGCCAGATTTTCAACATCAATCAGCTCGTCGCCCGTCAGTTGCAGAGTCTTACGCGTGACGCCCTGCGGGAACTCCAGCGGCAGGATGCCCATTCCGATCAGGTTGGAACGGTGAATACGCTCAAAAGATTCGCAAATCACCACGCGTACGCCTAACAGACGTGGCCCTTTCGCCGCCCAGTCACGGCTGGAGCCGGAGCCATACTCTTTCCCGGCGATCACCGCCAGCGGGACGCCCTGCTGCTGCCAGATCATGGCGGCGTCATAGATCGACATCGGTTCGCCATCCGGCCCGACGCGCGTCATGCCCCCTTCCACGCCGGGCACCATTTCGTTGCGGATGCGGATATTGGCGAAGGTGCCGCGCATCATCACTTCGTGGTTACCGCGTCGCGAACCGTAGGAGTTAAAGTCGCCGCGCTCTACGCCGCGCTCCAGCAGATAGCGCCCGGCCGGGCTTTCCGCCTTGATGCTGCCTGCGGGCGAAATATGGTCGGTGGTGACCGAATCCCCCAGCATTGCCAGAATGCGTGCGCCTTTAATGTCTTCTACCGGTCGCGGCGTTTTCTCCATATCGTCGAAGAAAGGCGACAGACGAATATAGGTTGAGCCCTCATCCCAGTTATAGGTCGCCGCTTCGCTGACGCTGATCTGCTGCCACTCCGGCGTGCCGTCGAACACCTCGGCGTACTCTTTATTGAACATATCGCTGGAGACCTGCTGCACTGCCGCAGTGATCTCATCCGGCGTCGGCCAGATATCGCGCAGATAAACCGGTTTGCCGGTCTTGTCTTCGCCGATCGGATCGTCCTGCAGATTAATATTCATATTGCCCGCCAGCGCGTAGGCGACCACCAGCGGCGGCGAAGCGAGCCAGTTGGTTTTAATCAAAGGATGAATACGGCCTTCAAAGTTACGGTTGCCCGACAACACCGCGCCCACGGTCAGATCGCCTTCTTTAATCGCGCCTTCGATATTTTCCGGCAGCGGGCCGGAGTTGCCGATACAGGTGGCGCAGCCATAGCCCACCAGGTTAAAGCCGAGCTTATCGAGATAAGGCGTCAGGCGCGCCGTCGCCAGATAATCGGAAACCACTTTCGATCCCGGCGCCAGCGAAGCTTTCACCCACGGCTTGCGCTGCAGTCCCAGCGTCACGGCTTTTTTCGCCAGCAGGCCCGCGGCCATCAGCACGCTGGGGTTGGACGTGTTGGTACAAGAGGTGATGGCGGCGATCGCTACCGCGCCGTCACTCAGCTCATATTCATTTTCGCCGTCGCGGTAGACTACCGGATGATGTTCTTTCTGCGCATGGTTCAGCTCCAGCTCATGGCTCTGCTGGAACGCCTGCGGCACAGCCGCCAGCGATACACGATCCTGCGGGCGTTTCGGGCCAGCTAAACTCGCTTCCACCTCGTGCATATCAAGCGCCAGCGTGCTGGTGAAAACCGGCTCTTCGCCAGGCTCGCGCCACAGCCCCTGCGCTTTCGTGTAGGCTTCAACCAGTGCTACCTGTTCTGTGCTGCGACCGGTGAGCTTCATATAGCCCAGCGTGACGTTATCGACAGGAAAAAAGCCGCAGGTCGCACCATACTCCGGCGCCATATTAGCGATGGTGGCGCGATCCGCCAACGGCAGATCGTCAAGGCCGTCGCCGTAAAACTCAACGAATTTACCGACAACGCCATGTTTACGCAGCATCTGCGTAACGGTCAGCACCAGGTCGGTAGCGGTAATGCCCGGACGCAGCTTGCCGGTCAGCTTAAAGCCCACCACATCCGGGATCAGCATCGATACCGGTTGACCCAACATGGCGGCCTCCGCCTCAATGCCGCCTACGCCCCACCCCAGCACGCCGAGGCCGTTGATCATCGTGGTATGGGAATCGGTGCCAACCAGCGTATCGGGATAAGCGATCTGTCTGCCGTCCTGCTCTTCATGCCAGACAGCCTTACCCAAATATTCAAGGTTAACCTGATGGCAGATGCCGGTGCCGGGCGGCACGACGCGGAACTTGTCGAAGGCTTTTTGCCCCCAACGCAGGAAAACGTAACGCTCGTGGTTGCGCTCCATCTCAAGACGGACGTTTTCGCCAAACGCATCGTCGTCGCCAAAGCGATCAACGGTGACAGAGTGGTCGATTACCAGATCCACCGGCGAAAGCGGATTCACGCGCGACACATCGCCGCCGAGACGTTTAACCGCCTCGCGCATCGCCGCCAAATCCACGACCGCCGGCACACCGGTAAAATCCTGCATCAGTACGCGCGCGGGACGATAGGCGATCTCGCGATCGGCATGGGCGGTTTTCTGCCAGTCGGCCAGCGTCTGAATATCTTCGGCGGTAACAGAGCTTTCATCCTGCCAGCGCAGCAGGTTTTCCAGCAAAACTTTCAGGGATTTCGGTAAGCGGGAGAGATCGCCTAACTGCTGAGCGGCACGCGGAAGACTAAAGAAATGGTAGCGTTGACCATTCACATCCAACGTATCCAGGCTCTTATCTCGCAGGGATAACGACATAGCTCCTCCTTTTTATAATGATCTTAATAACCCGAGGGATGACAAGGTCTGTGTTAAAGATAGTACAAACTCAAGTTAACGTTTTGATAACAACACGAATTGACACGTCGGGAAGGAAAAGCGCACGGGCGGAAAAGCAAAACGCCCCGCTGTAGACAGACGGGGCGCCGAATCGAAAATCACGGTGAGAGAGGTTATTGCATGAACAGCCAGGCGGCAGTCACCCACACCAACAGTGAATAGGCAGAAGCGCTAAAAAACGAGAACATTGAAATATTCATTAGACACCCTCTCAGGTCGATTTCCGACCACCAGACAGAGAACACCGAATCTATTTAACGCTCTAAATAGATTCTACCGAATGCTGTGATTGTTTAAATTTATCAGGCGGTATAAAGACGCCCCGATCGCGCTGGCGATAAACAGGAAGGAAAAATGAATAGTTATTTTTGATTGCTGTGTTAATGCGAATAATTATGATTTATTTATTTTTGTTATCGAGCATTAATTCAATAAAACTGCGCTGAGCATCGTTAAGACTCCACTCTTCCGGAATCATCACTTTTTCCTGCGGCTTAGGTGGGCAGCCGCCCGTTTTTAATTTGCGGACCGGCTGCGCTTTGATACGCAATGCTTGTTCCCACATAATTAACTCCACATCTGCCAAACCAGTAAGGCGACAACTATCCAAAACAGGCCGGAAGCAGCAAACACTGCAAGCCAAGCTTTACGACGAATGCTCATGCCGTTGCGGGCTGTGTTGGTAGAATTGTCCTGAACGCCAGGTTGTACTGATATTCTCATAGCCATAGTTTTTGATAATCACTCTCAATAAAATGATTGTTAACACCAATCAGCTTTTAGGAGAAATCCTAAACATTTTAAGACCAAAAATCCAGCTATTTTTCTTGCATTCAACGATTAGTACTATTTATCGTTGATATAAATTCCTATCAGCAAAACTTAACTAACCCACCCGTTTTTAATCTTTACTTAACTCAAATAACGTTACGAAATCGGCTAACCGGTCCAATTAATACCTGATAAAACATTTCCGAACTGCCTGTCGTCTACGGTTGCGGCTTGGTTTAACTTGAGTATGAGAATAGTCCTGGCAGTGTGCAAAAACGCCTGTACAAAAATGTGTACTGTTTCGCATTTAATTAATAACAATAAAAAAACATGTGATGAATGTTTCATTTACAGAAAAATGATCCTAAAGATTCTGAAATCTGTGCAATCAGTTGGTATTAAAGAAAAAAGGCCGCGAAGGCGGCCTTATTCCCTGTTAATTTCTGGGGTTTAATTATTTATAGGGCAGGCGAATATCTTTAAACATCGCTTCAATATCTTCGTTAGAGCGCAAAGCGACGGCGGCATCTACTACGTCGCGGGTCAGATGCGGCGCAAAACGCTGAATAAAATCATACATATAGCTGCGTAAAAAGGTGCTGCGCCTGAAGCCGATTTTCGTTGTGCTGTTGGTGAAGATTTCAGAGGCTTCAATACGCACCAGGTCGGGATCGGAGACCGGATCGACCGCCATGCTGGCGATAACGCCTACGCCCAGCCCCAGCCGTACATAGGTTTTAATCACGTCGGCATCGGTCGCGGTGAAGACGATGCGCGGCGACAGTCCTGCCCGATTAAAGGCAGTATCCAGCTCAGAACGCCCGGTAAAGCCGAAGGTATAGGTGACCAGCGGATATTCCGCCAGTTCCTCAATGGTGACATTGCTTTTCCCCGCTAACGGATGATCGGGCGTGACGACAATCGCCCGGTTCCAGTGGTAGCAAGGCAACATAATTAAATCATCATAAAGATGCAGCGCTTCGGTGGCGATGGCGAAATCGGCGTTCCCTTTTGAGACTGCCTCCGCGATCTGCGTCGGCGAGCCCTGATGCATATGCAGCGAGACACGCGGATAGCGTTCGATAAAGCCTTTAATCACGCCCGGCAAAGCGTAACGCGCCTGCGTATGGGTGGTCGCGACATAAAGCGAGCCTTTATCCGGCCAGGTGTGTTCGCCAGCGACGGATTTAATCGCATCCACTTTTGACAGCACTTCACGCGCGATCCGAATAATTTCTTCGCCAGCTGGCGTGACCTGCGTCAGATGTTTGCCGCTGCGGGCAAAAATCTGAATGCCCAGCTCATCTTCCAGCATGCGCACCTGCTTGCTGATACCCGGCTGCGAGGTGTACAGCCCTTCGGCGGTAGAAGAAACGTTCAGATTGTGATTAACCACTTCCACGATGTAACGCAGCTGCTGCAATTTCATAGTTATTCATCCCGAGATAACGCCACGCGCTGAACCCGCGCGCAATCAGGGGAAACGCCTCTAAGCAAAGGCGCCGCGGACGGGTATAGCACCAGGAAAATTCAGAAGGTAAAGCTATAACAACTATAACATTTTCGTGTCTGATGTATAGCTTTTAGCTATAAGGCAGTAAAAGAAAAGGCCAGTCGATGACTGGCCTTGTGAAGCGGGACGCTTATTTTTCCGTGACGCGCCATTCGCCGTCGACATAGAAGGCGGACCAGCCGGTGGCCTTTCCCTCCTTCTCGGAGCTGACGTACTGCTGCTTCGTCTTACGACTGAAGCGCACCAGCGTCTTATTGCCCTGATCGTCTGTTGCTGGCGCATCGGCTAAATAGCGCAGCTTTTCCGGCAGGCGATCGCGGAAGCGTTGCAGCTCCTCGACCAGCGGCGCGCGGGTTTCACGCGATTTCGGGAAGGTGTTGGCGGCCAGGAATACCCCAGCGGCGCCGTCACGCAGCACGAAGTAAGCATCCGATTTTTCGCACTGCAATTCAGGCAGCGGCACCGGATCTTCTTTCGGCGGCGCCACCTCGCCGTTACGCAAGATTTTGCGAGTATTTTTACACTCGTCGTTGGTGCAGGCCATATATTTGCCGAAGCGCCCCATTTTCAGGTGCATTTCAGAGCCGCATTTTTCGCACTCAACGATCGGGCCGTCATACCCTTTGATGCGGAATTCGCCCTGTTCGATCTCATAGCCGTCGCAGCTGGGGTTGTTACCACAGACATGCAGTTTGCGCTGGTTATCGATCAAATAGCTGTCCATCGCCGTGCCGCATTTCTGGCAGCGACGACGGGCGCGCAGCGCGTTAGTTTCCGCATCGTCCCCCTCCAGAATATTCAGAACCTCGTTTTCCGGGATCAGGTTGATGGTCTGTTTGCAGCGCTCTTTCGGCGGCAGCGCATAGCCGGAACAGCCGAGGAACACCCCGGTGCTGGCGGTACGGATGCCCATTTTGCGGCCGCAGGTCGGACAGTCAATGGAGGTCAGCACCATCGGGTTCGGCTGCATGCCGCCCTCTTCAGGATCTTTCTCCGCCTGCTCCAGCTGCTTGCTGAAATCGGCAAAGAAGTGATCCAGCACCGCTTTCCATTCGGCCTGGTCGTTCGCTACCTGGTCAAGACTGTCTTCCATATGCGCGGTGAAATCGTAATTCATCAGCTCGCGAAAGTTCTCTTCCAGACGGTCGGTGACGATCTCGCCCATTTTTTCCGCATAGAAACGGCGGCTTTCCACGCGCACATAGCCGCGATCCTGAATGGTGGAAATAATCGAGGCGTAGGTCGACGGACGGCCAATGCCGCGTTTTTCCAGTTCGCGCACCAGCGAGGCTTCGCTAAAGCGCGCCGGTGGTTTGGTGAAATGCTGGCTCGGATTAAGCTGTTGCAGGCTCAGCTCATCGCCGATTTCAATCGCCGGCAGAATGCGATCTTCATCGCCTTTGCGCAGCGCGGGCATTACTTTCGTCCAGCCGTCGAAGCGTAAAATACGCCCTTTCGCTTTCAGCTTAAAGTCACCCGCCGCCACTGTCAGCGTGGTGGAGTCATACTGCGCTGGCACCATCTGGCAGGCGACGAACTGACGCC
Organism: Mixta calida; assembly: GCF_002953215.1. Lineage (NCBI taxonomy): Bacteria > Pseudomonadati > Pseudomonadota > Gammaproteobacteria > Enterobacterales > Erwiniaceae > Mixta > Mixta calida. The sequence continues at coordinate 2,365,261 of NZ_CP026378.1, forward strand.
AGATCAGCTGATAAAGCTTCTGCGCGTCCGCTTCCATATCCTTCAGCTGTTCAGCCTGAATCGTCACGTCGGACGGGCGAATCGCTTCGTGCGCTTCCTGTGAATTTTCTTTGCTGGCGTAGGCGTTCGCGGTCTTCGGCAGATATTTTTCGCCGAAATTGCTTTCAATATAACCGCGCGCCATCGCCACGGCGTCCTGGCTCAGGTTGGTGGAGTCGGTACGCATATAGGTGATATGGCCCGCCTCATAGAGCCGCTGCGCCAGCGCCATCGTGCGTTTTACGCCGAAACCGAGACGGGTGCTGGCCGCCTGCTGTAACGTGGAGGTGATAAAAGGCGCCCCCGGCTTGCTGCTGGTCGGCCGGTCTTCACGATCTTCCACATGAAAGCGGGCTTTTTCCAGCAGGCTGACCGCCGCCTGGGTCTGCTCTTTATTTACCGGGCGGAAAGGCTTGTCGCCCTGATGCGTTACCTGCATCGGCAGATCGCTGCCTTTCGGCGTAGTCAGATCGGCGCTCAGTTCCCAGTACTCTTCCGGCACGAACGCTTTAATTTCACGCTCACGCTCCACCACCAGCCGCACCGCCACCGACTGCACGCGCCCAGCGGAAAGACCGCGGGCGATCTTTTTCCACAGCAGCGGAGAGACCATATAGCCCACCACGCGGTCCATAAAGCGGCGCGCCTGCTGCGCATTGACGCGCTCGATATTCAGTTCGCCCGGCTTTTCAAACGCCTGACGAATCGCATTTTTGGTGATTTCGTTAAACACTACGCGGCTGAAGCGTTTGTCGTCGCCACCGATCACTTCCCGCAGGTGCCAGGCGATGGCTTCCCCTTCGCGGTCAAGGTCGGTTGCGAGATAGACGTGATCGGCTTCCTGCGCCAGCGCTTTCAGTTCGGAGACAACTTTCTCTTTGCCGGGCAAAATTTGATAGTCAGCTTTCCAGCCATGCCAGGGATCGACGCCCATACGGCTAACCAGCGCCGTTTTTTCATCTTTCTTGCCTTTTTTGGCTGGTTTAGCGTCAGCGCTCTTTTTCACCGTCGAGCCACTGGTCGGCAAATCACGTATATGACCCACGCTGGACTTCACAACGTAGTCTTTACCGAGATATTTATTAATCGTTTTGGCCTTTGCCGGGGACTCGACTATTACGAGAGCTTTACCCATATTTACCTTTACCTGATGAATACGTCCGAATGTAATGATGGCGTTTTTCAGCGTTGCCAGTCAGCGTGCCAATCTATATTGCTGCGGGTCGCGAAGAATTCAACCCGACCTGATTTAAAGCAGAAGACCACGTTGAAGCCAGCCTATGATGCTGATTAACGGCCCCTTTTAGCCGAAAACCGGCGCTTCCTGCTGCCAGCGTAAAGCCATTTTTACGCCCGGACCCTGAAACGCCCACACTGTACCTGATAAAATCGGATACGCAACTTAATTAGCATCTCGCCTGGTTTTGCGCCACCTTTATGACTTTTTTCTGCTGTCAGAATATCCACACTTAATTTGCGGTCAGCCACGACAGGCCAGTAATATAGAAGAGAATGTAGTTCTGTCAAAATGGGGTTAAATAATGAACGCAAAAACGATGCCGCTTTCACGAGACGCCATCCTTGAAAAAGCCAGTGCGTTAATCCGCGAGCATGATGATTATTTTGCCGGGGTTGAGGTCAGCGACGTGGAGCAAAATGGCGGGCTGCTGGTGTTTCGCGGCAACTATTTTCTGGATGAAAATGGTCTGCCGACGGCGAAAAGCACGGCGGTGTTTAATATATTTAAAGCGTTGACGGTGGCGCTGTCAGAAAAATACCACCTGGCGAAATAGTGCCCGGACGCGCCGGGCACATAAGTTTTACAGCAGCGGTTTGTCGCCGCGCTGCCACAGCTTTAACAGCTGGCGCGCGGCGCTGTCGGCGGCGCTTTGTGTAAAGCGATCCATCAGCTTTTTACGGCGCGTGTAGCGGACGTTAACGACGTTAAACTGCTCCATGCGTCCGATAATAATATCGTCGCTGGTGCCCAACGCGTCGATAAGCTTGTTCTCCAGCGCCTGGCTTCCGTACCAGTATTCACCGGTAGCGACGCGATCGATATCCAGTACCGGACGCATTTGCTGCACGAACGATTTAAACAGCTGATGCGTTTCGTTTAAATCTTCGCGGAATTTATTGCGGCCCTGTTCGGTATTTTCGCCAAACAGCGTTAGCGTGCGCTTATATTCGCCCGCCGTATGCAACTCAACATCAATATCATTGCGCTTCAGCAGACGATTAAAGTTGGGCACCTGCGCCACCACGCCAATCGAGCCGATAATGGCGAACGGCGCGGCGATAATCCGATCGGCCACACAGGCCATCATATAGCCGCCGCTGGCGGCGACCTTATCCACCGCGACCGTTAAGCGGATATTTTTTTCGCGCAGCCGTTGCAATTGCGACGCCGCCAGGCCGTAGCCGTGTACCACGCCGCCTGGGCTTTCCAGCCGCAGCAGCACTTCATCCTGTTCACGCGCCACCGCCATCACTGCGGAAATCTCCTCGCGCAGCGACGAGACTTCGCCAGCATCCATGCTGCCTTTAAAGTCGAGCACATAGAGTGTAGGCTTGTTATCCTGACGCGGCAGCCCTTGCTTCGCGCGCTGCTTTGCCGCCTTCGCCTCCTGTTTCTGCTTTTTCTTTTCCGCTTTTTGCCGCAGCTTCTGCTCATGCGGCGGCAGCGCCGCCAGCAGCATCTCATTTTTCATTTCCCGGTAGCGCTCGTTAAGCTGCGCAACCTGAAGCTGTCCGGCCCGTCCGCGCTTGCGCTGCGTCACATTGACTAAAATGACGGCAATCGCCGCAATGGCGACGACAACGGTAACAACTTTCGCTAAAAACAGGGCATACCAAAAGAGTAAATCCATGCGTTCCGCCTTTGCTTATTTCCTTTCTGAAACCAGTGCGTAGTGTAGCCGAGTCGGTCCGCTTCGTCGCCTGTAAAGCAGCGCGGCACCCGAAATGGCGGCGGCGACGTTGAACTGAAATGCGTTTTCAGGCATAACACCCCTATTAGCCGCCCTCAGCCCTGCTGAGCTATTATCGCCGAGGAAGACGTTTTGCATTATCAACCGAAAAGCGACCTGCTTGATCACCGTATTATTCTTGTTACCGGCGCCAGCGACGGCATTGGCCGTGAAGCGGCGTTGACCTACGCCCGCTATGGCGCCCAGGTTATTTTGCTGGGCCGCAACGCAGAGAAGCTGCAGCGCGTCAGCGACGACATCAGCGCGCTGGGAAAAGCGGCCCCGCTGATCCGCCTGCTCGATCTGGCGGAAGTCACGCCTGAAAGCTGTCGTCAGTTTGCCGATGAGCTGGCGCAGCAGGTTCCGCGTCTTGACGGCGTGCTGCACAATGCCGGGCTGCTGGGCGAGATCGTTCCCCTTGCCGATCTCGCACCGGAGATATGGCAGCAGGTAATGCGCGTCAACGTCGACGCCACCTTTTTCCTGACTCAGGCGCTGCTGCCGCTGCTGCTGAAATCGGAAGCGGGATCGCTGGTGTTCACCACCTCCAGCGTCGGTCGCATCGGGCGTTCCGGCTGGGGCGCCTACGCCGTATCGAAATTCGCCACCGAAGGCATGATGCAGGTGCTGGCGGAAGAGTATAAAAACCGTAATCTGCGGGTAAACTGCATCAATCCAGGCGGAACGCGCACGAAAATGCGCGCCAGCGCCTTCCCGGAAGAAGATGCCGGCAAGCTGAAAACGCCCGCGGAAATTATGCCGATTTATCTCTATCTGATGGGTGACGACAGCCGCCGTAAAACCGGCGTCAGCTTCGATGCGCAACCGGGCCGCAAACCGGGGCCGGCGGAATAATGGCGCAGGATCGTCACCAGCAGCGCCAGCAGCGCCTGAAAGAACAGGTGGATGCCCGCATCGCCGCCGCCAGCGAAACGCGCGGTATCCTGATGGTATTTACCGGCAACGGCAAAGGGAAAACCACCGCCGCCTTTGGCACGGCCGCACGCGCCGTCGGGCATCAGAAAAAAGTGGGCGTGATCCAGTTTATTAAGGGAGAGTGGCCGAACGGCGAACGCAACCTGCTGGAGCCGCACGGCGTCGAGTTCCAGGTAATGGCCACCGGCTTTACCTGGGAAACGCAGGACCGCGCAGCGGATACCCATGCCTGCCTTGCCGTCTGGCAGCATGCGCGGCGGATGCTGAACGATGAAACGCTCGATTTAGTCCTGCTGGATGAGCTGACCTATATGGTCAGCTTCGACTATCTGCCGCTGGATGAGGTTATTACCGCGCTGCGTCAGCGTCCGGCGCATCAGAGCGTGATCATTACCGGCCGCGGCTGCCATCGCGATATTCTGGCGCTGGCCGACACCGTCAGCGAAATGCGTCCGGTCAAACACGCCTTTGACGCCGGTATTCAGGCGCAGCAGGGCATCGACTGGTAGCCGTGAAGCGCTTTCCCGCAGTCGCTTATCTGCCGGGCACGTCAACGTTAGCGTCGTCGGCAATCGAGCGGCGGCAAGGTAACGCGTCTTTCCGGTGATAACCGGCTGGCTGGAAAGTAAAAAGGCATCCCGGAGGATGCCTTTTTTATTAACCGCGTTTTGCCGGCCGGCGATTATTGCCCAGCTGCGCATGGCGCTTCACGGCGCGACGGATCTGATTTGCTTTGGTGCGGCGGCGATCTTTTTCCACCGGCACCTTGCTGACGATTTCCGGCGGCAGCTCCACCAGCTCGCGCAGGTAGTTTACCGGCTGCAGATCCAACTCGGTCCAGCCGCCGCGCGGCAGGCCTTTCGGCAGCGTAATGTCGCCGTAGCGCACGCGGATCAGACGGCTGACCTGTACGCCTACCGCTTCCCACAGGCGACGCACTTCACGGTTGCGCCCTTCTGTCAGGGTGACGCTGTACCACTGGTTCATGCCTTCGCCGCCGGTGAACTTAATGGTGCGGAACGAGGCCGGGCCATCTTCCAGCTGGACGCCCTGGCTTAGCTGACGAATTTTCGTATCGTCAACCTGGCCGAAAACGCGCACGGCATATTCACGTTCAACCTCACGGCTCGGATGCATCAGGCGGTTCGCCAGCTCTCCGTCAGTGGTGAACAGCAGCAGACCGCAGGTATTGACGTCCAGACGGCCTACGGCGATCCAGCGCGCGCCACGTAAACGCGGCAGGCGATCGAATACCGTCGGGCGGCCTTCCGGGTCGTTACGGGTGCACAGCTCCCCTTCCGGCTTGTAATAAGCCAGCACGCGGCAAACCTGTTGGGCGGATTCGCTGATGGAGACGACATGGCCGTCGATACGGATTTTCACCGTGGCGTTGGGTTCGATACGGTCGCCCAGGGTCGCCAGTTTGCCGTCGACGCTGATGCGTCCGGCAGAGATCATTGCTTCGATTTCACGACGAGAACCGTGACCGGCCCGCGCCAAAACTTTTTGTAACTTTTCGCTCATTGAGCTGCCTCGCTGTCGCCTTCACAGGCGTCGTTTGTTGCTTCTGTCACGGCGTGGCGAGCCATGACCTGAAAGGAGGGATTGCCCTGAAACGTTGGTTTTCCAGCGTCCAGGGTCAATGTGGCCGCACAGTATACATGAAGTTTAGTGACTTGCCTGTGTTTCCTCTCTGAGGCTGTAGTTTTCCGCAGCGCTGCCGATAGGCGATTTGGCGATCGTCTATCATAAAAACGAGATCAACACGCGGCCGGTCGGTGATTAGCGGAAGGGACGGCTGTCGCCCACGCCTTCGCGGATCACTTCCGGCGTATCGCTGGTTAAATCCACGACCGTGGTCGGCTGTTGTCCCAGCGTGCCGCCGTCGATAATCAGATCCACCAGCTTGCCGATGCGATCCTGGATCTCCTCAGGATCGGATTCGGTAAAGTCGTTGCCCGGCAGCATCAGCGACGTGGACATCATCGGCTCGTTAAGCGCCTCCAACAGCGCCAGCGCCACCGGATTAGACGGCACGCGCAGACCAATGGTTTTACGCTTATCGTTCATCAGGCGGCGCGGCACCTCTTTGGTTCCTTTCAGAATAAAGGTGTAGCTGCCAGGCGTATTGTTTTTAATCAGGCGAAACGCGCTGTTATCAACGTGCGCGTAGGTCGACAGCTCAGAGAGATCGCGACAAACCAGCGTGAAGTTGTGGCTGCCGTCCAGCTGACGAATGCGACAGATACGCTCCATGGCGTTTTTATCCTCCAGCCGACAGCCCAGCGCATAGCCGGAATCGGTGGGATAGACAATCACGCCGCCTTTATTAAGGGTGTCAACCGCCTGGCTAATCAGACGCGGCTGCGGATTATCAGGATGAATATGGAAAATTTGATTCATAGCTAACCTCTTATCCCCTCTCCGCAGAAGGCATCAACACAGGAAAACGACTCCATACGGCTTCGACGCCGCCCGGCAGCCACAGCTTTTTACCCAGCTCAATCCACGGACAGGGTTGGTGAAAATCAGAGCCCTGAGACGCCGCCAGATTATAGTCCTGTGCGTAGCGTCCCAGCTGGCTGCGTTCGTTTGGCGGCTGCTGGCACTGCGCCACCTCCATCGCATCGCCGCCGACGTCGGCGAAATGCGCAATCAGGCGCTTCAGCCATTTGGCGGACAACCCGTAACGCCCGGGATGCGCCAGCACGGCATAACCGCCGGAATGATGAATAGCATCAACGGCTTGTTTAATTGTACACCATTGTGGCGGCGCATAGCCGGTTTTGCCGCGCGCCAGATAGTGCTTAAAAACATTCGCCATATTGTCGGCCTTGCCCTGCGCGATCAGCCAGCGGGCGAAATGCCCGCGCGTAATCGCGCCGCCTTCCGCCAGCGCCAGCGCGCCTTCCAGCGCGCCGGGGATCTGCGCCTTCTCCAGACGCTCCGCCATCAGTCTGGCGCGCGCCAGACGACATTCCGTCTGTCCCGCCAGAAAATCGACGATAGCGGGATGCGCGGGATCGATGCCGAGACCCACAATATGAATTTCGTGATTTTCCCACAGCGTTGAGGCTTCAACGCCGTTAATTAAATGCAGCGGAAGCTGCCGCGTCGCAATCGCTTCCCTGGCGGCCGCCAGGCCCGCCACGCTGTCATGGTCGGTGATGGCCAGCACGCCTACGCGCATCTCGACGGCGCGCTGCACCAGCTCCGCGGGCGTCAGCAAACCATCCGACGCGCGGGTGTGGCTGTGCAAATCATAAATGGGAAACGCGCTTATCGACGTGGTTGCGGTCAAAATAACTCCTGAGAAACATAACGATTCGACGCATCATAGCGGATTAACCGCTATATAAAAAAGTATTGACATTCACCTCCTGAACCCGTTAACTAGTACACAAGTTCACGCGAGGGTGTCCATGATGATGTTTAATCACGAATTGATGACTGGTTGGTGGCGCGCTTCCGTTCAAGGGCGACGACGTCACGCATAACGATCACCATGCTGATACCTGAGCCCGCCAACAACGCGGGCTTTTTTTTGAGCGAATTTCAGAGAACCGATTATGTTGAATGCAAAACCACAATTAAAACTGATTACCGGATCGGCGCCCTACCGTGAAGATCCCGCCGCGGTTTTCCATCAGCTGTGCGGCGCCCGCCCGGCGACCTTACTGCTGGAGTCAGCGGATATCGACAGCAAGCGCAACCTGAAAAGCCTGTTGATCGTCGACAGCGCGCTGCGCATCACCGCAATGGGCAACCAGGTCACCGTACAGGCGCTGTCGGAGAACGGCGCCCAGCTGCTGCCGCTGCTTGACGCCGCGCTGCCAGCAGAAGTGAAAAACCAGGCGCGTCCCGATGGCCGCCTGCTTGATTTCCCACAGGTTGATGATGAGCAGGATGAAGATTCCCGCCTGAAATCACTGTCGGTGTTTGACGCGCTGCGCATCATCGCCCAGCTGGTTAAGGCGCCGCAGGAGGAGCGCGAGGCGCTGCTGCTCGGCGGTCTGTTCGCCTACGACCTGGTGGCTGGCTTTGAGCCGCTGCCGCCGCTGCGTAACGAGCAGCGCTGCCCCGATTACTGTTTCTATCTGGCGGAAACGCTGTTGGTAATTGATCACCAGCGCCAGAGCGCGCGGCTGCAGGCCAGCCTGTTCGCGCCCTCCACCAGCGAATTCCAGCGCCTGCAGCGTCGCATTCACCAGTTGCATGAACAGATGCTGCAGCCCGCACAGCCGCTGCCGGTGCAACGCGTCGAGGAGATGGCGCTTAGCTGCAGCCAGAGCGATGAAGAGTACTGCGAAGTGGTGCGTTCCATGCAGGAGGCGATCCGCATCGGCGAAATCTTTCAGGTCGTGCCGTCGCGCCGCTTCTCCCTGCCCTGTCCTTCACCGCTGGCGGCCTACGAAACGCTGAAAAACAACAATCCCAGCCCCTATATGTTTTTTATGCAGGACGGCGACTTCACGCTGTTCGGCGCCTCGCCGGAAAGCTCGCTGAAATATGACGCCGCCTCGCGCCAGATAGAAATTTACCCGATTGCCGGTTCGCGCCCGCGCGGCCGCCACGTCGACGGCTCGCTGGACCGCGATCTCGACAGCCGCATCGAACTGGAGATGCGCACCGATCATAAAGAACTGGCGGAACATCTGATGCTGGTCGACCTGGCGCGCAACGATCTGGCGCGCATCTGCGAACCGGGCAGCCGCTATGTCGCCGACCTGACCAAAGTGGATCGCTACACCTTTATTATGCATCTGGTGTCGCGCGTCGTCGGCACGCTGCGCAACGATCTGGATGTGCTGCACGCCTATCGCGCCTGCATGAACATGGGCACCCTGAGCGGCGCGCCGAAAGTGCGCGCGATGCAGCTTATTGCCGGCGCGGAAGGTACGCGCCGCGGCGCTTACGGCGGGGCCGTCGGCTACTTTACCGCCAGCGGCGATCTCGACACCTGCATCATCATCCGTTCCGCCTGGGTAGAAGATGGCATCGCCACCGTACAGGCTGGCGCTGGCGTGGTGCTCGATTCGCAGCCACAGGCTGAAGCGGATGAAAGCCGCAATAAGGCGCGCGCGGTGCTGCGCGCCATCGCTACCGCACATCACTGCAAGGAGACGTTCTGATGGCCGATATCCTGCTGCTCGATAATATCGATTCCTTTACCTATAACCTGGTCGATCAGCTGCGTACCTTTGGTCATCGCGTGGTGATCTACCGCAACACCGTTGCGGCCGATACGCTGACTGAACGGCTGCAACAGATGGAAAATCCGGTGCTGATGCTGTCGCCCGGCCCCGGCGCCCCGGCCGATGCAGGCTGCATGCCTGAACTGCTGCGCCGCCTGCGCGGCCGCCTGCCGATTATCGGCATCTGCCTTGGACATCAGGCGATCATCGAGGCCTACGGCGGCCGCGTTAGCCAGGCGGGCGAAATCCTGCACGGCAAAGCGTCCGCCATTACTCATGACGAACAGCAGATGTTCGCCGGATTAAGCAATCCGCTGCCGGTGGCGCGCTACCACTCGCTGGTGGGCAGCGATACGCCCGATGAGCTGGTGGTGAACGCCACCTTTAACGGTATGGTCATGGCGGTGCGTCACGACGCCGACCGGGTGTGCGGCTTTCAGTTCCATCCCGAATCTATTCTGACCACGCAGGGCGCGCGCCTGCTGGAACAAACCCTGGCCTGGGCGCTGGCATAAGCGGAGGAGAACGCGATGCACCATATTCTGGAGAAATTATATCAGGCGCAGACCCTGACGCAGGCGGAAAGCCACCAGCTGTTTACCGCGATTATCACCGGTCAGCTGGAGCCGACGCAGCTGGCGGCGGCGCTGGTGGCGATGAAAGTGCGCGGCGAGCGGCCGGAAGAGATCGCCGGCGCCGCCTCGGCGCTGCTGGCCGACGCGCGCCCTTTCCCGCGCCCCGGCTACGCCTTCGCCGATATTGTCGGCACCGGGGGCGACGGCAGCAACAGCATTAATATTTCTACCGCCAGCGCCTTTGTCGCCGCCACCTGCGGCCTGAAAGTGGCAAAGCACGGCAACCGCAGCGTTTCCAGCAAATCCGGCTCCTCCGATCTGCTGGCGGCTTTCGGCATCAGCCTTGATCTGCCGGCGGAACAGGCGCGTCAGGCGCTGGACGATCTGAACGTCTGCTTTCTGTTCGCGCCCCAGTATCACACCGGCTTCCGCCATGCGATGCCGGTTCGCCAGCAGCTGAAAACCCGTACGCTGTTTAACGTGCTGGGGCCGCTGATCAATCCGGCGCGGCCGCCGCTGGCAGTGATTGGCGTCTACAGCCCCGAACTGGTGCTGCCGATTGCCGAAACGCTGCGGGTGCTGGGCTATCAGCGAGCGGCGGTGGTGCACGGCGGCGGCATGGATGAGATCGCGGTCCACAGCGCGACCCAGGTGGCGGAGCTGCGCGACGGCGATATCACCTGTTATCAGCTGACGCCGGAAGATTTTGGCCTGCCGTATCACAGTAAGGAATCGCTGGCGGGCGGCACCCCGGAAGAAAACCGTGACATTCTGGCGCAATTGCTCCAGGGTAAAGGCGAACGCGCGCACCAGCATGCGGTGGCCGTCAATGTGGCTATGCTTTTGAAAATATTCGGCAATGAAGATTTACGCGATAACGCCCAGCGGGCGCTGAGCGCCATCGCCAGCGGTCAGGCTTATGAACGCGTGGTCGCGTTAGCAGCAAGAGGCTAAAAATGCAGGAAACCGTACTGAATCATATCGTCAGGGATAAAGCGCTGTGGATCGAAAAACGCAAGCAGACGCAGCCGCTCTCCTCATTTCAACAGCAGCTGACGCCCTCTTCGCGCAGTTTCTATGATGCGCTACAGGGCGCGCGCACCGCTTTTATCCTGGAGTGCAAGAAAGCCTCGCCCTCCAAAGGGGTCATTCGCGAAGATTTTGATCCGGTCGCCATCGCGGAGGTTTATAAAAATTACGCCTCGGCGGTGTCGGTACTGACCGACGAAAAATATTTTCAGGGCAGCTTTGATTTCCTGCCGCTGGTCAGCGCAGCGATTACCCAGCCGGTGTTGTGCAAAGATTTTATTATCGATCCGTGGCAGATCTATCTGGCGCGCTACTATCAGGCCGACGCCATTTTGCTGATGCTCTCAGTGCTGGATGATGAACAGTATCGCCAGCTGGCCGCCGTGGCGCATAGCCTGGAGATGGGCGTCCTGACCGAAATCAGCAACGAAGAGGAACTGGAGCGCGCGCTGGCGCTGGGCGCGAAAGTGGTCGGCATCAATAACCGCGACCTGCGCGATCTCTCGGTCGATCTGAACCGCACCCGTCAGCTGGCGCCGCGTCTCGGCCACGGCGTGACGGTGATCAGCGAATCGGGCATCAACAGCTATGCACAGGTGCGCGAACTAAGTCACTTCGCCAACGGTTTCCTGATCGGCTCGGCGCTGATGGGCGAAGACGATCTGCATCTGGCAGTGCGCCGCGTGCTGCTCGGCGAGAACAAAGTGTGCGGCCTGACGAAACCGGAAGACGCGCAGGCAGCCTGGCAAGCAGGCGCGATCTACGGCGGACTGATTTTCGCCGAAGGTTCGCCGCGTCAGCTGACGCTTGCTGAAGCCCAGCCCATCGCTGCGGCGACGCCGCTACGCTATGTCGGCGTTTTCCGCGACGCGTCCCTGAGTGACGTTGTCACTTATGCGGAGGCACTGTCGCTGTATGCGGTACAGCTGCATGGCCGTGAAGATCAGGATTACATCACTGCCCTGCGCGCCCGGCTGCCGCAGAATACGGCGATCTGGAAAGCGTTGAGCGTGGGAAGCGCCCTGCCGACGCGCGACCTGCAGCACGTTACGCGCTATGTCTTTGACAACGGCGCAGGCGGTACCGGTCAGCCCTTCGACTGGTCACTGCTGACGGGCCAGACGCTGAACAATGTACTGCTGGCGGGCGGACTGGGCGCCGACAACTGCGTCACCGCTGCTCAGGCGGGCTGCGCCGGGCTCGATTTTAATTCCGGCGTGGAAAGCGCGCCGGGCGTCAAGGATGCCAATAAGATCGCCGCCGTGTTTCAGACGCTGCGCGCCTACTGACAGACAACGCCTGCCTGCGGCGGGCGCTTAAAAGGAAAAAGCACATGACATTACTGAACCCCTATTTCGGCGAATTTGGCGGCATGTATGTGCCGCAAATTCTGATGCCGGCGCTGCGCCAGCTGGAAGAAGCCTTCGTCAGCGCCCAGCGCGACGCGGAATTTCAGGCGCAGTTTCTCGACCTGCTGAAAAACTACGCCGGCCGTCCAACCGCATTGACCCTTTGCCGCAACCTGACCGAGGGCACGAAAACGCGCCTTTACCTGAAACGCGAAGATCTGCTGCATGGCGGCGCACATAAAACCAACCAGGTGCTTGGCCAGGCGCTGCTGGCGAAACGGATGGGCAAGACGGAGATTATCGCCGAGACCGGCGCAGGACAGCATGGCGTCGCCTCCGCCCTCGCCAGCGCGCTGCTGGGGCTGAAATGCCGTATCTATATGGGCGCGAAAGATGTCGAGCGCCAGTCGCCTAACGTGTTCCGCATGCGCCTGATGGGCGCGGAAGTGATCCCGGTGCACAGCGGCTCCGCCACGCTGAAGGACGCCTGCAACGAGGCGCTGCGCGACTGGTCCGGCAGCTATGAAAACGCGCACTATATGCTTGGCACCGCCGCCGGTCCGCATCCTTACCCCACTATCGTGCGCGAGTTCCAGCGCATGATCGGCGAAGAGACCAAAGCGCAGGTTCTGGAAGCGGAAGGACGCCTGCCGGACGCGGTGATCGCCTGCGTCGGCGGCGGCTCCAACGCCATCGGCATGTTCGCCGATTTTATCGATGAGAAAAATGTCGCGCTGATTGGCGTGGAGCCTGCGGGTCACGGTATTGAAACCGGCGAGCACGGCGCGCCGCTGAAGCATGGCCGCACGGGCATCTATTTCGGCATGAAGGCGCCGATGATGCAGACCGAAGACGGCCAGATCGAAGAATCCTACTCTATCTCCGCCGGGCTCGATTTCCCGTCGGTAGGCCCGCAACATGCCCATCTGAACAGCATCGGCCGCGCCGACTATGTTTCGATTACCGATAACGAAGCGCTCGACGCCTTTAAGCAGCTCTGCCGGGCGGAAGGCATTATTCCGGCGCTGGAATCTTCCCATGCGCTGGCGCACGCCATGAAGATGATTAAGCAGAACCCGGATAAAGAGCAGCTGCTGGTCGTGAACCTTTCCGGGCGCGGCGACAAAGATATTTTCACCGTTCACGATATTCTGAAAGCGCAGGGAGAGATTTAATGGAACGTTATCAGCAGCTGTTTAAACGTCTGCAGGCGAACAAAGAAGGCGCGTTTGTTCCTTTCGTCACGTTGGGGGATCCGACGCCTGCGCTCTCCTTGCAGATTATCGATACGCTGGTGGAAGCGGGCGCCGATGCGCTGGAACTGGGCATTCCCTTTTCCGATCCGCTGGCCGACGGCCCGACAATTCAGAACGCCACGCTGCGCGCCTTCGCCGCAGGCACCACCCCGGCGCACTGTTTTGAGATGCTGGCGACCATTCGTCAGAAATACCCGGATCTGCCCATCGGCCTGCTGATGTACGCCAACCTGGTATTTACAAACGGCGTGGATGCGTTTTATGCCCGCTGCGAGCAGGCTGGCGTCGATTCGGTGCTGGTGGCCGACGTGCCGGTCGAGGAGTCCGGTCCGTTCCGTCAGGCGGCGATGCGCCATAACGTCGCGCCGATTTTCATCTGTCCGCCCAACGCCGACGACGACCTGCTGCGCGCCATCGCCTCCTGGGGTCGCGGCTATATCTATCTGCTGTCGCGCGCGGGCGTGACCGGGGCGGAAAAGCGCGCCAGTCTGCCACTGAAGCACCTGGTGGATAAACTACGCGAATATAACGCCGCGCCTACGTTACAGGGCTTCGGCATTTCAGAACCGGCGCAGGTGAAAGAAGCGATCGCCGCTGGCGCTGACGGGGCCATCTCCGGTTCCGCCATTGTTAAAATCATCGAACAGCATCACGCAGAGCCGGAAATTATGCTGGCCGAGCTGAAGCGCTTTGTCAGCGGCCTGAAAGCGGCCACCCGCTAATCACCGTGTGCCTTACGTTCAGTAAGGCACTCTTTATACACATCTTTTTCTGCGGCGGTTTGTATTTTTGCCGATCCTCAACCACACTTAGCTGGCCGTTAATCGCAGCGGCAACAGCTTTTTTCATGACAGGGAGCAGCAAGATGAAATTGATGAAATTTTTTAGCGGCGCTGTGGCGGCCGTCGCAGTCGCGGTAATGCTGAGCGCCTGCGCGCCGACCTCTAAACAGGAAGGCACCGGCGGCTATATTGACGACACCGTAGTGACCACCAAAGTCAAAGCGGAATTCCTGCGCGACGAGTCGCTGAAGGCGCGTGAAATTAACGTGGAAACCTTTAAAGGCCGGGTGCAGCTGAGCGGTTTCGTCTCCTCACCGCAGATGGCGAATCACGCAGTGGAAGTGACGCGCCGGGTGCCGGGCGTAAAATCGGTCGTTAACAATATGCAGATTAAGTAATTTCTCTTTTCAGGCCGCGACGCTGCGGCCTGAAAAACCTGCCGCCTGGCTGTCTGAGCCTCAGAAACGGTAGCCCAGACCGAAGAAAAAGACCCACGGATCGATACGCGTATCAATATTCTGCTGCTTACCGTTGGCTTTGAATTTAACTTCGGTATCGATATCCATATACCAGACCGACATATTCAGCATCCAGTTTTGATCCAGCTCGTAATCCAGCCCTACCTGACCCGCTAATCCCCAGGAATCTTTTACACTGAGATCGCTCAGACCCGCATCACGTCCCGTCTGGTTAAAGTCGGTATCGTAAAAGGTGGTGTAGTTAATACCGGCGCCAACATAGGGACGCAGCTTGCTGTTGCTGTCGAAAAAGTAGTACTGCGCCATCAGCGTCGGCGGCAGCTGGCGCACGGTCGCCAGCGTACCGGTGGCGGCCAGCCCAACCTTATGGCGAAACGGCGTGGCCGCCAGCAACTCGACGCCGATATTGTCTGTCGCCATCCAGGTAAACGTCAGACCCAGCTGCGTATTGTTGTTAACGTCGAACGATCCCATTCCCAGCACATTGTCTGAACCTTCGGTGGGCCTTACGGTAGCGCTGCCCGCACGCATAAAAAAATCACCCGCCTGATGCGCGCTGGCCATTGCCGGAACGGCTGTCAAAAATGCCAATGCCAATGCTGCCCTTTTCATACCTGCTCCTTGTGTCATTAAAAGGGGGGTTACCCACTACCTGGTTAGAGGTACCCCAAATGTTCCAGGGCTTTTTACAACGAAAAAACATAAAAATCATCCAGATCAATTTGGTTAACCTGATTAACAAACCGACAATTGATTTGAATCAAAAAACACAGCGCTCACACAAGGTCGTCACGTTTTTGAAATAGCCATTGCAGTAAATTCGCCAACGGATTATTTTGCTGATCTTCCTGTGTGATTTTGGTTCGATGCCTCGGAGGGGCGGGCGATCAAATGAGCGATAATTTTAATCCTTGTGTGTCCTGTGGCGCCTGCTGCGCCCACTTTCGCGTTTCCTTTTACTGGGCCGAGGCCGATGACGCCGGCGGCCAGGTACCCGTCGGGCTGACCGAGCCGCTAAACCTGCTGATGCGCAATATGCGCGGCACCAACGCGCGCGCGCCGCGCTGCGTTGCGTTACAGGGCGAGATCGGCGAATGTGTCTCCTGCGGCATCTATGAACAGCGTCCCACGCCCTGCCGCGAGTTCGCTATGTCCGGCGAAAACGGCGTGGAGAACGAGGCGTGCGACCGCGCGCGCGCGAAATATGGTCTGCCGCCGCTGTTTTCTTCTTCCCTGCCGTCGATTACGGAAAGTTATGTAAGTCTGGGTGCCAGTTCGCCGCCAGACCATGTACAATCGCCGGATCTGTAATCCGGTTATTATCAAAGGAGTGTACATGTCCATCACGGCGGGCTCGCTATACCGTGACACGGGAAATTTTTTGCGCCATCAGCTGGCGACCATTGTGCTGATTGCGCTACTGACGTCATTTATTACGGTGATGATTGGCCATGCGCTGACCCCTGACGCCGATCAGCTTTCCATACTGAGCGAAGGCGACAGCGGCGGCGCCAGTTCGTTGATTGAAGTGATTCAGACAATGACGCCGGAACAGCAGCAGGTACTGCTGCGCGCTTCCGCTGCTGGCACCTTCGCATCGCTGGTGGGTAACACGCTGCTGCTCGGCGCAATGCTTTGCCTGATCCCGCTGGTGTCGGCTGGGCAGCGCATCAGCGCGCTGCGCGCAATCGGCGCTTCCGCCCCGCTCTTGCCGCGTCTGCTGCTGTTAACCTTCCTGATGACGCTGCTGGTGCAGCTGGGCTTTATGGTGCTGGTGATCCCAGGCGTGATGCTGGGCATCCTGCTCTCGCTGGCGCCGGTGGTGCTGGCGGTCGAGAAGACCGGCGTGATCGCCGCGATGCGCGCCAGCTTCCGTCTCGCCTGGGCGAATCTGAAACTGATCGCGCCGGCGGTAGTCGTCTGGCTGCTGGCTAAACTGCTGCTCCTGCTGTTGGCCTCTTCTTTTACCGTATTGCCCGCTAACGTCGCTTCGGTTCTGCTCAATGCGCTAAGCAACCTGGTGTCGGCGGTACTGGTGATCTACTTGTTCCGCCTGTATATGCTGGCACGATAAGACCTGACGGCATACTTCGGTATGCCGTTATGTTTTTCTTCTCAGGCACGATCTGGAATTCACAATGAAGCAACTACTCGACTTTCTTCCCCTGGTGGTCTTTTTTATTTTCTATAAGCTGTACGATATTTATATCGCCTCCGGCGCGCTGATTGCCGCCACCGGCCTGGCGCTGGTGGCCAGCTGGGTGCTCTACCGCAAGCTGGAGAAAATGACCATCTTTACCTTTGTGCTGGTGGCGGTTTTCGGCACCCTGACGCTGGTTTTTCATAATGATGAATTTATCAAATGGAAGGTCACGGTGATCTATACGCTGTTCGCCGTCGCCCTGCTTTTTAGCCAGTTCTTTATGGAGAAACCGCTGATTCAAAGCATGCTGGGCAAGGAGCTGCAGCTGCCGCAGCACGCCTGGCGCAAACTCAATATCGCCTGGGCGCTGTTTTTCCTCGCCTGCGGTCTGGCGAACATCTATGTCGCCTTCTGGATGCCTCAGGCATTTTGGGTGAACTTTAAGGTGTTCGGCCTGACCGGTCTGACGCTGCTGTTTACGCTGCTGAGCGGCGTTTATATTTATCGTCTGATGCCGCAGGATCAGAAATAACGCTTTCCCCGGCGGCGCGCCTGCCGGGTTTTCCCGTTCATACAGAAGATCATGCAATGGATAATAATCGCAAGCCGCAAGGCGAAATGGTGTTACGCACGCTGGCGATGCCGGCAGATACCAATGCCAACGGAGATATTTTTGGCGGCTGGCTGATGTCGCAAATGGACATCGGCGGGGCGATTCTCGCTAAAGAAATCGCGGAAGGACGCGTCGTCACCGTGCGCGTCGATGGCATGACATTTCTTAAGCCGGTGGCGGTGGGCGACGTGGTAAGCTGCCATGCACGCTGTATTCGTACCGGCAGCAGTTCGATGACCATTAATGTCGAAGTGTGGATTAAGAAAGTTTCATCCGAGCCGTTGGGCCAGCGCTACTGTACGACGGAAGCGATTTTCGTTTACGTGGCGGTGGATGAACAAGGTAAATCCCGACCCTTGCCTGCCGATAAAAGCCACTATCAGGCGCCGGAATAATAACCGCGCGTTAACGGCGGCACAGATACAGAACAGCGCGGCTGCCTTTACCGGCGGCCGCGCTGCTATGAGCGGTTGGCGGCGACGTTATTCGAGGCTGGAGCCGCCGTTGATGCGGAAAACGATGGTCATCGTCAGGTTACTGCCCGGTTTACCACTCTCGTAGCGCCACTTTCTCATCGCCTGTTTCACGTCGCGCTCAAACATATTGCGCGGCTCGGCGGAGAGAATGCGAATATTGTCCACGCGTCCGGCGCTGTCGACATCATACTGCACGCGCACCCGTCCCTCGATACGCAGCGCAAAGGCGCGCGCCGGATAGGCGGGCTTGCTGACGGTCAACGCGCGCGGCCCGGTCGAGATTGACTGCGAAGGCGCGGATGAGGCCTTCGGCGCGGTGGCCGGCCGGGTGGCGGCGCTTTTCGGCGCGTCATTTTCAAACGGCGAAGCGTGACGCGGCTCCGTCTGCGGCTTCACTTCTTTACGCGGCTTCACCACCTCTTTCTTCACCGGCTTCGGTTTAGGCTTCGGCTTGGGCTGCGGTTTAGGGATCGGCACCGGCTCCGGCTTCGGCGGCTCAGGGGCCGGCTGCGGTTCAGGTTCAGGCTGCGGTTCAGGCGCTGGCTGCGGCGCGGGTTGTGGCGCGGGCTGGACTTCCGGCGCCACCAGCGAAACGCTGATGGGCTGTGATGTTTTCGGCGCTTCAATTACCTGATGAAACGAAGCATACAGCAATGCGGCGATCACGCTGCCGTGCAGCGCCACTGAAAGCAACACGGGTATCGATAAGCGGCGGGGTAAAGGAGTCGTCAGCGTCGTCATAACTTTTCGGTCAGTTAAGTGAAGCGCCAATTTTAAATGCAAATAGCAATCAGTTTCAACAACTCACCCAGGGCGGGCGGCAGAAAAAAGCGTAAAACGCGGGTTCGTTGCGACAGGTCAACAACGCATTATCTTTTCATTTGCACAAAACTTTACGATAACTTAACGTAACTGCCAAATTGACCCGCCCCCTACAGGAGTAACTATCGTGCTGTATGTCATTTATGCTGAAGACAATGCCGATTCGCTGGAAAAGCGTAACGCTGTGCGTCCGGCTCACCTTGCTCGTCTGCAGCTGCTGCAAGATGAGGGCCGTTTGATTGTGGCAGGCCCGATGCCTGCCGTTGACAGCAACGACCCTGGCGCGGCTGGCTTTACCGGTTCGACGGTGATCGCGGAGTTCCCTTCTCTGGAAGCGGCCCAGTCCTGGGCTGAGGATGATCCCTATATCGCCGCTGGCGTCTATAAGCAGGTCGCCGTGAAGCCGTTTAAACGCGTATTTTGATTGTCGCGACAATAAATAAAGCGGATTCAGGCCAGCGGGAGAACAGCCAAATGGCCTGTTTTCCGTTGGCTTTGCTCCTGCGAAGCCCCTGTCAGAAAGCAGAGCCGTAGCCACTATAAGTCGTTGCCTGAGCAGATCGTGCGATGCAGGCTGGCTTAATTCATTTTTTCACAGTCGTAGAGGCCGTGAATACGGATCTGATGCTGACTGGTACGCACAACGTCAACATCAAGCGTCGCCCTGCCGTCCTTATTCACATACTTCATGCTGTAGTTGCCCTGAAATTTCGTGGCCGGCACGATCCATTTCATCTGTACATTGTTATAGTCACCCTTCTGCTGCAAAAAAGTGACCTTCTGGCTGAGCGGTTTTACGCCGTTGATTTTCGTCCATCCTGCCGGGGAAGGAATATCGCCAATCTGAAACGGGCCGCAATGGGAGTCGGCCGCAGAGATGAGCGGCGCTGAGGCCATCAACGCGGCAACGGCGGCCAGAATGAATTTCATGTTCATCACGCATACCTTGTGTGGCGCTGTCTTAATCTGATAAAGCGGCAGTGCAGGTGTAGCGATGCGCCCTGCCGCGATCGACACAAAATGCTTACCAAAACTGATTGATGAATAACACTGAACGGCGCTGCTGCTGCGCCAGCTGATGACGGAAGGCGTGAATACGCCGGTAGCGACGCGACTGCCCTTCCAGCCAGCGCGCCCGCTTGCGTTGGGCCTGGCGCAACATGCGCCAGCGAGCAACTTCGTTTTTGCTGCGCTTCATAATACATACCTGATTGCATAACAACGCGCCGCATTATAGATCCTTTTATAACGGACAACATCCTTCTCTGCCGCCCGTTGCCGACAAAGGGTTTCGCAGGGGAGGATCTCCACGTACACTTCCTGCATCAAAGCGCGAACAGGATTTCCACTTAATGACCACATTTTATACGCTAATCAGCTGGCTGTTATTTTTTGGATACTGGTTACTGATCGCTGGCGTAACGCTACGGATTCTGATGAAGCGCCGCGCGGTCACCTCGGCGATGGCGTGGCTGTTGATTATCTACATCCTGCCGTTGGTCGGCATCGTCGCCTACCTCTCTTTCGGCGAACTCTACCTTGGGAAACGACGGGCCGAGCGCGCGCGCACCATGTGGCCTTCCACCGCCAAGTGGCTTAATGATTTAAAAAGTTGCAGCTCGATTTTCGCCACCGAACACAGCGATGTGGCGCGTTCGTTGTTTCAACTGTGCGAAAACCGTCAGGGGATCGCTGGCGTAAAAGGCAACCAGCTCCAGCTGCTTACCAGTACCGATGACACGATGAAAGCGCTGATTCGTGATATTCAGCTGGCGCGTCACAATATCGAGATGGTGTTCTATATCTGGCATCCGGGCGGCCTGGCTGACGAGGTAGCGGAATCGCTGATGGCGGCGGCGCGGCGCGGCGTGCATTGTCGCCTGATGCTGGACTCCGCTGGCAGCGTCACCTTTTTCCGCAGCCAGTGGCCGGCGATGATGCGTAATGCCGGCATCGACGTGGTAGAGGCGCTCCAGGTCAGCCTGCTGCGTGTCTTCCTGCGCCGTATGGATCTGCGTCAGCATCGCAAAGTGGTGTTGATTGATAACTATATCGCCTATACCGGCAGCATGAACCTGGTCGATCCGCGCTACTTTAAGCAGGACGCTGGCGTCGGCCAGTGGATCGATTTGATGGCGCGCATGGAGGGGCCGGTCGCCACCACCATGGGCATTATCTACTCCTGCGACTGGGAGATAGAGACCGGCAAACGTATTCTGCCGCCGCCGCCCGACACCAATATTATGCCGTTCGAGCAGGAGAGCGGACATATTATTCAGGTGATCGCCTCCGGCCCCGGCTTCCCGGAGGATATGATCCATCAGGCCCTGCTGACCGCCGTTTATTCGGCGCGCGAGCAGCTGATCATGACCACCCCCTACTTTGTGCCCAGCGACGACCTGCTGCACGCCATCTGCACCGCCGCGCTGCGCGGCGTGGAGGTGAGCATTATCGTGCCGCGACATAATGATTCGTTGCTGGTGGGCTGGGCAAGCCGCGCATTTTTTACCGAGCTGCTGGAAGCGGGCGTGAAAATCTATCAGTTCGAAGGTGGCCTGCTGCATACCAAAAGCGTACTGGTCGACGGTCAGCTTAGCCTGATTGGCACGGTAAACCTTGATATGCGCAGCCTGTGGCTGAATTTTGAAATTACTCTGGTGATCGACGACGACGGATTCGGCAGTGATTTGGCACACGTGCAGGACGACTATATCGCGCGTTCCCGCCTGGTCGATGCCAGACGCTGGGCCCGCCGCGCCTGGTGGCAGCGGATCGTTGAACGACTGTTTTACTTCTTCAGTCCGTTGCTGTAAAACGTGCGGAAAATGCTATTACGCCTGCGGGCATACAGGACAGATTATGGACTTAAATAACCGTCTTACCGAAGATGAAACGCTGGAACAGGCTTACGATATTTTTCTGGAGCTGGCGGGAGACAATCTCGATCCGGCCGATATCATTCTGTTTAATCTACAGTTTGAGGAGCGCGGCGGCGCCGAGTTGTTCGATCCCTCAGAAGACTGGCAGGAACATGTCGATTTCGATCTGAACCCGGACTTTTTCTCGGAAGTGGTGATTGGGCTGGGCGAAGCGGAAGGCGAGCCGGTAACCGATGTGTTCGCGCGCGTGCTGCTCTGCCGTGAGAAAGATCATAAGCTGTGCCATATCCTGTGGCGCGAATAAGCCCGACAGCGTCCTAACCGTAAAACGGCTGCCTCAGGCAGCCGTTTTTTTCTGATTACAGCGGATCGACCTTCAGGCAGGAAACCGCATGGCGGAAACTGCCCTCCAGCAGCGGACGCGTTTTTGCGCACTCCGGCCCGGCGATCGGGCAGCGGGTACGGAACACGCAGCCCGATGGCGGATTGATCGGCGATGGCAGCTCCCCTTCCAGCAGCTGAATTTGCTTATTCTTTTCGCGGTCGGGATCGGGGATCGGCACGGCGGACATCAGCGCGCGGGTATAGGGATGCTGCGGATTGTTGTAGACCTCGCTATAGGTGCCCAGTTCGACCGCATGACCCAGATACATCACCAGCACGCGATCGGAGATATGCTTCACTACCGCCAGATCGTGCGCGATGAAAATCAGCGACAGCCCCATCTCACGTTGCAGCTGTTGCAGCAAATTCACTACCTGCGCCTGAATCGAAACATCCAGCGCGGAGACCGGTTCATCGCAGATAATTAGCTTCGGCTCCAGAATCAGCGCGCGCGCGATGCCGATGCGCTGGCACTGACCGCCGGAGAACTCATGCGGATAGCGGTTAATCAGGTTCGGCAGCAGCCCCACCTTCATCATCATCGCCTTAACGCGATCTTTTACTTCCTGACGCGGCATTGCGGGATGATAGGTGCGCAGCGGCTCGGCAATAATATCGCCGATGGTCATGCGCGGGTTCAGCGACGCCAGCGGATCCTGAAAAATCATCTGAATATCGCTGCGCGCCTGGCGCCATTCCGCCTCGCTCTGGCCGAGCAAATCACGCCCCAGCCAGGCGACGCGCCCTTCGGTCGCCTTGACCAGACCGATAATAGCGCGCGCCAGCGTCGACTTGCCGCAGCCCGATTCGCCGACCACGCCAAGCGTTTCCCCTTCATACAGACGCAGGCTGACGCCATCAACCGCTTTCAGAGTCTTAGGCGGCTGCCAGAACCACTGCTTGCCGTCTTTAATATCGAAATGCACTTTCAGATCGGCGATTTCAAGCAGAACTTTTTTCTCAGCTACGGCGCTCATACTAATTCCTCCACCGGCTTAAAGCAGGCGCGCAGACGGCCTTCGCCAAAGGCTTCCAGCGGCGGCGCGTTGGCGCAGATTTCCATCGCATAAGGACAGCGCGGCTGGAACGGACAGCCGCCCGGCAGACGCAACAGGTTGGGCGGGTTGCCCGGAATGGTCATCAGCGTCTCGCCATCGGTATCAAGACGCGGCACCGCGCTAAGCAGCCCCAGCGAGTAAGGATGCGCCGGATGATAAAAGACATCGCGCGCTTTGCCATATTCCATGGTGCGGCCGGCGTACATCACCAGCACCTTGTCGCAGATCCCCGCCACCACACCCAGATCGTGAGTGATCATAATAATGGCAGTATTGAATTCGCGCTTCAGATCGTTAAGCAACGTCATGATTTGCGCCTGCACCGTCACGTCGAGCGCAGTGGTCGGCTCATCGGCGATCAGCAGCTTCGGCCTGCAGAGCAGCGCCATGGCGATCATCACGCGCTGGCGCATGCCGCCGGAAAATTCATGGGGGTACATTTTCATGCGTTTGCGCGCTTCCGGCATTTTCACCGCATCAAGCATGCGCACCGCCTCTTCAAACGCCTGCGCTTTGCTCATCCCCTTATGCAGCTGTAATACTTCTATCAGCTGATCGCCGACGCGCAGATAGGGATTCAGCGAGGTCATCGGGTCCTGGAAAATCATCGCCACCTGTTCGGCGCGCAGCTGATTGAGCTGCTTTTCCGGCAGGTTGAGGATTTCGCGGCCGTTGAAGCGCGCCGATCCTTCAATGTGTCCGTTGCTGGCGAGCAAGCCCATCAGCGCGAACGCGGTTTGTGATTTGCCGGAGCCGGACTCGCCGACAATGCCCAGCGTCTCGCCCGCGCGCAGGCTGAAGTTAAGGTTGTTGACCGCCGTCACAGCGCCATCCGGCGTGGAGAAGGTTACGCGCAGATCCTTTACGTCGAGCAGTAAGTCGCTTCCCGCGCTTTTCGCCATCGCTGGCTGAACTTCAATCGTACTCATCGGGAAACTCCTTAACGATCTTTCGGGTCGAGGGCATCACGCAGGCCGTCGCCGATAAAGTTGAAACAGAACAGGGTCACAACCAGGAAGCCAGCCGGCCAGAGCAGCAGCCAGGGCGAAACCTCCATTGAGTTGGCGCCGTCGCTGAGTAATGCGCCCCAACTGCTGAGCGGCTCCTGGGTGCCGAGACCGAGGAAGCTGAGGAAAGATTCAAACAGAATCATTCCCGGCACCAGCAGCGAGGCGTAAACCACCACTACGCCCAGCACGTTCGGCACGATATGCCGCAGCACGATATTCAGCGTGGAGACGCCGCCGACCTGCGCCGCCTCGATATACTCTTTACGCTTCAGGCTCAGCGTCTGGCCACGCACGATACGCGCCATATCCAGCCACGATACCATGCCGATGGCGATAAAGATCAGCAGGATATTTTGACCAAAAAAGGTCACCAGCAGGATAACGAAGAACATAAACGGAAAGGAGTTGAGGATCTCCAGCAGACGCATCATCACCGAGTCGGTTTTGCCGCCCAGATAGCCTGCCAGCGTGCCGTACAGCGTACCCACCACTACCGCCACCAGCGCGGCGGCGATGCCGACCATCAGCGAGATACGCCCGCCGATCGCCACGCGCACCAGCAGATCGCGGCCTGATGAGTCGGTGCCGAAATAGTGGCCGGAGGCCATATCCGGCGCGGCGGACATCATCGCCCAGTCGGTATCGTCGTAGGCGAAAGGCGACATCCAGGGCGCAACGATCACGAACAGCGCGATTAGCAGCAGAATAAACAGGCTGACCAACGCTGCGCGGTTATGTATAAAACGACGGCGTGCGTCCTGCCATAAACTGCGCCCTTCCACTTCCAGCTTTTCACTGAACGTATCAAGAGCTTCGCTATTTTTCTTACTCAATAACATGGCGAGCCCCGGTATTAATAACGAATCTTCGGATCGATAACGGCATAGAGCACGTCAACGATGGCGTTAAATAAAATGGTCAGCGTGCCGACCAGGATTGTCAGGCTCAGCACCAGCGAATAGTCGCGGTTAAGCGCGCCGTTGACGAACAGCTGGCCAATGCCGGGCAGTCCGTAAATGGTCTCGATAACCATCGAGCCGGTAATAATGCCGACAAAAGCGGGACCGAGATAAGAAAGCACCGGCAGCAGCGCAGGCTTTAACGCATGACGCAGCACGATGCGGCGCATCGGCAATCCTTTCGCACGCGCGGTGCGGATAAAGTTGGAGTGCATCACCTCAATCATCGAGCCGCGCGTAATACGCGCGATGCTGGCGATATAGGCGAGCGACAGCGCCACCATCGGCAGAATCATAAATTTCAGCGCCCCACCGTTCCAGCCGCCGCCGGGCAGCCATTTCAACGTAATAGAGAAAATTAATACCAGCAGCGGCGCCACCACAAAGCTGGGAATCACCACGCCGGTCATCGCCACGCTCATGACCGCATAGTCCCATTTGCTGTTTTGCTTTAAGGCCGCGATAACGCCCGCCGTCACGCCCAGCACCACAGCGAAAATAAAGGCGGCCGCGCCCAGTTTCGCCGACACCGGGAATGAACCGGCGACCAGATCGTTAACGGTATAATCCTTATATTTAAACGAGGGGCCGAAATCGCCGTGCGCCAGCTGGACGAGATAATCGACGTATTGTTTCCACATCGGATCGTTTAAATGATATTTCGCTTCGATATTGGCCATCACTTCCGGCGTTAAGGCGCGCTCCCCGGTAAATGGACTGCCGGGCGCGAGGCGCATCATAAAGAAAGAGATGGTGACCAGAATAAAGAGCGTCGGGATGGCTTCAAGAAAGCGACGCAGAATGAACTTTAACATTGCCCGTACCCAATAACATTGGCTTCAGCCCGAAGACCGAAGCCATTTTGCTGACAAAGGGCGACATTACGCCGCCCGGAATCCTGCATTAATGTTTGATGATATAGAGATCTTTATCGTGTGAATTGTCCAGCGGATCTTTACCGGTATAACCGCCGACGTAAGGTTTCACCAGACGCAGGTTTTTGTAGTAGTAGATCGGCACAATAACCGAATCTTTATCCAGCTGCTTCTCCGCCTCGCCATACAGCTTATTGCGCGTCACGTCGTCCTTCGCGCTCAGCGCCTGGGCCAGCAGCTTATCGAACTGCTCGCTCTTATAGTGCGAGGTGTTGTTGCTGCTGTCGGAAAGCATGGTGTTCAGGAAGCTGGTCGGTTCGTTATAGTCGGCACACCAGGCGGCGCGCGCCACATCGAAATTGCCCTGATGACGCGTGTCGAGGAAGGTCTTCCACTCCTGATTTTGCAGCTTCACGTCGACGCCCAGGTTCTTTTTCCAGATGGAGGCGGCGGCGATCGCCAGCTTTTTATGCAGGTCGGAGGTGTTGTAAAGCAGACTGAACGACAGCGGCTTGTCCGGGCCGTAACCCGCTTCCGTCAGCAGCTTTTTCGCTTCTTCGTTGCGCTGCTGCTGCGTCCAGGTGATCCATTCCGGTTTTTCCAACGTCAAACCTTCGGTAAACGGCGGCGTGTAGCTCCACGCGGGATCTTCGCCCTGCGCCTTCACTTTATTGACAATAATATCGCGGTCGATGCCCAGCTTCAGCGCGGTGCGCACGCGTACATCGTTAAACGGCGGCTTCTGGTTATTGATTTCGTAATAGTAGGTGCAGAGATACGGGTCGGCGTGGATCTCCTGCGGGATCTCTTTTTTCAGTTTCTGATAAAGCTCAATCGGCAGGTAGTTATAGGTCATGTCGCTGCCGCCGCTTCGATAGCGGTTGGTATCCGTTACTTCTGACGAGATCGGCAGGAAAGTCACTTTATTCAACACGGTGTGCGCGTTGTCCCAGTATTTCGGATTACGCTCCAGCACCAGACGCTCGTTGATCACCCACTCTTTCACCTTAAAGGCGCCGTTGCCGACAAAGTTTTCCGGCTGCGTCCACTTATCGCCGAATTTTTCCACGACCGGGCGGTAAACCGGGGACATGGAGTGGTGAATCGCTAACTTAATAAAATAGGGCACCGCTTCGCTCAGGGTGACTTCCAGCGTATGATCGTCGGTCGCCTTCACGCCCAGCGTATCCGGCGCTTTTTTACCGGCAATAATATCATCCACATTCAGCAAATGGCCGTACTGCAAATAGCTGGCGTAAGGCGATGCGGTTTTCGGATTAGCCAGGCGCTGCCAGCTGTAAACGAAATCCTGCGCCGTTACCGGCTCGCCGTTTGACCATTTCGCATCTTTACGCAGGTGGAAAATCCACATCTTGCCGCCCTCTTTGCTTTCCCAGCTTTCCGCCACGCCCGGCTGAATTTTGCCGTCGGCGTCGTTGATCACCAGGCCTTCATAGAGGTCGCGACTGACGTACGCTTCAGGCACCCCTTCCACTTTATGCGGGTCGAGCGACTGCAGCTCCGCGCCGTTTCCTCGGGTCAGCTCCTGTTTGTCCGCCAGCTGCACGCCCGCCGGCACGTTAGCCGCCAGCGCATGCGTTGCGGTCATCGCGCTCAGCGCGGCCATAATGCCCAGTGCAGCCAGGCTTTTCTTTGTGATGTTGGTCATGTTTACTCCAGTTTTTTTATAATAACCACGGCGTCTGCCTGTGGCTTCCCCCGCTGTACGGGCAACCTGTCGCGGTCTTCGGAACCTGAAGCCGGACAGGGTCTGCTCCCTGTTTCAGAGCTGTCATCTTCTGGCGCCCGGTCTGCGCCGGGCGGTAAGTTAATGTTTGATAATGTAGTAGTGCTTAATGTCCTGCCGGTCCTGCGGATCATGGCCGGTATAACCGCCGACCCAGGGTTTGACCAGCCGCACGCTAACGCGGTAATAGACCGGCACCAGCGCTGAATCCTTATCCAGCTGCGCCTCCGCCTGCTGGTAAAGCGCTGCGCGCTGCTTCGCGTCGGCGGCGTTAAGGGACTGGGCGATCAACGCATCAAACGCCGGGCTGCGATAAAAACCCGTATTGGTGGAAGCGTCGCTGAGCATCATATTGAGGAAGGTAGATGGCTCGTTATAGTCGGCACACCAGGTAGCGCGCGCGACGTCGTAATTGCCTTCATGCCGGGTATTCAGCATGGTTTTCCATTCCTGATTTTGCAGCGTGACGTTAGCGCCAAGGTTCTTTTTCCACATCGACGCGGCGGCGATCGCCTGCTTTTTATTCTGATCGGAGGTGTTATAGAGCAGCGTAAAGGAGAGCGGCTTTTGTTCGCCGTAGCTCGCCTGCGCCAGTAGCTGCTTCGCCTGCGCGTTGCGTTCCGCCTGCGTCAGCCGAAACCAGGCCGGAGCGCTGAAATGGACGCCGTCGATATAGGGAGGCGTGAGGCTGAAGGCGGGGATCTGTCCCTGCCCCATCACTTTCTCCGCAATGATCTGGCGATCGAGCGTGAGCTTTACCGCGGCGCGCACGCGCGCATCGTTAAACGGCGCGCGCTGGTTATTCAGCTCGTAATAGAAGGTGCAGAGATAGGGGCTGACGCGCACCTGAGATCCCAGATCTTTCTTCAGCATCG
The DNA here is from genome assembly GCF_002953215.1 of Mixta calida. Classification (NCBI taxonomy): domain Bacteria; kingdom Pseudomonadati; phylum Pseudomonadota; class Gammaproteobacteria; order Enterobacterales; family Erwiniaceae; genus Mixta; species Mixta calida. The sequence goes on from NZ_CP026378.1 coordinate 2,393,711, forward strand.
GAAACAGCTCTGGCGGAATAGCGCTGTTGGTAATATCGACGCCGCCGCTGCGGTAGCGATTGATGTCGCTGGTTTCCGAGCTGATGGGCAAGAAAGTTACCGTTTCAATAACCGTATGCGCATTATCCCAGTATTGCGGGTTGCGCTTCAGCGTGATCTTCTCATTCACTACCCAGTTGTTCAGGGTAAAGGCGCCGTTGCCGACGTAATGCTCCGGCCGCGTCCATTTATCGCCCCACTGCTCTATCGTCGGACGATAAACCGGCTTCAGCGCGGTATGGGCCAGCATGGCGGTAAACCAAGGTACCGGCTGGCTGAGCGTCACCTGGAAACGGCGGGCATCCAGCGCCTTTACGCCTAACGCCGCAGGCGGCAAACGTCCGGCAATAACCTCATCCACGTTGGCGATATGCGCATATTGCAGATAGCTGGCGTAAGGGGATGCTGTTTTCGGATCGGCAAGCCGCTGCCAGCTGTAGACAAAATCCTGCGCCGTCACCGGCTCGCCATTGCTCCAGCGAGCCTCAGGACGCAGAGTAAAAGTCCAGACGTTCTGCTGCCGATCCCACGACTGAGCCACGCCTGGCACCAGTTGCCCTGCGCTATCGGTCGTTATCAGCCCTTCCAGCAAATTGGTAATAACGTCACTTTCCGGTACCCCTTCGGTTTTATGCGGATCGAGCGAGGCGACCTCGGTTCCATTATTAATGGTAATCGATTGATCCTGCGCCAGCTGCGTACCCGGCGGTATGCTGGCTGCCTGCGCATTGCATAACGAAGCAAAAACGATCGCCGTTGCCAGACTGCCACAGCGCTTAAGCTTAACTGTTGTCATTAATACCTTTGCTCTTGGAGCGTCACCGTGCAGGCTGTTAAGCAAAATCCGTTCTCACTTTACCGGGCTCGGAAAAAAATCTTTTACCGGAAATTAACAGATGTCTTTTTTTTGCGCCAAACACAAATATGAAAAATGTTAGCTGTTTCTCTTTTATCATGTTCATTCAGAAGCTGAAAGCGTTATTTTTCCCGGAAAATTATTCCTAAAACCGATGATTTAAAAAGAAAAATAACAATGATTCAGTACAGGGGCAGCGGTTTTGTAAACCATATGCTTACAAAACGCTCAAAAACTCATAACGAAGGATTAACCCAGTTTTTTTACCTGGCGGGCGGCGCGAACCCCCTGATAAACGCCTTATAAATGAAAAAAATAGCGCATGAGATGATGTGAAAATAGTCACATTTTTTCGCACGAAAAGATTAATAGCCGTATCTTGAGCAGCAAAGCTAATAACCGTCAGCTGTCATTAAGCGGAATGAATAAACGCACCAAAATAGTGCATAAAATCAATCTTATGCACTATTTAGAAGCAGAAAGGTATTTTACAGCGGAAATTAAGTCGCGTTTAAAGTGTTAGCCGAGGCAAAGTAAGTCGGTTGTTTTAGTAACGAAGCGTCAGTTCAGCAGGCCGGGAAAAATTGCTTTCATGCCGGTGACAATAAACTCAATGCCCAGCGCCATCAGCAGCAGCCCCATAATACGGGTGATCACGTTAATGCCGGTCTGACCCAGCACGCGTACCATCATCGGCGCGGCGCGAAACAGCAGCCAACAGCAGAAGGCAAAAAGCGCAATCGCTACGCTGAAGGCAAACAGATTGACCCAGCTATGGTAGCGCGTGCTCCAGACGATGGTGGAGCTGATGGCGCCGGGCCCCGCCATCAGCGGCAGCGCCAACGGCACGACGCCAATACTTTCCCGCACGGCGGTTTCTGATTTCTCCTGCTTATTCTGTTTATCCTCGCCCAGCTTGCCGCTGATCATCGACATGGCGATGGTCACTACCAGGATGCCGCCGGCGATACGGAAGGAATCGATTGAAATACCGAAGATATGCAGGATGGCGTCGCCGAGAAACAGCGAAGTCCAGAGGATGATAGCAACGGCAAGGTTTGCCGTCAGGTTGGTTTTATTCCTTTCCGCTACCGCCTGGTAGCTGGTCATACTAATAAATACCGGAATAATGCCGACCGGATTTACCAGCGCGAACAGGCCGACAAAAAACTTAATGTAGCCAGACAAATCCAGTGCCAGGGTATTCACAAACCACTCCGTGATTGCGCCAATGAGAACGGCTTTAATTTAATGGAAAAAACCGTTATTCGCCAGCCATATATATCAGTTTAAAGATTTGAATAAAGGCGCTCAAAGAGTAATAAAAACTGCTTATCGTAACTTTCATAGCATTTATCTCGCCATGACATGACACTTGCCGAGCATCGTATGAGGTGTGACAAAGATCAAAAAATAATCATGCTGAAAGGTGTCAGCTTCAAGGAATATTGATCTAAATCAACAAGGCCATACCTCATTCCAGGTAAGCTCAACTCATCAAAAGGACGTGATAACGACAGCGCTTCGCCTGATAGCGGCGCGCCATCGCCATAGAAACTTTTTCAGTAAACGGTTGGAGCCAGTAACACGCAAATCGCGCGCCCTGCATAACGGTAATGCTCAGTTGTTCAGGCAGCAAGCTTGCATTCAGGCTCGTTTACTAAAAAAGTTTAACTTCCATCAGGAGAGCATTATGGCCGTTACCAATGTCGCTGAACTTAACGCACTTGTTGAACGTGTAAAAAAAGCACAGCGCGAATACGCCAATTTCACTCAAGAACAGGTCGACACCATTTTCCGCGCTGCCGCGCTGGCTGCTGCCGACGCCCGTATTCCGCTGGCTAAAATGGCCGTTGCCGAATCAGGTATGGGTATTGTGGAAGATAAAGTGATTAAAAACCACTTTGCCTCCGAATATATTTACAATGCCTATAAAGATGAAAAAACCTGCGGCATCCTCGATACTGACGATACTTTCGGCACCATCACCATCGCCGAGCCTACCGGCCTGATCTGCGGTATCGTTCCTACCACCAACCCGACATCCACCGCTATCTTTAAAGCGCTGATCAGCCTGAAAACCCGTAACGGTATTATCTTCTCGCCACATCCGCGCGCCAAAGACGCCACCAACAAAGCGGCGGATATCGTACTGCAGGCGGCTATCGCCGCTGGCGCGCCGAAAGATATTATCGGCTGGATCGATCAGCCTTCCGTCGAGCTTTCTAACCAGCTGATGCACCATCCTGACATCAACCTGATCCTCGCTACCGGCGGACCGGGCATGGTGAAAGCGGCTTACAGCTCAGGCAAACCGGCTATCGGCGTCGGCGCTGGCAACACCCCGGTGGTGATTGACGAAACCGCCGATATTAAACGCGCAGTGGCATCTATTCTGATGTCCAAAACCTTCGATAACGGCGTTATCTGCGCTTCCGAACAGTCCGTTATCGTTGTGGATTCAGTGTATGACGCAGTACGCGAACGTTTCGCCAGCCACGGCGGCTATCTGCTGCAGGGCGCTGAATTGAAGGCGGTACAGGATATCATTCTGAAAAACGGCGCGCTCAACGCCGCTATCGTTGGACAGCCAGCGGTGAAAATCGCTGAAATGGCGGGCATCAACGTTCCGTCCAGCACCAAGATTCTGATTGGCGAAGTGCAGCTGGTGGATGAATCCGAGCCATTCGCTCATGAGAAACTCTCTCCGACGCTGGCGATGTACCGCGCGGAAAACTTCGAACAGGCGGTAGAAAAAGCGGAGAAACTGGTCGCGATGGGCGGCATCGGCCATACCTCCTGCCTCTATACCGACCAGGACAACCAGCGCGAACGCGTGAACTATTTTGGCGACAAAATGAAAACCGCGCGCATCCTGATCAACACGCCTGCTTCTCAGGGCGGCATCGGCGATCTGTATAACTTTAAACTGGCCCCTTCTCTGACGCTGGGCTGCGGCTCCTGGGGCGGCAACTCCATTTCGGAGAACGTCGGTCCTAAACATCTTATCAATAAGAAAACCGTGGCCAAGCGAGCTGAGAATATGTTGTGGCATAAACTTCCTAAATCCATTTACTTCCGTCGTGGCTCTCTGCCGATCGCGCTGGAAGAAGTGGCGACCGACGGTGCGAAACGCGCATTCATCGTCACCGACCGCTTCCTGTTCAATAACGGCTATGCCGATCAGATCACCTCAGTGCTGAAATCTCATGGCATCGAAACGGAAATTTTCTTTGAGGTGGAAGCTGACCCGACGCTGAGCATCGTGCGTAAAGGCGCCGAGCAGATGAACTCCTTTAAACCGGACGTGATTATCGCTCTTGGCGGCGGTTCGCCGATGGACGCCGCGAAAATTATGTGGGTGATGTATGAACATCCAGAAACCCATTTTGAAGAGCTGGCGCTGCGCTTTATGGATATCCGCAAACGTATCTATAAATTCCCGAAAATGGGTGTTAAAGCGAAAATGGTGGCGATCACCACCACCTCCGGCACCGGTTCAGAAGTTACGCCTTTCGCCGTAGTGACCGACGACGCTACCGGTCAGAAATATCCTTTAGCTGACTATGCGCTGACCCCGGATATGGCGATTGTCGATGCCAACCTGGTGCTGAATATGCCGAAATCCCTGACCGCTTTCGGCGGCCTCGATGCGGTGACCCATGCGCTGGAAGCTTATGTCTCCGTGCTGGCAAACGAATATTCAGACGGCCAGGCTCTGCAGGCGCTTAAGCTGCTGAAAGAAAACCTGCCGGCCAGCTACCGTGACGGTGCGAAAAATCCGGTGGCGCGTGAACGCGTGCATAACGCTGCGACTATCGCCGGCATCGCTTTCGCCAACGCCTTCCTCGGCGTATGTCACTCCATGGCGCATAAACTGGGCTCCGAGTTCCATATTCCGCACGGTCTGGCCAATGCCCTGCTGATTTCGAATGTTATTCGCTACAACGCCAATGACAATCCGACTAAGCAGACCGCGTTTAGCCAGTACGACCGTCCGCAGGCGCGCCGTCGCTACGCAGAAGTGGCCGATCATCTGGGCCTGAGCGCACCTGGCGACCGCACCGCGCAGAAAATTGAAAAACTGCTGGTATGGCTTGAAGAGATCAAAGCACAGCTGGGCATCCCGAAATCCATCCGCGAAGCGGGCGTACAGGAAGCTGACTTCCTCGCGAAAGTGGATAAGCTGGCTGAAGATGCGTTCGACGACCAGTGCACCGGCGCTAACCCGCGTTACCCGCTAATCGCCGAGCTGAAACAGATTATGCTGGACACCTTCTACGGCCGTGAATATGCAGAACCCTTCGATTCTGTATCTGAAGCGATTAGCGCACAGCCGGTTCAGCAGACGAAGGTCGAAAAGAAAACTAAAAAAGCCTGATTGTAAGGCCTGATAAAAAACCCGCTTCGGCGGGTTTTTTATTGCTGCGGCAAACGCGTTTATCATTATCTCTTATAGCTGTTGAGGAGGTGCCGACGCGGTGACACTGAGCGCTATAAAACCTGCCAGCCGTGCTTAAACGCGCTGTAAGCCGCGCTGAGCGGCGATTCTCTTTGTGTGGTAGCTACCCCTTTACTTCCGGCGAAACAGGCGCCAGAAAGCCGCTGGAAAGCGCATCTTTATAGTGCTTACGGCAGACGGAAACATAACGCTCATTACCGCCGATGACGACCTGCTCCCCTTCCGCGTAAGGCCGACCGTTGCTGTCCAGACGCAACACCATGCCCGCTTTGCGGCCGCAATAACAAACCGTTTTTAATTCGATAAGCTTATCAGCCCAGGCTAATAAATACTGGCTGCCGCTAAATAATTCCCCGAGGAAATCAGTACGCAAGCCATAACACAACACGGGAATATCCAGATAATCGACAACATCAGAAAGTTCTCGTACCTGATCGCGCGTTAAAAATTGGCACTCATCAATCAGGATGCAATGTATCGGTTTTTTTTGATGTTCTTCAGTAATTTCACGCATCAGCAAAGTCTGATTATTAAACAATTTAGCGGGCGAAGAAAGGCCGATGCGCGAACTGACTTTGCCGCTGCCAAAGCGATCGTCTATCTCCGCAGTCCAGACCAGCGTACGCATCCCCCTTTCCTGATAATTATAAGAAGACTGCAACAATGCAGTAGATTTGCCGGCATTCATCGCCGAGTAATAGAAATAAAGCTGAGCCATAAGGGCGAACTCCGCCAAAAGGGTTAAACAGGAAGACAGCAGCGCGGATTGTATCACAGCGCTTCCAGGCAGGAAGTCCTTACCTCGCTATATCTATATCCGGTTAACCGCAACGCTTGTTTATCGTCTCAGCCCGCCGAATCGTAATGTATGACAGGGGCATAAAATGATAAAACTTCAGGCCCGATTGTTATTATACGGCTTTTAAGCAGCGATAACGTAGGCGGATTTACACCTATTGTCGCCCGTACTTTAAGTTATGCGATGTTTTAATGCGTTAACCTGAACCGATAACCCCTCAGAACCCTGGGGATGTTTAAGTCATCGTTTAAATGCAGCACGCTTATTTTCGCTTCCGGCATCTATAACTTTCCATCAATTACGTTAAGCAAATCTCACTTTAAAAAGGCTTTGTGAATTTCTTACAAAATTAACTATTGCAGTTCCTTTTTTCCACCTCTATTATTATCAGGCAGAACATTTCTCCCACCCAATATATTTTGAGATTAGGACAATGAGCGAAGCACTTAAAATTCTGAACAACATCCGTACACTGCGCGCCCAGGCCAGAGAATGTACTCTGGAAACTCTGGAAGAAATGCTGGAAAAGCTGGAAGTGATCGTTAACGAACGCCGTGAAGAAGAAAGCCAGGCGCAGGCTGAAATTGAAGAGCGTACGCGTAAACTTCAACAGTACCGTGAAATGCTGATCGCTGACGGTATTGACCCGAATGAACTGCTGCAGACGATGGCTGCGACGAAAACCAGCGGCAAAGCTAAACGCGCTGCACGTCCGGCTAAATATAAGTACGTTGATGAAAATGGCGAAACGAAAACCTGGACCGGCCAGGGCCGCACGCCTGCGGTAATCAAGAAAGCCATTGAAGAGGAAGGCAAACAGCTGGACGATTTTCTGCTGTAATTCCTGTTCAGGGTGCTTCTCTTAACCCCATTTAGCGATGGGGTTTTTTATTGGTCATTTTGTTGTACTTAGTTTCACCAGGCCACACCCATAAAAAAAGGAAGCCAGCGGCTTCCTTTTTTTATATCTGAGATTATACCTCTCAAACGTTATAAAACGCCCGGTACCACTCTACAAAGCGTTTAATACCCTCTTCCACGCCCGTCTGCGGTTTAAAGCCGATAACGTCAAACAGCGCCTGCGTATCCGCGCTGGTTTCCAGCACGTCGCCTGGCTGCATCGGCAGCATATTTTTACGCGCCTGCATGCCTAACGCCTTCTCCAGCGCTTCGATATAAGCCATCAAGGTTACCGGCTGACTGTTACCGATATTATAAACCCGATACGGCGCCGAGCTGGTGGCTGGAGAGCCTGTCTCTACCGTCCAGTTTTCATCCTTTTGGGGAATGACGTCCTGAAGACGGAAGATCGACTCGGTAATATCATCTATATAGGTAAAGTCTCTGCGCATTTCGCCGTTGTTATAAACGTCAATACTTTCACCCGCAATAATAGCGCGAGTGAATTTAAACAGCGCCATATCAGGACGGCCCCACGGACCATATACGGTAAAGAAACGCAGCCCGGTGGTAGGAATGCCATACAGATGCGAATAAGTATGGGACATCAGCTCATTGGCTTTTTTCGTCGCGGCATAAAGCGATACCGGATGGTCGACGCTGTCGTCGGTTGAGAACGGCATTTTCCGATTCAGGCCATAAACCGAACTGGACGAGGCGTACAACAAGTGTTCGATTTTATGGTGACGGCAACCTTCAAGAATATTGAGATGGCCGATAAGATTGGCATCGGCATAGGCGTGGGGGTTATCAATGGAATAACGCACTCCGGCCTGGGCGCCCAGATGGATAACGCGCTGGAAACGCTGTTCGGCGAACAGTGACGCTATTGCATCACGATCGGCTAAATCGCATTCAATAAAAGTGAAATCTGAAGAAGTGATTTGATTAAGACGGGCACGTTTAAGATTTACATCGTAATAATCATTCAGGTTGTCGATGCCGACAACCTGGTGACCGGCCGACAGGAGGCGTTGGGTAACGTGAAAACCAATAAATCCTGCCGCGCCGGTAACCAGATAGTTCATATTTTCCCCATTAATTATGCAATTTGAATAGACGCTCCGCGGCCAATTGCATAATAAACAAAACCGCGTTTGCTGATTCTTTCTGGATCATACAGGTTACGACCATCAAAAATCACGGGTTGTTTTAATGAGTTTTTAATAACGTCAAAGTCTGGCGCGCGGAAGTTCTGCCATTCGGTACAAATAACCAGCGCATCAGCACCCTGCAGCGCCGCTTCTTTGGTCCCCATCAGCTTCAGGTCTTCACGGTGGCCGTAAATACGCTGAGCTTCATCCATCGCTTCCGGGTCAAATGCCTGCACCGTCGCGCCAGCGGCCCACAGCGTCTCCATCAGGACGCGGCTGGAGGCTTCACGCATATCGTCGGTGTTTGGTTTAAACGCCAGCCCCCACAGCGCGAAGGTCTTTCCTTTCAGATCGTCGCCGAAGTGACGTTTAATAAAGCCTGGCAGCTTCATTTTCTGATCGTCGTTGACATCTTCTACTGCCTGCAGCAGACGCGGTTTATAACCGATATTTTCCGCCGTACGGATCAGCGCCTGCACATCTTTCGGGAAGCAGGAACCGCCGTAACCGCAGCCCGGATAGATAAAGTGGTAGCCGATGCGGGAATCGGAACCGATGCCCTGACGTACTTTTTCTATATCCGCGCCCAGGCGCTCTGCGAGGTTAGAAATCTCGTTCATAAAGCTGATTTTCGTCGCCAGCATGCAGTTAGCGGCGTACTTGGTCAGCTCTGCACTGCGGATATCCATCAGGATCAGGCGATCGTGGTTGCGGTTGAACGGCTCATACAGCTCGCGCAGCAGCTCCACCACTTCTTCATTATCAGTACCCACGACGATACGCTCAGGACGCATACAGTCACTAACCGCCGCGCCTTCTTTCAGGAACTCCGGGTTAGAGACCACGTCGAAGGTCAGATCGACGCCGCGCGCCTGCAGGGTTTCCTGCATCACGCCGCGTACGCGGTCAGCGGTGCCCACCGGCACGGTCGATTTATCCAGCACGACTTTATGCTCATTCATATGCTGAGCAATAGTGCGGGCGACGGCGGTGACATATTTCAGATCGGCAGAACCATCCTCGTCCGGCGGCGTACCTACGGCGATGAACTGCATCACGCCGTGATTTACGCCCTCTTCGGCATTGGTAGTGAAGTTCAGACGGCCCGCTTCGTAGTTTTGCTTAACCAGCGGCGTCAAACCTGGTTCATAAATAGGAATGATCCCTTTCTTCAGATTTTCGACTTTCTTTTCGTCGACATCAATACAAAGAACGTCATGTCCGACTTCGGCCAATACCGCAGCCTGAACCAGACCCACATAGCCGATACCAAATACGGTGACTTTCATTGCGTTATCCTGTTGCTGTGTGAATTACTTTTTATTTTCAACGGTATCATTCAGCCACTGTTTGAAATCATTGCCCAGTGACGGATGACGCAGGCCATATTCTACGAAAGCCTGCATATAACCCAGCTTGTTGCCGCAGTCATGGCTGATCCCTTTCAGGTGATAAGCCTCAACCGTTTCTTTTTCCATCAGCATGGCGATAGAGTCGGTCAGCTGAACTTCGCCGCCTGCGCCCGGAGGCGTTTTAGCCAGCAGAGGCCAAATGTCGGCAGACAGTACATAGCGGCCAACGACGGCCAGATTGGACGGCGCTTCGCTCGCCTTCGGTTTTTCCACTACGCCTACCATCGGCGCGCTGTCGCCAGGCTGCAGCTCTGCGCCCTGGCAATCAACCACGCCGTAAGCGGTCACATCAGCTACCGGCTCAACCATAATCTGACTACGGCCGCTTTCCTCGAATCGGTTCAGCATTTCCGCAAGGTTATCTTTGGTTGGGTTGGATTCGTACTCGTCGATAATGACGTCAGGCAGAATCACCGCAACCGGCTCGTCGCCCACTAACGGATGCGCGCACATTACCGCATGGCCCAGACCTTTAGCTATGCCCTGACGAACCTGCATGATGGTCACGTGCGGCGGACAGATGGACTGGATTTCATCCAGCAGCTGACGCTTAACGCGTTTTTCCAGCATCGCCTCCAGCTCAAAACTGGTATCAAAATGGTTCTCAATGGAGTTTTTAGAAGAGTGCGTAACCAGCACAATCTCATTAATCCCGGCAGCGATACATTCGTTAACGACATACTGAATTAACGGCTTATCAACCAGCGGCAACATTTCTTTTGGAATGGCTTTGGTTGCGGGCAGCATACGCGTCCCCAAACCGGCAACAGGGATTACCGCTTTTTTTACTTTTGACTTATAGGCAGACATTAAGATACCTCTCTTATAGGCCGTTCAAGTTAATACTTGATATGTCGATTTAAAAAACGAAACGAGTATATCAGCTCAGGGCCGCCGGATTTATCCTGGATAAGATGATTCCGGCGAAATTAAGATTATTACCCAAGTGTAAAACGTATAGTCGCAACTGTCTGCGAGACGCAAAAAATAAAAAGCATTCGCTTATTATTCAGGCGACAACATCAGCCGCAACCGCCCTCCATTGCCCCACACCTGGCATTGCCAAGCGCTACCCTGCTGGCTAATTTGATTGAGATGTGTACTACCGAGCGTACCTAAAGGCACACCGTTATTGAGCTGTATTTCTTGCCCGCCGATGTTTAGCGTTGCGTTTAAGCCTGCCGAGACCAGAATCAGGTTTTTATACGGCTGGTGATAATAGCCGACTAATAATGGAAACTGCCCTTTAAGATTAGCCTGACGCAATAACAGATTAACCTGTTTCAATACGCTGTTTAATTCAGGCAAGCGCTGTTTTTGACCAGAGAGCTGTTCCTGCAACAGACCATTGAATAGCGCGCGCAGCAGCAGCGCGGCCAGCACGCCGTTATCGCCGGCGCGCGTCACGTCGAGGCAGTAAAAGGCGAGATCTTTGTCCGATAGCGCAGCGATATCCAGGACCAGCCCCGGCTGTTCCGCCATCGTCAGCTGACGATAGTTGATACGGCAGTTGGCGATAGTTTGCTGAACCGGCGGCTGCAGCTGCTTAAGCAGCTTAGCGGCCGCGGTCGGATCGCTGACCAGCGCGTCCCAGTCCTGAAACAGCTGTTCTTCTTCTTCAACCTGCGAAGTAAACATTGAGGGATAGAGGCACTCGTAGACCGCTTCGCGCAGGCGCTCCATATCTTTAATCGGCTTAAGCAATACATCCTGCACGCCAAGACGCAGGACATGCGCGATATCGGACATCTGCTCCGTAGCGGAGATGACCAGAATGGGAACCTGATTGCCGCGTGTGCGTAAGTGTTCCACCAGCTTAATGCCGTTCATACGCGGCATTTCCAGATCGCAAATCAGCAGATCGGGCTGGTGAAAGCGCAACGTTTCGATTGCATCAAGACCATCGCTGGCGACAAGGAGTTGAGCGCCAAGCGAATATAAGTAATTTTCCAGCAGGGAACGAAAAACGACCTCATCCTCTACGATCAGGATCTGTTTTCCAGTTAATGGTTTTTCCATTGTTTCCCCCCGTCAGCCAGATAATTCAATAGTGGTCCAGGATGCGCACTTGTGCCTGTCAGAATTGCCTGAAGTAACATGTGTGATTGACCCATTTTCATTACCGGCTTCGTACTAACGGTAATAATTCATCCATTTTCTTCTCAACTGCCGCCTGTCCGGCGGCAATCGCTTCCTCTGCACGGTGAAAATCAAGCGTACTGATTTGGGGACAATAAGGTTGTAGTAAAACATCCGGCGGGTCCCCCGCCATACGGTTGCGTTTCAAACGGTTTTCCAGCACCTGAATTGAGGTGGTCATGATTTCCATCGCGCCGGGCGAAAGCATCGTGCGCCGCTGCGTCAGACGCTGCGCAAGGTGATGACGTAACCGGGCGCGCCAGGAGGTCATCTCTGTTTCCGGCGCCGTTTGCGCGGGCGACGCGGAGAGAAGATCCTGCTGCATTAAGTGCGCATCGTGCTGTAAATCGACGGCGATAACAATATCTGCTCCCAGCGCGCGGGTTAGCGATATCGGCACCGGATTAACCACCGCGCCATCCACCAGCCAGTAACCGTTATGGCCGACCGGCGGCAACAGCCCTGGCATACTGCAGGAGGCGCGCAGAGCCTGATGTAAATCGCCTTCGGTCAGCCACAGCTCGCGTCCGGTGCTCAGATTAGTGGCAACGGCGCCAAAACGTATATGACACTGTTCGATAGACTCATCGGGCATCAAACGCCGAATATGGTTGAATACGCGATTTCCGCGTAGCAAACCGCCTCGCCGCCATGAAAAATCCATCAACCGAATCACATCCCAGTAACTGAACGACCTTACCCACTTTTCCAGCAGCGGCAGCCGACCGGTCGCGCTCGCGGCCCCGACCAGAGCGCCAACGGAGCAACCAGCAATAACGTCAACCTGAATACCCGCCCGCTCCAGCGCATTAATTACACCGATGTGCGCCCATCCCTTGGCGGCGCCGGAACCTAGCGCCAGTCCAATTTTAACCTGTCTCATTGCATTCCTGTATTAACCCTTCTTCACTGAATGGCGTCAAACGCCAGGGTCAGATAACATAACGTAAAATAACGTCTTTAGCCCTGTTATTGCAAAACCTGGAGTCAACGTGTCTGAAAACTGTCCATGCTGCAGCGGATTGCAGTATAGCCTATGTTGCGGTCGCTATCTAAGTGGCGATTATATTCCCTCTACCTCGGAAGCGTTAATGCGCTCGCGCTATACAGCATACAGCCAGCGAAACGTCGATTACCTGCTGGCCACCTGGCACAGTACGCACCGCACGGCGCAGCTGCGCCAGGCATTGTCTGAAAGTTTTGCTCATACCGAATGGCAAGGTTTGAGGGTTATCGCCTGCGAATCTGGAGGCGATGATGATGAGGCTTATGTGACATTTTTTGCGCGTTACCGCGAAAACCAGCGTTCCGGCGCGGTTCATGAACGTTCGCGCTTTGTCCGTGAGGATCAACGCTGGTACTATATTGACGGAACCGCGCCACAGGTGGGTCGAAATGACCGCTGTCCCTGTGGCTCCGAAAAAAAATACAAAAAATGTTGCGGCCAGTAACGCTGGCACCATTCAGATTCACCGCTATCTCGCTTCGACAGGATCGATAACTCAATGCAAGCGCAAAATTTACAACGCAAAGTACTACGCACCATCTGCCCTGACGCCAAGGGCCTTATCGCCAAGATCACCAACATTTGCTACAAGCACGAGCTGAACATCGTCCAGAACAATGAGTTCGTCGATCACCGCACCGGTCGCTTCTTTATGCGCACCGAGCTGGAAGGCATTTTCAATGACGCCACGCTGCTGGCCGATCTCGACGGCGCGCTGCCGCAAGGCTCGGTGCGCGAACTCCAGTGCGCCGGACGGCGTCGCGTGGTCATTCTGGTCACCAAAGAGGCGCACTGCCTTGGCGATCTGCTGATGAAAAGCGCGTTTGGTGGGCTGGATATGGAGATTGCGGCGGTTATCGGCAACCACGACACGCTGCGCTCGCTGGTGGAACGCTTCGATATTCCTTTCGTTCTGGTCAGTCATGAAGGCCTGACGCGCGAAGAGCACGACAATAAAATGGCGGAGCAGATCGATCGTTATCAGCCCGATTATGTGGTGCTGGCGAAATATATGCGCGTGCTGACCCCAGCATTCGTTCAGCGCTATCCCAACCAGATCATCAATATTCACCACTCTTTCCTGCCCGCGTTTATCGGCGCGCGGCCTTATCACCAGGCGTACGAGCGCGGCGTGAAAATCATCGGCGCCACGGCGCATTATGTTAATGACAACCTCGACGAAGGTCCGATCATTATGCAGGATGTGATTAACGTCGATCACAGCTATACCGCGGAAGAGATGATGCGCGCCGGACGCGATGTAGAAAAAAATGTGCTGAGCCGCGCCCTGTATAAAGTGCTGGGCCAGCGCGTGTTTGTTTACGGCAACCGCACGATCATTCTTTAAGAGCGACGGCGTCGGTTGCTCAGCAAACCGACGCCATGAATAAAAAAGCGTCGAACGATACGCTTTTTTCCCCTGGGCGCTTTACAGCATCGATTCATTTGGTATGATGCGCCCCGCTTTCAGGCAATATGTCCTGACCCGTGGTGGGATTCCCGAGCGGCCAAAGGGAGCAGACTGTAAATCTGCCGTCACAGACTTCGAAGGTTCGAATCCTTCTCCCACCACCACTCTTCTTTAACAGAAGAAAGATGAGCAAGCCGGTAATAAAGGCGAACTTTGGGTTATGCGGCAGTTGACGAGATGGAAAGCGACAATCATTATCTGAACAGAATGACCTGGTGGGATTCCCGAGCGGCCAAAGGGAGCAGACTGTAAATCTGCCGTCACAGACTTCGAAGGTTCGAATCCTTCTCCCACCACCATCTTCGCATTACGCACCACACTCCCTTTATTAATAAAGTTGCATCTTCCCGTTGGGAGAAGGTGAGAAGCTTCGACAAGGTTCGCGTCGAGCAACGCGAGACAACGTGCGCAGCACGGCCCGCAGGGCGAGGAGCGCAGCGACGAGTCATCCTTCTCCCACCACCATCTTCGCATTACGCACCACACTCCCTTTTATTAATAAAGCTGCATCTTCCCGTTGGGAGAAGGTGAGAAGCTTCGACAAGATTCGCGTCGAGCAACGCTGTTCCCTGTCGTTTACCGCCCGTGCCCCGCGCCGCCGCTTCCCGTGACATTCTTAACCTACTTCTGTTAACATCCTGCCATCTTTTTACCAAGTAGTTGCCGCAATATGAAATTCATCTCTTTTAATATCAACGGGCTGCGCGCTCGTCCTCACCAGCTTGAAGCGATCATCGCCCAGCACAATCCTGATGTCATTGGCCTGCAGGAAACCAAAGTGCACGATGATATGTTTCCACTGGAAGAGGTCAGCAAGCTGGGCTATCACGTCTTTTATCACGGACAGAAAAGCCACTATGGCGTCGCGCTGCTGACGCGTGAGATGCCGGTTAAGGTGCAACGCGGTTTCCCTGATGACGATGAAGAGGCGCAGCGCCGTCTGATCATGGCAGAGATCCCTGCGCCGTCAGGCAATATCACCGTGATTAACGGCTATTTTCCACAGGGCGAAAGTCGTGAGCATCCCACCAAGTTTCCGGCGAAAGAGAAGTTTTACCGCGACCTGCAAAGCTACCTGGAAAATCACCTGACGGCAGACGATCGCATCGTTGTTATGGGCGATATGAATATCAGCAGCACCGATCTTGATATCGGCATTGGCGAAGATAGCCGTAAGCGCTGGTTGCGCACCGGCAAATGTTCCTTCCTGCCGGAAGAACGGGAGTGGATGGCGCGCCTGCTGAGCTGGGGGCTGGTGGATACCTGGCGCGCAGCGAATCCCGACTGCGCCGATCGTTTCTCCTGGTTTGATTACCGTTCCAGAGGGTTTGATGACAATCGCGGCCTGCGCATCGATCTGCTGCTGGCGACCCGCGTCCTGGCGGAGCGCTGCGTGGCGACCGGCATTGATTATGATATTCGCGCTATGGAAAAACCGTCCGACCACGCGCCGATTTGGGCTGAATTCAGCGTGTAAAAAAAGAGGCGCTGCGACGCTGGTCGCAACGCCTGCGCTTATTTTACGATACGCCAGATTAAATTATTGGTGCCGAGAGATTTCTCATCGCGCACGCACTGCAGCAGCACATCTTCCGCTTTGACTACCGCGCCTTCGGAGTAGCTGCGGTTTTCATAGGTGCAGCAGTGCAAACAGGGCGGGCTGGATGAATTTTGCCCCTGAGTCCAGACTTCGGGCGGCATATCCACCACCACGTCGCTGTTACTTGTCGAGCCGCCATTATTGCCCGAACCATAATCGCCCGAGCCGTAATCATGCCGGTGCGCCTGTGCCGCCGTAGCGACCAGCAGCATCAGCGCCATGCCCCATGCCAGTTTCATTATTCCGTCTCCTTTGCCTTTGCCTTTGTCTTTTTAGGCCGCCGTTTGCTGTTTCCGGCGGGCGCCGTGACGCCGCGAAAGGCTCGCGCCGAGCTTTGCTGACGCGCCAGCGCGATCAGATCATGCAGCGTAGTAACCAGCGGCTGCATAAAATCCTGATAGCGACAGGCCTTTTCACTGATTTTCGTCAGCGTCGATTCCCATTGAGCGGTCATATCTGGCCGCGCGGCCATTTCCGGCAATGAGTGAATCAGCGCCCTGCCCGCGTCGGTCGCATGAATATAACGCCCTTTCTTGATCAGGAAAGCGCGCCGGAACAGCAGTTCGATAATGCCGGCCCGGGTCGCCTCCGTACCTAAACCATCGGTCGCGCGCAGGATTTTCTTTAGATCTTTATCCTGCACGAAGCGGGCAATACCGGTCATTGCGGATAACAGCGTGGCGTCGGTGAAGGGACGCGGCGGCTGCGTTTGCTTTTCTGCAATTTCGCCTTTCTCGCACAACAGCTCATCGCCCTGCGCCACCACGGGCAGCGGCGTGCCGTCATTCTCCTCATCGCGCTCTTTGCTTCCCAGCAGCGCGCGCCAGCCTGCCTCCGCCAGAAAGCGCGCTTTGGCGACAAACTTGCCGCCAGCGATATCCAGCTCGATAACGCACTTCCGGTAAACCGCGTCAGGACAGAACTGCATCAGATACTGGCGGGCGATCAGGCCGTAAATATTGGCCTCATTGTCCGTCAGGCGCATGGCACTGCTGCGCGCCGTGGGGATAATGGCATGGTGAGCGTCAACTTTTTTATCGTCCCAGCAGCGATTTTTACGTTCGGTATCAAAATCAGCCGGCGTTTTCATTGCCGTCTGATGCGCGCTAATGGCATTCAACACCGCATGGCGCCCGGCAAAATGCTCCTCCGGCAGATAGCGGCTGTCCGAACGCGGATAGGTGATCAACTTGTGGGTCTCATAAAGACGCTGACAGGTATCCAGCACCGTCTGCGCGCTGAGGCCGTAGCGTTTCGCCGCCTCTATCTGCAGGCTGGAGAGCGAAAACGGCAGCGGTGCCGTATCGTTTTCCCGCCGATCCTGATAGTTGGTCACCCGCGCCGGTTTTCCGCCGATGCGCGCCAGCACATGCTCCGCCAGCGGACGATGCAGCAGTCTCCCCTCTTCATCCTGCCAGGGTTCGCAGGCGTCGCTGGGCTGCCAAAGCGCGACGAAACGCTCCTCTTTGGGCGTCACGATATGCGCTTTGACTTCAAAGTAATCTTTGGGAATGAAGTTCTCGATCTCTTCATCGCGCCGCACCACCAGCCCCAGCACCGGCGTCTGCACCCTGCCGACCGACAGTACGCCGTCATAGCCGGCGTTGCGGCCCAGCAGCGTCCATGCGCGGGTCATATTGATGCCGTACAGCCAGTCGGCGCGCGCGCGCGCCAGCGCCGAGACGCACAGAGGAATAAATTCTTTATTCTGGCGCAGGCGACCCACGGCACGTTCCACCGCCTGCGGGTTAAGATCGTTGATTAAACAGCGCTGTACCTTTTCGCGCTTCGCAGGCGGCAGCGCCAGATAGTCCAGCACCTCATCTACCAGCAGCTGCCCTTCCCGATCCGGGTCACCAGCGTGAATAATCTCATCCGCCTGCTCCAGCAGCTTTTTGATCACGTTCAGCTGCTTCGCCACCGAGGGGCGCGGCTGTAATCGCCACTTTTCCGGCACGATAGGCAAGTCGGCCAGCGACCAGCGCGCATAGCGGCTGTCGTAGCTGTCGGGCTGAGCCTGCTCCAGCAGGTGCCCTACGCACCAGGTGACGATGTGATCATTTCCGCAGGCGATATAGCCCTCTCCGCGACGGTGAGGCTTGGGCAGGATATCGGCGATGGCGCGGGCCAGGCTCGGCTTTTCAGCAATAAACAGGCGCATTAACGGGGCAAGGCTCTCTTACGACAAAACATCAATCAAAGGAACGCCGGCCTGCGCCGGCACTAACTCGCTAATCGCGCTGACCAACAGCGACAGGCTTTCCGACAGCGGGTGGAAATCGGCGACGGCCTCAGGGCGCACCGCCAACAGCAGACTGCCAGAGGTTTGCGGATCGTGAAACGCCATCAGCTCGCTTTGCGGAATGGTTTCCAGCACCTCAGGGGAAATTTTACAACCGCATCCTGTGCCGTGGCTGTACTGGGTAAGACGAATCATCTGATTTATGGGGGCTCCTTCATCCAGATCGCTGGCGTATATGTTAACGCGTTACCCCTGGAGTGATAAGCCACCTCTGACGCGACGCAGTTAAAAAGCAGGGCTGGTACCTTACCCTGCCAAAATAAACACGGCGAATCTGTCAGAAATAACTGACAAACGGAGCGGTATCGGGAGGCAATACCGTGGTGGAAGATTTCAGCTGCGGCGTGCCGAGGTAGAGGAAGCCGACAATGGCGTCCTGTTGGCGGCAGTTGAATGCGGCGCGCACCGCCTCATTATCCGTCCAGGCGCCGCTGCGCCAGATGCCGTTAAAGCCCTGCGCGGCAGCGGCCATCTGCATCGCCATCACCGCACACCCCGCCGACAGCAGCTGCTCCCAACGCGGCACTTTCGGGTGATCTTCACAATGCGCCACGACAGTAATGATCATCGGCGCGCGAAACGGCGCCTGCTTCGCTTTTTCGATAGCCTTGTCATCCATGTTGCCATCGCGCGCCGCCTGCTCCAGCAGCTGACTAAAGCGCTCAAGGCCCTGTTTCTCAATAATATGAAAGCGCCAGGGCTGGAGCGTGCCGTGATCCGGCGCGCGCATGCCAGCGCGCAGAATATTATCCAGCGCTTCGCCCGTCGGCGCAGGCTCGGCTAAACGCGATGCGGAGCGGCGATTAACCAGTAAATCCAGTGCTTCCATCTCTTCCTCCTGATAATGATTAGCATTCGTTGCAAACTAACACAGGCTGACGTTTTGTTACAGCCGCGCGCGATTTCCTGCTGACATTTGCCCGGCTGCTCTTTAGGATGTGGATGAAATTCTGGCAGAAAAGCTGCTTTTCTGCGCCCTGTCTGGCGATTATGGAGAAAACATGCGCACCTTGTGGCGAATCATAGCAGGCATCTTTAAGTGGATATGGCGGGTGCTGAACTTTATCCGCGAATGCATTCTTAACCTGTTTCTGATCTTTTTAGTCTTGGTCTGTGTCGGCATCTGGCTACAGGTGAAAAACGCCAGCGCGCCTGTGGAAGTGCCGCGCGGCGCGCTGAAGGTCGATCTTTCCGGCGTGGTGGTGGATAAGCCGTCGGTCAGCAACAAACTGAGCAAAATTGGCCGTCAGCTGCTGGGCGCCAGCAGCGACCGGCTGAAGGAAAACTCGCTGTTCGATATCGTGGCGGCTATCCGGCAGGCGAAAAGCGACAGCAAAATTACCGGCATCGTGCTCGATTTGCGCAACTTTGCCGGCGCCGATCAGCCTTCGTTGCAGTATATCGGCAAGGCGCTGCGCGAATTCCGCGACAGCGGCAAACCGATCTATGCCAGCGGCGACAGCTATTCTCAGGCGCAATATTATCTGGCCAGCTACGCCAGCAAGATTTACCTCTCCCCGCAGGGCACGGTCGATCTGCATGGCTTCGCTACCAATACCCTTTACTATAAGAGCCTGCTCGATAAGCTGAAGGTGACGTCGCATGTATTCCGCGTCGGCACCTATAAATCAGCGGTTGAGCCGTTCCTGCGCGATGATATGTCGCCTGCGGCGCGCGATGCCGACAGCCGCTGGGTCGGCGAGCTGTGGCAAAACTACCTGAACGTAGTCGCAGCCAACCGCCAGATTACGGCACAGCAGCTCTTTCCCGGCGCGCAGAGCCTGCTGAGCGGCCTGCAACAAACCGGCGGCGATACCGCGCGCTACGCCAAAGAGAACAAGCTGGTCGATCAGTTGGCGACCCGCGCCGAAACGGAGCAGCTGTTCGCAAAGCAGTTTGGCTGGAACAAGCAGGCTCAGGACTACAACGCCATCAGCATCTACGACTATCCGGTGCAGGATAACAGTTCGCAGAACGGCAACGTGGCGGTGATTCTGGCCACCGGCGCGATTATGGATGGCGAAGAGACGCCGGGCGCGGTAGGCGGCGACACCACGGCGGCGCAGATCCGTCAGGCGCGTCTCGATCCGAACGTTAAAGCGATCGTCTTCCGCGTCAACAGCCCTGGCGGCAGCGTCACCGCTTCCGAGGTGGTGCGTCAGGAACTGGCGGCGGCGCGTGCGGCCGGCAAACCGGTCGTGGTATCGATGGGCGGCATGGCGGCCTCCGGCGGTTACTGGATCTCCACCCCCGCCAACTACATTATCGCCAGCCCGGCTACGCTCACCGGCTCAATCGGCATTTTCGGCGTGATTAATACGGTGGAAAATTCGCTGGATGCGATCGGCGTGCACACCGATGGCGTAGCGACATCGCCGCTGGCCGACGTTGCCAGCACCAAGGCGTTGCCGCCTGAAGTTCAGCAAATGATGCAGCTGAGCATCGAAAACGGCTATCGCAACTTTATCGGCCTGGTCGCGAAAGCGCGTCAGAAAACACCGGAGCAGATCGACCAGATTGCGCAGGGTCACGTCTGGACCGGCAGCGACGCCAAAGGCAACGGGCTGGTCGACGCGCTGGGCGATTTCGACGACGCTGTCGCCAAAGCGGCGGAACTGGCGAAGCTGAAAGAAGTGCAGCTGAACTGGTTTGCGGATGAGCCTGCCCTTATCGATATGGTACTGGGCCAGATGGACGCTTCGGTGCGCGCCGCGTTGCCGAACGCCCTGAAAGCCTGGCTGCCCGCGCCGATGGTCGACGTAGTCAGCGCGATGAAGCAACAGCCGGGCCTGTTTGGTCGTCTTAACGATCCACAAAACCGTTACGCCATCTGCCTGACCTGCGGCGAGGTGCGCTAACCTTTACAGCCCGATCGGCGCCATGCTGGTCGGGCTGCTCTTCCCTGCGCTTTACCGTATACTGCATTTTTTCCGCAAAGCTGAGTCGCTTTTCATGCAAAAAAAATCTATTTACGTTGCCTATACCGGCGGAACGATCGGTATGCAGCGCTCTGCACAAGGCTATATTCCGGTTTCAGGTCACCTGCAGCGGCAGTTAGCGGCGATGCCGGAGTTTCACCGCCCGGAAATGCCTGCCTTTACTATTCATGAGTATCAGCCACTGATCGATTCTTCCGATATGACGCCGCAGGACTGGCAGGCGATTGCGGAAGATATTCGCCAGAACTACGACCTTTATGACGGTTTTGTCATTCTGCACGGCACGGATACGATGGCGTTTACCGCCTCGGCGCTCTCTTTTATGCTGGAAAACCTGGCGAAGCCGGTCATTGTGACAGGGTCACAGATCCCGCTCGCCGAGCTGCGCTCCGACGGTCAGCAAAACCTGCTTAACGCACTGTTTGTAGCAGCCAACTATCCGGTAAAAGAAGTTTCGCTGTTCTTTAACAATACCCTTTATCGCGGCAACCGCACGACCAAGGCACACGCGGACGGCTTTAACGCTTTCGCCTCGCCTAATCTGCCGCCGTTGCTGGAGGCGGGCATTCATATTCGTCGTCTGAACACGCCGCCTGCACCGCAGGGAGATGGCGATCTGATCGTCCACCCTATTACGCCGCAGCCTATCGGCGTCGTCACCATCTATCCCGGCATCTCTGCGGAAGTGGTGCGCAACTTCCTGCGCCAGCCGGTGAAGGCGCTGATCCTGCGCTCTTACGGCGTTGGCAATGCGCCGCAAAACGCTGAGTTTCTCGCGGAGCTTCAGGCCGCTTCGGAACGCGGCATTGTGGTGGTCAACCTGACGCAGTGCATGTCGGGCAAAGTGAATATGGGCGGCTACGCCACCGGCAACGCGCTGGCGCATGCCGGGGTGATCGGCGGATTCGATATGACCGTTGAGGCGACGCTGACCAAGCTGCATTATCTGCTTAGCCAGCCGCTGAGCTGTGATGAAGTGCGTCGTCTGATGCAGGTTAACCTGCGCGGCGAATTGACCCTGAAGAACGTTAAGGAGAAGCGCGGATGAAACAGGCGCTGATTTTAATCGACCTGCAAAATGATTTTTGTCCGGGCGGCGCGCTGGCGGTCAACGACGGCGACGCCGTTATCGCCGTGGCTAACCGTCTGGCGGCGGCGTTTCATCAGCGCGGCGAGCCGGTTGTCGCCACGCAGGACTGGCATCCCGCCGATCATGGCAGTTTCGCTTCTGTATCGGGCGAGGCGGTGAATACCGTCGGCGAATTAAACGGACTGCCGCAGATCTGGTGGCCCGATCATGCCGTGCAGGAGAGCCATGGCGCCGATTTTCATCCGGCGCTGCAACGAGAGCTGATTGAGGTGGTGTTTCATAAAGGCGAACAGCGCGATATCGACAGCTACAGCGCCTTTTTCGACAACGGCCACCGGCGCCAGACCGGTCTGGATGCCTGGCTGCGCGCGCGCGGCATTACCCGTTTGGTGATGATGGGGTTGGCGACCGACTACTGTGTCAAATTCAGCGTGCTGGATGCGTTACAGTTGGGCTATGAGGTGGAAGTCATTAGCGAAGGCTGCCGCGGCGTTAATTTGCAGCCGCAGGACAGCGTCGAGGCACTGGCGCAAATGGCCGCAAGCGGCGCCCTTATCCGCTAATAACGCATCCCGCCAGCGGGCGGGATGCGTTATACCGCGTCAGGCTTTACCCTTTACTGCAGCGTAATGCGCGTGACATCGTCACCGATGCCGAACTCTTCCTTCAGCTCGCGCTTGGAACGCGTCACCAGCTCGCCGCCCTGCCCGATGCTCATATGCTGCGGCTGATGGTTATGACGCGATTGCCACAGCATTACCAGCTGCATACAGTTCTCTTTTTGCTCATCGGTCAATGCCACCCCGTCCGGCCATTTGCCGGTTTCCACGGCGGTAGCCAGACGCTGATAGATTTCCGGCGTCATCGCCTCGATCATCGCATCAAGTTCTGATTTCATCACTTAACCTTTGGTCTGGTTGCCATCATTATCGCTGAAACTCAGCGATGCCGAGTTCACACAGTAGCGTTCGCCGGTCGGCTGCGGGCCATCGGGAAAGACGTGTCCCAAATGGGAATCGCAGTTGCCGCAGCGAATTTCAATGCGATGCATCCCGTGCGAGTTGTCTTCCAGATAATGAATCGCATCTTCGGTATAAGGCTGATAGAAACTCGGCCAGCCGCAGCCGGAATCATATTTGGTTTCCGACAGGAACAGCGGCGCATTGCACACCAGGCAATGATAAATCCCTTCCGCTTTGTTGTGCAGCAGCGCGCCGCTGAAGGGCGGCTCCGTCCCACGCTGCTGGGTGACATAGAGCTGCATTTCGGTCAGCTGATTATCAGGCGTACGATCGTTCAATTCTTTAGCCATTTTCATCGTCTCTGGCAATGTCATTCTGGAAAAATCGGCTAGTATTCTAACAAGTAGTTAACAAGAACAGGTTAATATTTTGTGCCTGACAAGCTTTGACACGCGCTCAACGTGCAAATTGTGATGCGGATCACTTTTCGTTAAAGCGAGCCCTTTATATTCGGTAATCAGGCCGCAAAATTGATGTAGCAGAATAGTCGCGGAAGCGGTTTCAAACCCAAAAATTCTCCGTAATGGGTTTGACTTGTCGCAATAATTGACACGATTCCGCTTGACGCCTGGTAAGGATTTTGTAATTTTACAGCCAACCTTTTATTCACTAACAAATAGCTGGTGGAATATATGACTATCAAAGTAGGTATTAACGGTTTTGGTCGTATCGGTCGCATCGTTTTCCGTGCTGCGCAGCAGCGTTCAGACATTGAAATCGTTGCCATCAACGACCTGCTGGACGCCGAATATATGGCGTACATGCTGAAGTATGACTCAACGCACGGCCGTTTCGATGGCACCGTTGAAGTACAGGACGGCGCGCTGATCGTTAACGGCAAGAAAATCCGTGTTACCTCAGAAAAAGATCCGGCTAACCTGAAGTGGGACGAAGTCGGCGTTGACGTGGTAGCTGAAGCGACCGGTATCTTCCTGACTGACGAAACCGCACGTAAACACATCACCGCTGGCGCGAAGAAAGTGGTAATGACCGGTCCGTCCAAAGATGACACCCCGATGTTCGTTCGCGGCGCCAACTTTGACAAATATGCCGGCCAGGACATCGTTTCCAACGCGTCCTGCACCACCAACTGCCTGGCGCCGCTGGCGAAAGTCATCAACGACAAATTCGGCATCGTTGAAGGTCTGATGACTACCGTTCACGCCACCACCGCTACCCAGAAAACCGTTGACGGCCCGTCTCACAAAGACTGGCGCGGCGGCCGCGGCGCATCTCAGAACATCATCCCGTCTTCTACTGGCGCAGCTAAAGCCGTAGGTAAAGTTCTGCCGGAACTGAACGGCAAACTGACCGGTATGGCGTTCCGCGTTCCGACCCCGAACGTATCCGTTGTTGACCTGACCGCGCGTCTGGCTAAACCGGCTTCTTACAAAGAAATCTGTGAAGCGATCAAAGCCGCTTCTGAAGGCGACATGAAAGGCGTTCTGGGCTACACCGAAGACGCAGTGGTTTCTACCGATTTCAACGGCGAAACTCTGACTTCCGTGTTCGACGCCAGCGCAGGTATCGCACTGAACGACAACTTCGTGAAACTGGTTTCCTGGTACGACAACGAAACTGGCTACTCACATAAAGTACTGGATCTGGTCGCGCTGGTTGCTTCTAAATAAGCCGCGTTGACAGACTAAACTTTGAGGGCGACTACGGTCGCCCTTTTTTATCGTCTGAATTCAGCAAGGTAATATCATGACCGAAAAACTGTTTTCGCTTCCCGTGGTTAACCAGCTCTCCCCTTACCTCAGCCTGCGACAGATGGGCGAACTGCCGGTGCTGGTGGTGAATCATCCTAAAGTGCGCGCCGCCGTTACTTTACAGGGCGCTCAGCTTATCGCCTGGCAGCCCAACGGCGAGAAGCCGGTAATCTGGCTGAGTGAGAAAAGCGCCTTTGCCAATGGTAAAGCGATTCGCGGCGGCGTGCCGATCTGCTGGCCGTGGTTTGGTCCCGCAGGCGAACCGGCGCACGGCTTCGCGCGCAATCAGCCGTGGACGCTTTCCGCTCATGATGAAAACGACGACTGCGTGCTGCTGACGCTGGAGCTGGCGAGCAATGCGCAGACCAAAGCGCTCTGGCCGCACGATTTCACCCTGTTCGCCCGTTTCCGTCTGGGCGAACGCTGCGAAATTGAACTGGAGGCGCACGGCGATTATCAGGCTACCTGCGCGCTGCACAGCTACTTCTGCGTAGCGGATATTAACGAGGTGGAGGTCAGCGGTCTGGGCCAGCACTTTATCGATAAGGTGAAGGATGGCGAGCCGGGCGATTCCGCGGATGGCAAACAACGCTATGACGGACGCGTCGATCGTATCTACACCCAGCCGGATGATTGCAGCCTGATTCATGATAAAGCGGGCCAGCGCGTGATCGAGGTTTATCATCACCATCACAGCGATGTGGTAACCTGGAATCCGGGCGTGGAGCTTTCCTGCAGCATGGGAGATATGGCGAACGACGGTTATCAAACCATGGTGTGCGTCGAAACCGCGCGCATCAATGCGCCGATGAAGAGCGCCGTTGAGCAACCCGCGCGGCTGGCCACGACGTTCCGGGTGCGGAAAAAACGTTAAAAAAGCCGGGCCTTTGCGCCCGGCTTTCTTTTAGTCCCTCAGACCACGTCCAGCGGCTGCTTGCTTTGCGGGGGCGGAAACAGGCTATCCAGCCGCATCAGCTGTTCATCAGTCAGCGTTATTGTTAACGCCGCCGCATTTTCCCTGACGTGCGTCACGCTGCCCGCTTTCGGGATCGCCATAACGCCAGGCTGACGGATGACCCACGCCAGCATCAGCTGCGCTACGCTGATGTCCTGCTGCTGCGCCACCTCATGCAGCGCCGGATGCATCATTAAATCCCGGCGCAAACGCCCCGCCTGCGCCAGCGGACAATATGCCATTACCGGCAGCTGACGCGCCTGACAGGCTGGCAGCAGCTCAAACTCAATGCCGCGCGAAGCGAGATGATAAAGTACCTGATTGGCCGCGCAAGCCGTACCGCCCGGCGCCTGCCACAGCTCCTGCATATCCTCGGTATCGAAATTAGATACGCCCCAGCGACCAATTTTCCCCTGTTGCTGTAGCTTTTCCATCGCCCGAATGGTCTCTTCCAGCGGGATATTGCCGCGCCAGTGCAGCAGATAGAGATCGAGATAGTCCGTTCTCAACCGCTGCAAACTCCGTTCGCACGCTTCCACCGCGTCAACAACGCCGGCGTTCCACGGATAGAATTTAGAGACCAACCAGACGCGGTCGCGTCTTCCCTGTAGCGCTTCGCCGACTACCCGCTCCGCTCCACCGTCAGCGTACATCTCTGCGGTATCGATCACCGACAGGCCGCACTCAATGCCCGCCTGTAGAGCAGCAATCTCCTGTCGTCGCAGATCCGGGCTTTCGCCCATATACCAGGTTCCCTGGCCTATTGCCGGCAGGGCCATACCATCAGCAATGTTCACTGTTCTGCTCATATTCTCTCCCTGGTGCGCCGCATTAGCCCCGTTAAGGTGCAACGGGGCGCCGTACGCCCCGTTGACATGCAGCCGATCAGAAGCTGTAGCTTACTCCGGTCCAGGCGGTAAGCTGAGAATTATTGTCCACCATCGGGCTGTCTTTGATCTCGTCCGCCAGGCGGGTGTAGCGCGCATAGATACCGGCGTTCCAGCGATCGGTCAGGCGATAATTGGCGCTCAGCTCGACGTAAGGGCTCCAGCTGTCGTCAGGCTGATAGCGGCTGATACCGGTGCGTGCTGATTCATGACCGGAAACGCCATAATAGTAACGGTTCTGATTGGAACTGGTCCAGGTGGCGCCGATGCCAGGCGTCAGGCTGAAATCGCCGAAGTCGAAACGGTAAAGATAGGTCAGATCCCAGACGATGCCATCGCTTTTGCCCAGCACGTCGCCTAACAGGTTAGTGCGCACAATCCCCCAGTCGGCGATATGGCGATACTCTACCCCGCCCATCAACGTCATACGGCGTTTGTCCAGGCCTTTCATATTGCCCAGATCGTTATCGCCCGGATCGTACTCCTGCGCTGAACCGGCCAGCGTCAGGGAGAGCTGGTCTTGCTGATCTTTCCACAGGTAGTAGCCGCCCTGTAAGGTGCGCAGCCAGAAATCGTCGCCCTCATAGTTGATGACCGGCACCGGCAGATAACGATCCTGACCACCTTTATAAGGACTTTGCGCGTAAATCACCGAGGCGCCCAGCGTAAGCGGATGGGCATCATCAGCCTGAGCCAAACCACAAATCGGCAGAAGCAGAGCAAGGATGCTAATTTTGAATTGGTTCACAATTTATTTCTTCCATAAATATAACAATCAGAGAGGTAGTTTAACGCTATTGCGCGACAGGTTTAAATCTTTATACATTTTGACGTATCTGGAACCACACGCCACGCCGCGCCGCAAAAGAAATGCAGGCGCTTATTTACAAAAACGCTACAGGCCGCGCCCCGCAAGGGCACCCGTTATTACCTGAACGACTTTCCTGTTGAAATTAAATAGCATTAAAGAAATTTCCTGAAATGCCATCTACAGTTAAAAGTAGGCTAAATGATTCGTTCGAGCAGAGTAACCATCAAATCTGTGTACCCCGATAAAAATACGTCAGGTTGGCATAAGGGTTGCTGTACTCCCAAGAGAATACCTTCCGGAAGCTGATAAACCTTTTATAACGCTTCCATTACCTGTGCTAAAAACGAAAGGACGGGCATCGCTATGAATATATTCGATCACTATCGTCAGCGTTATGAAGCTGCCAAGGACGAAGAGTTCACACTGCAGGAATTCCTGACCACCTGTAAGCAGGATCGCAGTGCATACGCCAACGCGGCAGAAAGACTATTGATGGCTATCGGTGAGCCAGTCATGGTCGATACTGCCCAGGAGCCTCGCCTTTCCCGCCTGTTCTCAAACCGTGTTATCGCACGTTATCCGGCGTTCGAAGAGTTTTATGGGATGGAGGAAGCCATTGAGCAGATTGTTTCCTATCTGAAGCATGCCGCTCAGGGCCTGGAAGAGAAAAAACAGATCCTGTATCTGTTAGGTCCGGTCGGGGGCGGTAAATCATCGCTGGCCGAACGGTTAAAATCACTGATGCAGCGCGTTCCCATCTATGTGCTGAGCGCCGACGGCGAACGCAGCCCGGTAAACGACCATCCGCTCTGCCTGTTTAATCCGCAGGAAGACGCCAATATTCTGGAGAAAGAGTACGGCGTGCCGCGCCGCTACTTGGGCACCATCATGTCGCCATGGGCGGCCAAACGCCTGCACGAGTTCGGTGGCGACATTACCCGCTTCAAGGTAGTAAAAGTCTGGCCTTCTATTCTGGAACAGCTGGCTATCGCCAAAACGGAGCCTGGCGACGAAAATAACCAGGATATCTCCGCGCTGGTAGGCAAAGTCGATATCCGTAAGCTGGAAAACCACGCCCAGAACGATCCCGACGCCTATGGCTATTCGGGCGCGCTCTGCCGCGCCAACCAGGGCATCATGGAATTTGTCGAGATGTTCAAGGCCCCGATCAAAGTGCTGCATCCGCTGCTGACCGCCACGCAGGAAGGCAACTACAACGGTACCGAAGGTATCTCCGCCCTGCCGTTTAACGGCATTATCCTCGCGCACTCGAACGAATCGGAGTGGGTGCAGTTCCGCAACAATAAGAACAACGAGGCGTTTCTCGACCGCGTCTATATCGTTAAGGTGCCTTACTGCCTGCGCGTCTCGGAAGAGATCAAGATTTACGAGAAGCTGCTTAACCACAGCGAGCTGACCCACGCGCCCTGCGCGCCCGGTACGCTGGAAACGCTGGCGCGCTTCTCTATCCTGTCGCGCATGAAAGAGCCGGAAAACTCCAGCATCTATTCCAAGATGCGTGTCTATGACGGCGAAAGCCTGAAAGATACCGATCCAAAAGCGAAGTCGTATCAGGAGTATCGCGACTATGCTGGCGTGGATGAAGGGATGAACGGGCTTTCGACGCGTTTCGCCTTTAAGATCCTGTCGCGCGTGTTTAACTTCGACCACACCGAGGTGGCCGCGAACCCGGTTCATCTGTTCTATGTGTTGGAGCAGCAGATTGAGCGCGAACAGTTCCCGCAGGAGCTGGCGGAGAAATATCTGGAGTTCCTCAAAGGCTATCTGATCCCTAAATACGCCGAGTTTATCGGCAAAGAGATCCAGACTGCCTATCTGGAATCCTATTCCGAATATGGACAGAACATTTTCGACCGCTACGTTACCTACGCGGACTTCTGGATTCAGGATCAGGAGTATCGCGATCCCGATACCGGTCAGCTGTTCGACCGTGAGGCGCTGAACGCCGAGCTGGAGAAGATCGAAAAACCGGCGGGCATCAGCAATCCGAAGGATTTCCGCAACGAAATCGTCAACTTCGTGCTGCGCGCGCGTGCGCAGAATAACGGGCGAAATCCCAACTGGACCAGCTATGAGAAGCTGCGCACGGTTATAGAGAAGAAAATGTTCTCGAATACTGAGGAGCTGCTGCCGGTTATCTCGTTTAACGCGAAAACGTCAACCGACGAACAGAAAAAACATGATGATTTTGTCGACCGTATGATGGAGAAAGGCTATACCCGCAAGCAGGTGCGTCTGCTGTGCGAATGGTATTTGCGCGTGCGCAAATCGAGTTAAGTCATGTAAGCACATAAACGCGTAACGGAAGCGAAAGTAAAGAGGTCGGGCGTTGCGCCCGACTTTGCTTGTAACGTTGTTTGGGGGAGCTATGGCCTATTTCATCGATCGGCGACTCAACGGCAAAAACAAAAGCGCGGTCAATCGTCAGCGCTTTTTGCGCCGCTATAAGTCGCAAATCAAACAGTCGATCTCCGAGGCCATTAATAAACGTTCGGTGACCGACGTTGAGAGTGGTGAGTCTGTTTCTATTCCGGTAGACGATATCAACGAACCCATTTTTCATCAGGGACGCGGCGGCACGCGCCATCGCGTTCATCCTGGTAACGATCACTTTGTGCAAAACGATCGCATCGAGCGTCCTCAGGGAGGCGGCGGAGGCGGCGGCAGTGGTCAGGGCAACGCCAGCCAGGATGGCGAAGGTCAGGACGACTTTGTCTTTAATATCTCAAAAGATGAATATCTCGACCTGCTGTTCGAAGATCTGGCGCTGCCGCACCTGCGCAAAACGCAGCAGCGGCAGATGAACGAGTATAAAACGCACCGCGCCGGTTTCACCTCTAATGGCGTGCCGGCCAATATCAGCGTGGTGCGCTCTTTACAGAACTCGCTGGCGCGACGTACCGCCATGACCGCGGGCAAACGACGTATGCTGCACGAGCTGGAGGCGTCGCTGGAAACGGTAGAGAAAGCGGAGCCGGCGCAGCTGCTGGAAGAAGAGCGGCTGCGTAAAGAGATTGCCGAACTGCGCGCGCGCATTGAGCGCGTGCCTTTTATCGATACCTTCGATCTGCGTTATAAAAACTTTGAAAAACGGCCTGAGCCGTCCAGCCAGGCGGTGATGTTCTGCCTGATGGACGTTTCAGGCTCGATGGATCAGGCCACCAAGGATATGGCGAAACGCTTTTATATTCTGCTCTATCTCTTCCTGAGCCGGACTTACAAAAACGTTGAGGTGGTCTATATCCGTCACCATACTCAGGCGAAAGAGGTGGATGAACAGGAGTTTTTCTATTCACAGGAGACCGGCGGCACCATCGTTTCCAGCGCGCTGAAGCTGATGGATGAGGTGGTGAAAGAGCGTTACGACCCGACGCAGTGGAACATCTATGCCGCACAGGCGTCTGATGGCGATAACTGGGCGGACGATTCGCCGCTGTGCCACGAAATCCTGGCGAAGAATATTCTGCCAGTGGTGCGCTACTACAGCTATATTGAAATCACCCGGCGCGCCCATCAAACCCTGTGGCGTGAATATGAACATTTGCAGGCGTCGTTTGATAACTTCGCCATTCAGCATATTCGTGAACCGGAAGATATTTACCCGGTATTCCGCGAGCTGTTTCACAAACAGGCGACAGAGAGCTAGCTGTCCTGGAACTCGTTGCCTGACTGGCGCTGTCCTGAGAGAGAACGGACGACGTTGCATCTTCAGCGGAAAACCGCCGCAGCGCTTTCCACTCTCGCCGCATTCGTAAAAGGCGGAACGCGAGCAACAAAAAAGCCGGTCGTTGACCGGCTTTTTACTCTCTGTCGCATCCTTTCATCATCTTATCCTGTTTAACCGTCAGGCCGCTGCGCCCTTAGGCTGTGATGCGAGGTGGCCTGCCCACAGGCTGGCGACCCATTTAACCCCTTTCGGCGTAAAGCGCGCCTGTGAAAAGGCATGCTGATTTTCGCCTACCCCGGAGCGCAGAGTGAAACGTCCGGCGTTGAGATGCTGCTGATGCGGCGTTAAGGTGCCGCTCATACGGTACATGATATTTCGTTCCAGCAGGAACTGACGAAAATCGGGCTCTTTCACCTTCAGCATTTTGCATACCTGACGGAAGCCCATTGATTCCTCTTCAACCGTGACGTAACGGTCGAAGAATTCCGCCTTGGGGGCGAAAAGCGCCAGCTGCTGCTCTGCTTTCTGGCGCTGCTCGAACTGCTCAGCCCAGGCGCGCGCCGCTTCGGCCGGATTGGTGAAATCGGGCAGATGCGCCACTTTTTCCCGCTCCTGCCAGCGATCGAGCGCTTCCGCCGTAAAGGCCGGCGACAGGCGCGCGACGGCCAGCACCGAATCGCGTTTGTTAAGACGATACTCCTGTCGCACCGTTCCGTCGGCTTCATAATCCCATGCCGTCAGCGGCTGCGACAGCCGTTGCGCGGTTTCCAGACTTTTAATCAGACGTTTCACTTCGCCATGGGTATTGCCGGTCATCTCAGCGATTTCACGGCTACTCATTGTGACGGATTGATGAAGAGCGTTCAGGCTCTCAGTTGAAATCATCATAGCTTCACCATTTACTTGCAAATAGCAACAGCCCCGTGAGGGAGTACAAATAGTATACTGATTACTGTGTGGATATCCAGTATTTTTTTTAATCAACGCAGATTTGCGAGGCGTTACAAGGAAAATGAAAAACTTTTTTGTCCGCTTATGACAAGCTATTGATAAAGCATTATCTTTTGAAAACGGCTATAGTAGAGCCACACCTGCATCGCCCCCTGTTATCCTGTATCGCGAGGAGAGTCCGCCTTGAATGCCAGCACCATTTACAGTCTTTTCATTATTGGTTCCGTGCTGGTGGCTTCAAGCATCCTGCTCAGCGCTTTCTCTTCTCGCTTAGGCATTCCCATTCTGGTGATCTTTCTGGCGCTCGGCATGTTGACCGGCGTGGACGGCATCGGCGGCATCGCCTTTGATAATTATCCGCTGGCCTATATGGTCTCTAACCTGGCGCTGGCGGTGATCCTGCTGGATGGCGGCATGCGCACCCGCGCCAGTTCGCTGCGCGTGGCGCTGGGCCCGGCGCTGTCGTTGGCGACGGTCGGCGTGATGATCACCGCAGGGCTGACCGGCGTGGCCGCCGCCTGGCTGTTTCAACTTGATATGATGCAGGGTTTTCTGATCGGCGCGATTATCGGCTCGACCGACGCCGCCGCGGTGTTTTCACTGCTG
Source organism: Mixta calida (assembly GCF_002953215.1). NCBI lineage: Bacteria > Pseudomonadati > Pseudomonadota > Gammaproteobacteria > Enterobacterales > Erwiniaceae > Mixta > Mixta calida. The sequence continues at coordinate 2,426,512 of NZ_CP026378.1, forward strand.
GGCGACAAAGGGCTGAACGAGCGCGTCAGCTCGACGCTGGAGATCGAATCGGGCAGCAACGATCCGATGGCGGTGTTTCTGACCATTACGCTGATTGAGATGATTCAACAGGGCGAAACCGGGCTAAGCTGGATGTTCGTAGTTCATCTGATTCAACAGTTCGGCCTGGGCATCGTGCTGGGCCTGGGCGGCGGCTGGGCTATTCAGCAGCTGATCAACCGTATTTCGCTGGCAAATGGCCTCTATCCTCTGCTGGCGGTCAGCGGCGGCATTCTGGTCTTCGCCCTGACTACCGTACTGGAAGGCAGCGGCATTCTCGCCGTCTACCTGTGCGGCTTCCTGTTAGGCAATCGCCCGATCCGCAACCGCCACGGCATTTTACAGACTTTCGACGGCATGGCCTGGCTGAGTCAGATCGGCATGTTCCTGGTGCTCGGCCTGCTGGTGACGCCTTCCGATCTCTGGCATATCGCCGTGCCGGCGATGCTGCTTTCGCTGTGGCTGATCCTCTTTGCCCGTCCGGTTTCAGTATTTGTCGGCCTGCTGCCTTTCCGTAGTTTCACGCTGCGTGAGCGCGTCTTTATCAGCTGGGTCGGCCTGCGCGGCGCGGTGCCGATTATTCTGGCGGTCTTCCCGATGATGGCCGGGCTGGAAAACGCCTCGCTATTTTTTAACATCGCCTTTTTCGTGGTGCTGGTCTCGCTGATGTTGCAGGGCACCTCGCTCGGTTTCGCCGCGAAAAAGGCGAAGGTTATCGTCCCGCCTACCGCCTCGCCCATTAGCCGCGCCGGGCTTGATATCCATCCTGAAAACCCATGGGAACAGTTTGTGTACCAGCTGAGCGCGGATAAATGGTGCGTCGGCGCCGCGCTGCGCGATTTGCAGATGCCGCGTGAAACCCGTATCGCCGCGCTGTTCCGCAACAATGTGCTGATGCACCCTACCGGCAATACGCGTTTGCGCGAAGGCGACGTGCTGTGCGTTATCGGCCGCGAACGCGATCTGCCCGCGCTCGGCAGGCTGTTCAGCCAGTCGCCGCCGGTGGCGCTCGATCAGCGCTTCTTTGGCGACTTTATTCTCGACGCCGACGCGCGGTTGCGCGACGTGGCGCAGATTTATGGTCTGGAGTTGAATGAAGATACCAACGATCAACAGTCGCTGGGGCAGCTGATTCTGGGCATGCTGGGCGGCGCGCCGGTTGTCGGCGATCAGGTGGAATGGAATGCGCTGATCTGGACCGTAGCGGAGAAAGAGGATAATCAGGTGATCAAAATTGGCGTGCGCGTGCCGGAAGAGAAGGAATAATCCTGGGCGCAGCGCCTCGAAATTCCCGCCAGAACGACTACGCTTAAAGTTCACGTCTTTCCTGGAGGGAAATAACCCATGGGTCATGTAGTCAAAATTGGTCGCTACGAGATTATTGATGCAGATCTGAATGCTGAAACGGCTGATACCATCAGTATTCCCTGTCAAACCAATCCCGGTCTTAGCTACCAGCTTGACGGCTGGGATGAAGAGACCAGCGTTCCCGCGTGGATTGACGGCAAGCCGGTAGATCTTGAGATCGGGCATTACGATAAGCAGCAGGATCGCTGGATTTTAAAAAAACCCGCCTGAGCGACAGCGTCGATTCTGTCCGCGCTCAACTAACGGGTGGGTTAAAGGGGCAGTCGCCAGGCTGCTCCTGATTTTTGAGTTTCCGCTTTCCTTTTTCTTTACTTCTCTCTACCCTGTGCAGCTCAAAAAAATACAGGATGTTAACTTCCTTAATGCAAAAATTTACCCTTTTATTGTTGAGTCTGGTGCTGCTGGCGCCGCTGGGCATCGATCTCTATTTGCCGACGCTGCCTGATATTGCCGTGGGATTATCGACGCCTGTCGCTATCGTGCAGACTACCATTCCCATCTTCCTGCTGGTGATGGGGCTGGGGCAAATCATCGCCGGACCCCTGGTCGATAACTTTGGCCGTAAGCCAATCGCGATGATTGGCCTGCTGCTCTATATCTGCGGCAGCGCGCTGGCCGCCTGCGCGCTGAACTGGCCAATGTTTCTGCTGGCGCGCGTGGTGCAGGGCTGCGCCGTCTGCTGCACCGCGGTCGTCGCCTTCAGCGGCGTGCGCGATCGGCTGGCGGGCGATGAAGCGGCGCAGGCCTACGGCTTTCTGAACGGCGCGCTGAATATCGTCCCGGCGCTGGCGCCGATGCTGGGCGGCTTTCTGGCGGAAGCGTTCGGCTGGCGAGCGCCCTTCTGGTTCCTGGTCTGCTACGCGCTGTTTATCAGCCTGCTGATCGGCCTGCTGCTGCCGGAAACGCGTCCGGCGGATACGCGCAAGGTTAAAGGTCTGCCGCTGCGTCAATACGGCGCCATTTTGCGAGAGCCGCGCTTTCTGGCTTTCGCCTTCGCCAATGCAGGCGCGCTGGGTATGGTGTTGACCTATGTCTCGCTGGCGCCGCATGTGCTGATGACCGAAGGCCGCCTGAGCGCTCTGCAATTTTCCATCGCCTTCGGCGCTAACGGTTTCTGGATTATGCTGGTCAGCGTGCTGGTGAATAAGATGATCCGTAAGGTGGGCCGCCCGCTCTGTCTGGCGATCGGCACGCTGGCGATGCTGTTGGGCGCCGCGCTGCTGTTCGCTGGCGAGATGCTGTTTCCTGCGCATCTGCAGACGCACTGGGCGCTCTATATGCTGCCGGTGGCGATCTCTGTTGCCGGGCTCGCCTTTACCGTCGGACCGGCTACCAGCTATGCGCTGGAGCCTTATCAGCAGCAGGCTGGCGTCGCATCCGCGCTGGCGGGATTTATTCAGATGGCGGGCGGATCGTCCGCCAGTCTGTTGATGATGGCGCTGCCGCTGGCAGAAAAAGATGCGCTGGCGCTGATGATGCTGGCGGGCGCAGCGCTCACGTTTCTGGCGTGGCGCTGCAGTAAAAAGATGCGCGGCTCGCTCACCGCGCTGTAACGCTTATTGCACGTCAACCGGCACCCGCGGCGCGAGCGCGCACATCAGCTCATAGCCAACGGTGCCGGCGCTGCTGGCCACCTCGTCAATTTTGATCTGATCGCCCCACAGTTCGACCTTCGATCCAATGCCCGCCTGCGGACAGGGCGTCAAATCGACCATTAGCATATCCATCGATACCGCGCCCAGCGTGTGCGTACGCACGCCGTCCACCATCACCGGCGTGCCGGTAGGCGCATGGCGCGGATAACCATCGGCGTAGCCGCAGGCGACGACGCCGATGCGCTGCTCCGCCTGAGCATGATAACGATAGCCGTAACCGACGCCCGCGCCCGCCTTCAGCGGCTGAACGCCGATAATATCGCTGGTCAGGGTCATCGCCGGTTTCAGGCCGGTGCCGGCGATATCCTGCCACTGACCACTTGGCGACGCGCCGTACAGCACAATGCCGGGGCGCACCCAGTCAAAGTGCGCTTCGGGATGCCAGAGCGTCGCCGCCGAATTAGATAACGAGCGCGGGCAGTTCAGCCCTTCTGCCGCCCGTTCGACCTGCTTCATTGGCTCGACAATGCCCTCTTCTCTTTCCGCCTCGGCGAAATGGGTCATGAGCGTCATTTCGCCGACATTGTCCAGCGCGCGCAGCTTTCGCCATACGTTATGCACCTGCTCCGGCAGAAAACCCAGCCGGTTCATACCGGTGTTCACCTTCACATAAATATCCAGCGGCGCGCTCAGCTGCGCCTCGGCGATCGCCTTAATCTGCCAGTTGCTGTGAACGCTGGTGGTCAGACGATAGCGATCCAGCAGTTCCAGCTCATCGCGGTGAAAAAAGCCTTCCAGCAGCAGGATCGGTTTTTTCCAGCCGCGCTCGCGCAGCAGAATCGCTTCTTCAAGGTTCAGCAGGGCAAACCCATCGGTATCGGCAAGATGTTGCCAGATACGATCGATGCCGTGGCCGTAGCCGTTAGCTTTTACAACGGACCAGACGCGGGAATGGGGCGCGGCCTGGCGAACAATCGCCAGGTTTTGCCGCAACGCAGCACTATGTATGGTTGCGACAATTGGACGTGACATAACCTCTCCTTGTAACTCGTTAACGTGTAACGTTAGCGTTATGCAGCTGCTGGTGGGTTACCGGCGAAAAACCGGGCAGATAACGCAGTACCGACAGGTCATCTGCGGCGATAGCCGGCTTTTTGCCAGAGATAATATCAGAAAGCAGCTGACCTGAACCGCACGCCATCGTCCAACCGAGTGTCCCGTGACCGGTATTCAAGTAAAGATTCTTCAGCGGCGTAGCGCCGACGATCGGCGTGCCGTCCGGCGTCATCGGGCGCAAGCCGGTCCAGAAGCTGGCCTGCTCGATATGGCCGCCGTTGGGATAGAGATCGCGCACCACCATCTCCAGCGTTTCGCGCCGCGCCGGCAGCAGCCGGGTATTGAAGCCGACGATTTCCGCCATGCCCCCCACGCGGATGCGCTGGTCGAAACGGGTAATGGCGACCTTATAGGTTTCATCCAGCACGGTAGAGACCGGCGCGCCCGCCTCATCGCGCAGAGGAATGGTCAGCGAGTAGCCTTTCAGCGGATAGACCGGAATTGACACGATATCTTTCAACAGCGCGGTGGACCAGGAACCAAAAGCGACCACATAGCTGTCCGCCGTCAACACTTCATTGCCGCACTTCACGCCTGCGATACGATTGCCCTCGCGCAGCAGCCGATCGACGGCGGTATTGAAGCGGAAAGTGACGCCCGCCTGCGCAGCCATCTCCGCCAGCCGCTGAGTAAACAGCTGGCAGTCGCCGGTTTCATCGTTCGGCAAGCGCAGCCCGCCGGTCAGCTTATGACAGGTCGCCGCCAGCGCTGGCTCTACGCGGGAGAGCTGCTGCGCCTCCAGCAGCTCGTAGGGCACGCCCGCCTCTTTCAGTACGGCGATATCCTTACTGGCGCTTTCATACTGTTGCGCGGTGCGGAACAGCTGCAGCGTGCCGCCCTGTCGTCCTTCATAACCGATGCCGGTCTGCTCGCGCAGCGCTTTGATGCAGTCACGGCTGTACTCCGCAATACGCACCATACGGCTTTTGTTTTCCTGGTAGTGACGGATATCGCAGTTGCGCAGCATCTGCCACATCCACTCCAGCTGGAAGCGGCTGCCGTCAAGACGGATCGCCAGCGGCGCATGGCGCTGAAACATCCACTTCATGGCCTTCAGCGGCACGCCCGGCGCCGCCCAGGGCGCCGCGTAACCCGGCGAGATCTGCCCGGCGTTGGCGGCGCTGGTTTCCTGCGCCGGCCCAGGCTGACGATCGACGACCGTGACTTCATGGCCTGCCTGCGCCAGATACCATGCGCTGGCGACGCCCACTACTCCACTTCCCAGAATGACAACTCGCATAACTCCCCCGCGGCAAACCATTAAGAACAATATACTGAAGACAGGCCGATATGACGGATGATAATTTTGCAGCATCCGAGCCTACATAACGGTGACATATTTCACATCTTTTTTACCTCACCGATAAGTAAAAACAAGCTGGCAGGGTAATTTTGGTGGAAAATAGTGTGTTTGCAGGAAAATCAGCAGCAAGTGATGTCGGCATCGGGAAAAGATACGGCGTTCAGCAGAAATTATCTGCGTCATATAAAAAAGAAATAAACGATATTATATTCTGCAAAACATTCCTTTAATCGCATCATTCATTATTTAAAAGTTCGTTTTTCCCCGCTGCTTTATTTTGTATTGCAGTTTCATATTGCATTCCGGTTTCGGATGGAAAACAGTGAACTATCATTAACAGTGTTCGCTCAGTTTTTTGGGCTGTCTTGTTCGGGATGAGCCTTAAACAACAGGAATCTGCGCGGCGGATGCCGCACGTTCAGATTCATCAACGAGGAGTGCGCTATGGCGACAATATTTGACGATCCGGTTAAGGACAGCAAACGACTCAGTGACGGACCCGACTGGACCTTTGAGCTACTTGACACCTACCTGGCGGAAATCGATCGCGTGGCGAAACATTACCGTCTGGAGACCTACCCGCATCAAATTGAAGTCATTACCTCCGAGCAGATGATGGATGCTTATTCCAGCGTCGGTATGCCGATAAACTACGCACACTGGTCCTTCGGCAAGAAATTTATTGAAACCGAACAACGCTATAAGCACGGGCAGCAGGGGCTGGCCTATGAGATTGTGATTAACTCCAATCCCTGCATCGCCTACCTGATGGAAGAAAATACCATCACCATGCAGGCGTTGGTAATTGCCCATGCCTGTTACGGGCATAACTCTTTCTTTAAAAATAACTACCTGTTCCGCAGCTGGACCGACGCCAGTTCGATTATTGATTACCTGCTGTTTGCGAAAAACTATATCGCCGAATGCGAGGAGCGCTACGGGGTCGAAGAGGTCGAGCGGTTGCTCGATTCCTGTCATGCGCTGATGAACTACGGCGTCGATCGCTACAAGCGTCCGCAGAAGATTTCATTGCAGGAAGAGAAAGCGCGGCAGAAAAGTCGTGAGGAGTATCTGCAAAGCCAGGTCAATACGCTGTGGCGCACCCTGCCGCGGCGGGAGAAAGAGGAAGTGCATCAGGAGAAAGTGCGTTTTCCTTCTGAACCGCAGGAAAACTTACTCTATTTTATGGAGAAGAACGCCCCGCTGCTGGAGCCCTGGCAGCGTGAGATCCTGCGCATCGTGCGTAAGGTGAGCCAATATTTTTATCCGCAGAAGCAGACCCAAGTGATGAACGAAGGCTGGGCGACTTTCTGGCACTACACCATCCTGAACCATCTTTATGATGAAGGGAAAGTGACGGAACGCTTTATGCTGGAGTTCCTGCACAGCCACACCAACGTGGTATTTCAGCCCGCCTACAACAGCCCCTGGTATAACGGCATCAATCCTTACGCGCTCGGCTTCGCCATGTTTCAGGATATCAAACGCATCTGCCAGTCGCCGACCGAAGAGGATCGCTACTGGTTCCCGGATATCGCTGGCTCCGACTGGCTGGAAACGCTGCATTTCGCCATGCGCGAGTTTAAGGACGAAAGCTTTATCAGCCAGTTCCTGTCGCCGAAGGTGATGCGCGACTTCCGTCTGTTCACCGTGCTGGACGACGACCGCAACAACTATCTGGAAATTGCGGCGATCCATGATGAAGCGGGCTATCGCGCCATTCGCCAGCAGCTCTCTGCGCAGTATAACCTGAGCAACCTGGAGCCGAATATTCAGGTCTACAATGTTGATCTGCGCGGCGATCGTTCTCTGACGCTGCGCTATGTTCCCCACCAGCGCTCGCCGCTGGATAAGAGCCGCCGCGAGGTGCTGAAACATGTGCATCGCCTCTGGGGATTTGACGTGCATCTGGAACAGCAGAATGAAGATGGCAGCGTGGAGATCCTCGAACGCTGCCCCCGCGTCCTGGTACTCTGTAGTTGACGCGGAAGCGGAAAAGCAAAAGGCCGGATAGCTATCCGGCCTTTTTTATTGTTGCCAGTTCCGCTAGCGACGCTGCAGATCGTCCGGCATGGTTTTATGCATGCTGTGCCAGATCTCGCCGCTGCGGCGACCGTAATCGCGCACGGCGATAACGATGTTTTCCGGTTCGGTGCCGTCGCAGAAGGTCAGCAGCTGCTGATAAAAACGCAACGCCACCGCGCGCGCTTCCGGGTTGGAAAAATAGTGGCGGCCGACGCGGGTATAGAGCCCCTTCAGACCATTGAGAATCAGGCCGTAAATCGGGTTGCCGGAAGCGAAAGCCAGCCCGCGGAAAATGCGATAGTCCAGCTCGGTATAGGCGTCCGCCTGATCTTCGACGTCGTCGGCGCTTTTCAGCACTTCGCGCGCCTGGTCAGGGAAATGACGAATGGCGCGACGAATAAAAATCGAGGAGATATTGGTGCGCACGGAGAGCAGATTATCAATCAATTGCGGCACGCTGTCGTGATCGAGGCGCGCCAGCGTTTCGAGAATATTCAGGCCGGACGTTTCCCAAAAATTATTCACCCGCGTCGGCTTGCCGTGCTGAATCGTCAACCAGCCGTCGCGCGCCAGACGCTGAAGCACTTCACGCAGGGTGGTGCGCGTTACGCCAATCAGTTCAGAAAGCTCGCGTTCGGCGGGCAGGATGGATCCAGGAGGGAAACGGCTGTTCCAGATACTTTCGATGATATACTCTTCCGCGAACCCGGCCGGGCTCTGCGCCTTTATAACCATAGCGTTATATTCTCGTTGCTTCATCATTAGGCAATATGCAGCTCATCATACCAGAGGCCCCAGGCATCACCTAGCTTCGCTGCGTTTAAAACTTTAACCTGGCGCAAATATCGAGGAAATCTCGGTCAGATAAACGGGAAGCGCATTGCCAGCGCCAGAAGCGCCGTTTACCCTTTGCATCTTAAATTTTTTAATCCTGTATGAGGATATCATTGCATATGGATATTTCCGCCGGACGCGCCTTTACGCGCAATTTTCTTGGGCAGTCCCCCGACTGGTATAAGCTAACGCTGTTAGGCTTTCTGGTAATCAATCCCCTGCTGTTCTTTTTTGTGAGCCCTTTTCTTGCCGGCTGGCTGCTGGTGGCGGAATTTATTTTCACTCTCGGCATGGCGCTGAAATGCTATCCCCTGATGCCCGGCGGTTTGCTGGCGCTGGAGGCGGTGGCGATCGGCATGGCGAGCGCGGAGCAGGTTAAAGAAGAGCTGGCCAACAACCTTGAGGTGCTGCTGCTGCTGATCTTTATGGTCGCCGGCATTCATTTTATGCGTCAGCTGCTGCTGTTCGTCTTTACCCGCCTGCTGCTGTCGATCCGCTCAAAGGTCTGGCTGGGCCTCTCATTTTGCCTGGCCGCCGCCTTTTTGTCCGCTTTCCTGGATGCGCTGACGGTCGTCGCGGTCGTGCTGAGCGTAGCGACGGGCTTTTACGATATCTACCATCGCGTGCTCTCTGAAGGCGACGCGACGGCCGGACTGACCAATGAGCAAGAACACCGTGAGACGCTGGATAAGTTCCGCTCATTTCTGCGCAGCCTGATGATGCAGGCGGGCGTGGGCACGGCGCTGGGCGGCGTAATGACCATGGTTGGCGAGCCGCAAAACCTGATTATCGCCAAGGCGGCCGGCTGGGATTTTGTCGACTTCTTCCTGCGTATGGCGCCGGTGACCGTTCCGGTACTGGCTTGCGGCCTGATAACCTGCGTGCTGCTGGAACGCTTTCGTCTGTTCGGTTATGGCGAACCGCTGCCGGAAAAAGTGCGTGTAGTGTTAATGGCGTACGATAGCGAATCGCAGCAGAAGCGCACCCGCCAGGAGCGGCTGAATCTCTGGATTCAGGGAATAATCGCCGTCTGGCTGATTTGCGCGCTGGCGCTGCATCTGGCGGAGGTCGGGCTGATTGGCCTGTCGGTGATTATTCTGGCCACCTCGCTGTGCGGTATCACCGACGAGCATGTGATTGGTCGCGCCTTTTCCGAAGCGCTGCCCTTTACCGCGCTGCTGACGGTCTTTTTCGCCATTGTCGCGGTGATTGTGCAACAGGATCTTTTCAGCCCGCTGATCCACTTCGTGTTACAGGCGGAGGCGAGCATGCAGCTGACCTGGTTCTACATCTTTAACGGCCTGCTCTCTTCCATCTCGGATAATGTATTCGTCGGCTCCGTCTATATCAACGAAGCGAAACACGCGTTCACCAGCGGCGCTATTAGCCTGCAGCAGTTCGAACTGCTGGCGGTGGCGATCAATACCGGCACTAACCTGCCTTCGGTGGCGACGCCCAACGGTCAGGCGGCATTCCTGTTTATGCTGACCTCGGCGCTGGCGCCGTTAATCCGTCTTTCTTATGGCCGCATGGTCTGGATGGCCCTGCCTTATACCATTGTGCTGTCGCTGATTGGGCTGTTGTGCATTATGTTCGCGCTTGAGCCGATGACGCTCTGGTTTACGCAGCACGGCTGGCTCAGCCAGCCTGCGCTGTAAGGAGACGGATAACCGGACCTGCGTCATTTTTACCGCTGTTTTTTCGCTGCCCTGGCTGGCAGCGAAAACTTTTTGCTTTACACTGCCGATTCAACGCTAATCATATGGAAAGATTTATGTTGCGATACCTGAAACAATGCTCAAGAGGACGAGGCGCCTGGTTGCTGATGGCGTTGACTGCGTTTGCGCTTGAAATGGTCGCGTTGTGGTTTCAGCATGTGATGATGCTTAAACCCTGCGTAATGTGTATTTATGAACGCTGCGCGCTGTTTGGCGTAATGGGCGCCGGACTGGCAGGCGCCGTGGCGCCGAAAACGCCGCTGCGCTATGCGGCGCTGGCGATCTGGATCTACAGCGCCTGGGAAGGCCTGCGTCTTTCTTACCGGCATACGATGATTCAGCTGCACCCGAATCCTTTCGTCACCTGCGATTTCGCCGCCCGTTTTCCCGACTGGCTGCCGCTGGACAAATGGCTGCCTGCGGTGTTCGTCGCGACCGGCGACTGCTCAGAGCGCGTCTGGTCGTTCCTGACGCTGAGCATGCCGCAGTGGCTGATGGTCATTTTCGCCGCTTATCTGATCGTGGCGCTGCTGGTGCTGATCGTTCAGCCGTTTAAACCAAAGCGCCGCGACCTTTTTAGTCGCTAAAGCGCTTCACTGACCCGGAGCGGAATTACGCTTTCCACTCCGGCCGGTTAATGATGTGATCTTCCCAGTCTCTTACCTCGCTTTCACGCACCGCAATATGACGCACCGAAATACGTGCGGCATGCATGGCGGCTTTCGATCCGCTGCGTAGCGGATGCCACACCGGCAGGCCTTTTCCTTCCGCCAGCAAACGATAGGCGCAGCTGGGCGGCAGCCAGGAAAAGGTAGGCAGGTTTTCGCGCGTCAGCTTGATGCAATCCTCTTCATATTCGAAGCGGCGTTCATAGTTGCGGCACTGGCAGGTTTTGATATTCAACTGGTTGCAGGCGACGTTGGTGAAATAGATTTCATCGGTATCGGCGTCCTGCAACTTATTCAGGCAGCACTGTCCGCAACCATCGCACAAGGATTCCCATTCCTCATCACTCATTTGTTCCAGGCTTTTCGCCTGCCAGAAAGGGGTCTCAGTCATTGTGATGTCCGGTTAAGCAAAAGCGCACCTTATAAACAGTTCAGGCTTCAGATGCAAGCGTCACAGCACGCGCGTGCTGATGCCGTGGCCCGCCAGCGACACTTCCAGCGTATCGCCAGCGTGCAGCGGACCTACGCCTTCCGGCGTGCCGGTCAGAATCACGTCGCCCGCGCGCAGGGTGAAATACTTGCTCATATAGGCGATCAGCGGCAGGATCGGCGTGATCATATCCGCCGTGCTGCCCTGTTGCCGCATTTCGCCATTGACCAGCAGCTTCAGTTCGCTCTGCTGCGGATCGCCAGTAAACTGGTTAGCGGGAATAAAGCCGGAAAGCGGGCAGGAATTATCGAAGCCTTTGGCTTTTTCCCACGGCTGGCCCGCTTTTTTCAGGCCTGCCTGAATATCGCGCAGCGTCAGATCGAGCGCGACGCCGTAACCAGCGATCGCCTGCGCCACATGCGCTTCGCTGGCCTGCTTCAGCGTGGCGCCGATCAGCACCGCCATTTCCACCTCATGATGCACGGCGCCCAGATCTTGCGGAATAGAGAGCGGCTGACGCAGATCGCACAGGGCCGTTTCCGGCTTAATAAATATCACCGGCTCCTGCGGCGTGGCGCTGCCCATCTCTTTAATATGCTTTGCGTAGTTGCTGCCGACGCAGACAACCTTACTTACCGGAAAATCTAACAACGCGCCCTGCCAGTTACGATGTTGGTACATGCTTTTCCCCTTGCTGAGAGTGACAGCGCCAGACCGGCGCCGATAGCTACTGTTGCGCCACCGCATCCGCCATTTTGCCGATGCTGATAGCAAAATAATAAGAACGGTTCCAGCGCATGATGGTGCGGAAGTTTTCATACACCATGAAGGCGCGGCCGCCGACGTTATCCGGCAGAATGATCCAGGCGCGCTGTTTGGTGTCGGGCAGCGTCGCGCCTTCCGTCAGCCGCACGCCAAGTTTTTCCCACTCCCCGACCGTTTTCGCCTGCTGGGTTTTCGTCCCCGCCAGGCTGGCGTCGAAATCAACCGGCAGCACCGCTTCCTGGCCCCAGCCTTCGTCAGCGCGCCAGCCCTCTTTCGCCAGATAATTCGCTGTCGAGGCGAAGACGTCGCGGCTGTTGCGCCAGATGTCGATTTTGCCGTCGCCGTCGCCATCCGCGCCGTAGCGCAGATAAGAGCTGGGCATAAACTGGTTCTGCCCCATCGCGCCCGCCCAGGAGCCTTTCATCTCCTGCGCGCTGATATGGCCCTGTTGAATCATTTTCAACGCGGCGATCAGCTCATTGGTAAAGAAGGTTTCGCGGCGACCTTCAAAGGCCAGCGTAGCGAGCGCGGAAATAATGTCTTCGCGGCCCTGCAACTGCCCGAAGTTGCTCTCCATACCCCACAGGGCGACGATATATTGCGGCGGCACGCCATACTGCCGGCTGGCTGCCATCAGCTCGCTTTGATGTTCCTGAAAGCAGCTGCGGCCCAGCGCCATTTTTTTCTCGGTTAACACGCGCGCCAGATAGTCATCCAGCGTAATCTTCTGCTCAGGCTGATTGCGATCCGATTTAATCACCCGATCGACAAAATGGATATTGGCGAAGGCGCTGTTGAGGGTCTGCTCATTAATACCCTGCGCGCGCGCCTGGGTTTTTAACTGTTCCACATAAGCGGGAAATTCCGCCGGATCGCGTCCCTGCTGTGCCAGCGTGCTGTTGCCCGTCGCCGGCTTGAGGAAGCCGCCGCTCTGCTTCGCGGCGGCGGGAGCGGCGGGTGAATTTGCCGGCGGCGCTGACGAGACGCTATTTTTGCTGGCGCATCCCGCCAGCATTATTGAAATCAACGTCGCATTCAGAACATTTAGCTTCATACCTGTTCCTTATTAATCATTTGGGCCAGCGGAAATTAAAATGAAGATTTATTCAGCGACGTATTATTTTACAGATGAATCTGAATTAAACCGGGTCGCCTTTTCCCAGATGTATTTTCAACAGATCTTCCGGCGGCGGAGGAAGCTGTAAATAATAGCCCTGATCCTGAAGCGCCTGTTTCACTTTTTCGATGTCGGCGTTGGCCAGTTTCTTAGTGCGTTCAAGGGGTAACACCATCGCCAGCTGCGGTTTGCCGAAACCGCGCAGCAGTTCCTGCGGCACGCGAGAGAAATCGTCTTTTTTTTCAACATAAAGATAAGTCTGGTCACGCAGAGGACTTCTGTAGATCACACAAAACATATTTTTTACTCGAATTAACCGGGGTGGTGGCTTGCCTGAATATAGCAGTAACTATAACATGCTTGCAGTGGTTAGGAATAATCTCCCGCCTTGATTACGCGCTGGCTAAATCAGGCATAATTTGGTCGGGTTTAGACATAACAGGACTGAGCCAGGACAGATGTCGCAAACGCCAATAGAGTTTAAAGGCAGTAGTTTTACTCTGTCTGTTGTTCATTTACACCACACGCATCCCGATGTGGTTCGTCAGGCGCTTCAGGACAAAATTGACCAGGCACCTGCCTTTCTCAAAAATGCGCCCGTTGTTCTGAATGTGGCCGCCCTGGATGGCGACGTGAACTGGAAGCAGATGCAGCAGGCTATCGCTTCTACGGGCTTACGCATTGTGGGCGTGAGCGGCTGCAAAGATGAAGCGCTGAAGCGCATGATCGCGCGCGCCGGCCTGCCGATTTTGTCCGAAGGTAAAGAACAAAAGAAAAGTCCCGAGCCGGAGCCGGTAGCGGCGCCTGCGCCGGAAAACGTGGTGACGAAAACCCGCCTGGTGACAACGCCGGTGCGTTCGGGGCAGCAGATTTACGCGCGTAACGCCGATCTGATCGTCACCAACAGCGTTAGCGCCGGCGCCGAGCTGGTCGCCGACGGCAATATTCATATTTACGGCATGATGCGCGGACGCGCGCTGGCTGGCGCCAGCGGCGATCGCGACTGCCAGATTTTTTGCACCAGCCTCTCTGCGGAGCTGGTTTCCATCGCTGGCGAATACTGGCTGATGGATCAGATCCCTGCGGAATATTTTGCAAAAGCAGCGCGCCTTAGCCTGAAGGATGGCGCGCTGACTATACAGACATTGAATTAGGCCCCTTTTTATTTATAAGGAATTCTTATATATGGCACGCATTATTGTAGTTACATCCGGCAAAGGGGGCGTTGGCAAGACCACGTCAAGCGCGGCCATCGCAACCGGTCTGGCTCAGAAAGGGAAAAAAACCGTCGTGATCGATTTCGACATCGGTCTGCGTAATCTCGATCTGATCATGGGCTGTGAAAGACGCGTGGTTTATGATTTCGTCAACGTAATCCAGGGCGACGCCACGCTGAACCAGGCACTGATTAAAGACAAACGAACAGAAAACCTCTATATCCTGCCTGCTTCACAAACGCGTGACAAAGACGCCCTGACGCGCGAAGGCGTCGAAAAAGTCCTGAATGAATTAAACACGATGGAGTTTGACTTCGTCCTGTGCGACTCGCCGGCGGGCATTGAAACCGGCGCGCTGATGGCGCTCTATTTCGCCGATGAAGCGATTATCACCACCAACCCGGAAGTCTCTTCCGTACGCGACTCCGACCGTATTTTGGGTATTATCGCCTCAAAATCACGCCGCGCGGAAAATGGACAGGAGCCGGTGAAAGAGCATCTGCTGCTGACCCGTTACAATCCCGGCCGCGTCAGCCGCGGAGACATGCTAAGTATGGAAGACGTGCTGGAAATTCTGCGTATTCCGCTGGTCGGCGTGATCCCGGAAGATCAGTCGGTGCTGCGCGCTTCCAACCAGGGCGAACCCGTCATTCTGGATAAAGAGTCCGATGCGGGCAAAGCCTACGCCGATACCGTTGACCGGTTGCTCGGTGAAGAACGCCCCTTCCGCTTCATTGAAGAAGAGAAGAAGGGATTCCTGAAACGTCTGTTCGGGGGATAAACCATGGCCTTACTCGATTTCTTTTTATCCCGTAAAAAGAACACCGCCAATATCGCCAAGGAAAGGCTGCAGATCATCGTGGCAGAACGCAGGAGGGGCGATAGCGAGCCCCACTATCTTCCACAACTGAAGCGCGACATCCTGGAAGTGATTTGCAAATATGTGAAGATCGATCCAGAGATGGTGACCGTGCAGCTCGATCAGCGCGGCGATGATATCTCGATACTGGAACTTAACGTGACGCTGCCGGAAATGGAAGAAGCTGCGAAATGACCTTTTTCCTTTCCTGATCTTCCCCTGCCTTACGCAGGGGAAACTTTTCGCGGGCTATTGCGGATAGTCAGCCAACACCTGCCTGATTTCCTGCTCCATCAGCTCGCCCCGCCAGCCGCTTACCAGTTCGGGCAGACGCTCGCGCGGTTTGATCTGCCAGTGCCAGCTCAGCAGCTGATTAATCTGACGGCGTGACGCCAGCAGCTCGGTACTCAGTCCGCTGCGTTCGCTCACCTCCTGAACCACCGCTTTCAGCGCCTTAAAGGCTTTTTTATAGAGCGGGTGCTCATTGATATTCATCAGCACCGGCGGCAGTTCTTCCTCCGGCAATGCGTTAGCCGCGCTGACGATATCCAGCAGCGTTTTACCATGAAAACGAATTTCATGGCCGCTCAGCCCTAAGTGGTCCAGCTCGCCCAACGTGCCCGGCAGATAGCGCGCTACCTTCCACAAGTTTTCCTCACGCACCACGAAATTCACCGCCATGTTTTTTTCACGCGCCAGCTTCAGACGCCAGGCCGCCATGCGCTGCAAGGCCGCCAGCTGACGCGGACGCAGCAACGACGCGTTGCTGATTTCGCGGTATGCCTCTTCCGGCTGCAAAATATCGGTACGACGCTGGCACAGCAGCAGACATTCGCTGCGCGCCGCCTCCAGCTGGCCTGCGGCGGCCGTTTCGTCCATCAGCGTATGGGCGATCGGCAACAGCCAGAAGACATCCGCCGCGGCATATTCGCACTGACGCGCGGAAAGCGGACGCGCCAGCCAGTCGGTGCGCGATTCGCTTTTATCCAGTACTTCGCCGGTAAAGTTTTCCACCATCGCCGCAAAGCCCATCGACAACGGACGGCCGCTGAACGCCGCCAGAATTTGGGTATCGATTAGCGGCGTCGGCAGTACGCCGAAACTGTGCAGAAAGACCTCAAGATCTTCGCTGCCGGCATGCAGGAATTTAGTGACGCGACTGTCGCTCAGCAGTTCGATCAGCGGCTGCCATGCAGTGATAGTTAGCGGATCGACCAGGGTCACCTGCTCGCCGTCATAAATCTGCAGCAGGCCCAGCTGCGGGTAATAGGTGCGGGTACGGACAAATTCGGTATCAAGCGCAATCGCGCGATGTTGGCGCGCCGCCTCACAGCAGACTTGCAGCGCTTCATTGGTCGTGATGTAGGTGTAATTCAAATCCTTGCTCTCTTGGCAGCGGAACGTGCATCGCTGATGCTCAGTGAAATGACAATAAAAACGCCGGTTTCCCGGCGTTTTCATCAACATTCTATCACATTACGGGCGGTCAGGCGGCAGGCGCTTTGCTTATCTCGTCGCGCAACGCGCGGCGCAGAATTTTGCCAACGTTGGTTTTCGGCAGGTCGTCACGGAATTCGACAATCTTCGGCACCTTGTAGCCGGTCAGGTGACGACGGCAGTGAGCGATCAGCTCCTCTTTGGTCAGCCCAGGATCTTTTTTCACGATGCAGATTTTAACCGCTTCACCGGAGAGGTCGCTGGGCACGCCGATCGCCGCCGCTTCGCGCACTTTCGGATGCTGCATCACCACATCCTCGATTTCATTGGGGTAGACATTGAAGCCGGAGACCAGAATCATATCCTTTTTACGATCGACGATGCGTAAAAAGCCCTCTTCATCGACGGTCACGATATCGCCGCTGTAGAGCCAGCCATCTTTCAGCACTTCTTCGGTGGCATCAGGCCGCTGCCAGTAACCGATCATCACCTGCGGGCCTTTGATGCAAAGCTCGCCCGGCTGCCCTTCTGCCACTTCAAGGCCGTTATCATCCACCAGCTTAATATCGGTCGAGGGTACCGGCAGGCCGATGCTGCCGTTATGACAGGTAATATCGTAAGGATTGACCGACACCAGCGGCGAGCACTCGGTCAGGCCGTAACCTTCCAGCAGATAGTGGCCGGTCAGCTTTTCCCAGCGCTCCGCTACCGCCTTCTGTACCGACATGCCGCCACCGGCAGACAGGCGCAGCGTAGAAAAATCGAGTTGCTGGAACTGTTTGTCATTCAGCAGCGCATTAAACAGCGTGTTGACGCCGGTAATCGCGGTAAAAGGATATCTGCTTAGCTCTTTTACAAAGCCGGGAATATCGCGCGGATTGGTGATCAGCAGATTCTGGCCGCCCAGTTCGATAAACAGCAGGCAGTTCACGGTCAGCGCGAAGATGTGATAGAGCGGCAAAGCCGTCACCACCAGCTCTTTGCCGTCGCGCAGCAGCGAACCATAGGTGGCTTTAGTCTGTTCGAGATTGGCCTGCATATTGCGGTGCGTCAGCATTGCCCCTTTGGCGATGCCGGTAGTGCCGCCGGTGTACTGCAAAAAGGCGAGATCGTCGTTGAAGATAGCGGGTCTGATATAGCCCAGCTGTGCGCCCTGCTGCAATACGCTGCGGAAAGAGACCGCATCCGGCAGATTATATTTCGGCACCAGGCGCTTGATGTATTTCACCACGAAGTTGACCAGCGTGGCTTTCGCGGGCGAAAGCTGATCGCCCAGGCGCGTCAGAATAACGTGTTTAACCGGCGTCCTCGCCACCACTTTTTCCAGCGTGTGGGCGAAGTTAGAGACAATGACAATCGCTTTGGCGCCGCTGTCATTGAGCTGATGCTCCAGCTCGCGCGGCGTATAGAGCGGATTGACGTTCACCACTACCAACCCGGCGCGCAGCACGCCGAACAGCGCCACTGGATATTGCAGCAGGTTCGGCATCATAATGGCGACGCGATCGCCTTTGCTCAGTCCCAGCTTATGCTGGAGATACGCGGCAAAAGCCCGGCTACGCTGCTCCAGCGTACGGAAACTCATCGACTGTCCCATATTGGTAAACGCGGGACGATCGGCGTAACGCTGGGACGCCTGTTCAAACAGATCGATAAGCGACGTATAACGATCGGCATCGATCTCGGCCGGAACATCGGCGGGGTAACGGTTCAGCCAGACCTTATTCAAGGATTCACCTCGGAAATCATATTTATTCGCCATCGCAGCCTCAGCGTTGCACACCGTTAACAATATTTTAACTCATTGTACCAGTATGTCTGGTTCGCTGATTTCAGGCTGCGAAGCCCATCACTAAATTTTTATTGGCGTTAAAACGAAACGGCCCGGTCACATCGCATGTGGCCGGGCCGTCAACATCTGCCGCCGCGCTTATTCGGTGAGAATCGTCTGCACCTGCGCGGGACCGGTATTGTAATAACCCATCCAGGGATTTGGGCCCCAGTAGCCCGGATGATGCCGCGTCGGTCCATACCAGATCCAGGGATCGATCGGCTGCGTCGGCATAATGACCTGCTGCTGTACGCGCCAGCGCTGGTAGCCGGTGACATCCACTACGATAAAGGTATAGCTGGCCTTGCCAATTTCCCCTTTCTCGCTGCCTTTAATCGTTCCGACGACCGTCACCATCTGGTTCGTGACATCGACCGGATCGATAAATCCGTTAACGTCCGCCCAGATGCGGCCGACTGACGCGGCGCCCAGCCGGGGCCGCGCACTCTCATCCAGCGGTTGCGTGGCGATTTCAAGCCGCGTACGGCCGTCCAGGTTAGTCACCTTCACCACTTTGCCGCCGAAGCGGGCTTCCTGACCGACATAAAGCTGAGGCGCGTTCATTACGCGCAGCAGATCCTGCTGCGGCACAGGTGAACGACCTTTCACCGAGTCAGGAACGGTAACGCAGCCGCTCAGCAACAGCGCAGCCAAAACGATGGCTGACGCACTTATCAGATTTTTACGCATAGCTTTCTCCAGCAACCTGCCAGATTAGACTATTACCTAATAAATAAGTTGCCGCCAGCTATGCGCGCCCCGGCAATTTTTTCCATGTCACTTCGTTGCGCAGATAGGTTGGTTCGGCCTGCTCCGGCGGCAACGCTTTGCCCTGTTGCCAGAGCTGTTGCGCCAGCGCCAGCATCGCTTCCGCCGTCGGCAACGTCACGTCGCTTGCCAGCAGCGTCAGCGGGCTTTCCGCCGCCAGATTCGGCCAGGCCTGCCAGCCGGTGCCAACGGTGGTCCATTCGCCTGATAGCTGCTGCATGCGCGCCAGCGCCGCCTCAGGCTTCAGCACGGCTTCGCTCTCTTCGCCGCGCCATGCGCCATCTTCCTCACGCTGATATTCCGCCCAGTAGACTTCGCCCATGCGCGCGTCGATCGCCGCCAGCACGCGCGTGGCGCCGTGACGCTGCCAGGCGGCTTCGGCCATGGTCATCAAGGTGGAAACGCCCAGCAGCGGCAGACTGGCGCCGAAGGCGAGCCCCTGCGCAATGCCGATGCCGATGCGCACGCCGGTAAAGCTGCCGGGACCGCGGCCAAACGCCAGCGCGTCCAGCTGCGTCAGCGCCAGCTGATGGCGCGTCAGCATCTCTTCCACCAGCGGCAGTATGCGCTGGGTGTGCTCACGCGCGCAGAGTTCAAAATGGGCGTCGACGACGCCGTCCAGCAATAGCGCTACCGAACAGGCTTCGGTAGCCGTATCAAGAGCTAAAATTCGCGCGGACATGACAACCTCAGGCGAGAAAATTTTTCGGCGCGCATCTTAGCACAGCCTGACGGGAATTACTCATCATCAGACCGACGCAGAAAACGCGCCGCCTGCTGCAGATCGCGGGTGCGCGGCGTCGGCGGCAGGCTGTTAAGGAATACCGCGCCGTAAGGACGCATCACCAGCCGGTTATCGCAAATTACCAGCACGCCGCGATCGTCCACGTCGCGAATCAGACGTCCTACGCCCTGCTTCAGCGTAATCACCGCGTCAGGAAGTTGAACGTCGTCAAACGGATCGCCGCCGCGCAGACGACAATCTTCCATCCGCGCCTTCAGCAGCGGATCGTCCGGCGAGGTGAACGGCAGTTTATCGATGATCACCAGCGAGAGCGCGTCGCCGCGCACGTCCACCCCTTCCCAGAAGCTGCTGGTCGCCACCAGCAGGGCGTTGCCCGCCTCGACGAACTGCTTCAGCAGCTGCGCCTTGCCGGTTTCGCCCTGCAACAGCACCGGCAGCGTCAGACTGGCGCGGAACTCCTCCGCCAGCGCGCGCATCATCTGATGGGAGGTGCAGAGGAAAAAACAGCGGCCGTTGTTGGCCTCAATCAGCGGCAGCAGACGCCGCGCCAGCTGACGCGCGCCGCCGGGTTGATTAGGCGACGGCAGATCGCGCGGCACGCAAAGCAGCGCCTGACGCGCGTAGTCAAAGGGGCTGTTCAGGATCATGCTCTGCGCTTTGTGCACGCCCAGGCGGTCTTTAAAGTGGGTCATTTGCTCATTTACCGCCAGCGTGGCGGAGGTGAAAACCCAGGCGGCGGGACGTTCGTCCATCACTTCGCGGAAACGCTCGGCCACCGAGAGCGGCGTCAGCGCCAGCACGAAGTGGCGCGAGCTGCATTCATACCAGTAGCTAAAACCCGGCTCGTTAATATTTTTTAAGCGTTTCAGACGGCTGCGGTAGAGCGACGCGCGATCGAAGGCGGCGTCCAGCAGCGCCGAGCGCCCCAACGACATCTTCGCCACGTCGTAGCAGAGCTCCAGCGCATCATCCAGCAGCGTCAGCGCCCGCTGCACGTCGCGGTCGGCCAGCACCTCGCGCAGATTGCCGCGGAATCCCGGCTCGCCCAGCGCCAGGCGAAAATCCTGCGCGCTTTGCGCCAGTCGATCGGCTGATTTTTGCAGTTGCTGCACGTCACGCACCTCGGTGCGATAGGCGATGATGATATCCTTCGCCAGATCCAGCAGCTGACGGCTGGTGAGCTGCTGGCCAAAATACTGGCTGGCGATATCCGGCACCTGATGCGCCTCGTCGAAGATCATCACGTCCGCTTCCGGGATCAGTTCGGCGAAGCCGCTCTCTTTCACCACCATATCTGCCAGAAACAGATGATGGTTGACCACCACCACGTCGGCGTCCATTGCCCGACGACGCGCTTTCACTACAAAGCACTCTTTATAAAGCGGGCAATCGTTGCCCAGGCAGTTATCGTTCGTGCTGGTGACCAGCGGCCAGATGGCGCTGTCTTCCGCCACGCCGCCGCAGTTGCTGATATCGCCGTCTTGCGTTTCGCTGGCCCAGCTGCGCAGATAAACCAGATCGCTGAGCGTCTGCACGTTCAGCTCGCCGCCGGTCATCGCCTGCTGTTCCAGACGTTCCAGGCAAAGATAGTTGGATCGCCCTTTCAGCAATGCGGTTTTGCCTTTGTAATCCAGCGCCCGCGCCACGCCCGGCAGGTCGCGGCTGTAAAGCTGATCCTGAAGCGCTTTCGAACCGGTGGAAATGATCGCCTTTTTCCCGGCGCGCAGCACCGGCGCCAGATAGGCGTAGGTTTTACCCGTACCCGTGCCCGCTTCGACCACCAGTTCGCTACGCTGTTCTATCGCCTGCGCGACCGCCGCCGCCATCTGCTGCTGCGCTTCGCGCGGCCTGAAGCCGGGTATTGCCTGCGCAAGAGCGCCATCGGCTGCAAAATCGTCTGCCACATATCCTCACTGGTCGCGTTAAAACGGCCTGATTATGTCAGCATTCCCACGCGGTCTCTACAACAGATGACAGCGCAGGGCTAACTGTGCCAGGCTAACGGCGTCAAAAAATGGAATAAGGAAGCTCGCTATGTCTGTTACCCGTATCGATCCTGAACACCGCATGTCGGAAGCGGCAATTTACCATTTAGTTCAATAAATTACCCTATATCTGCCGCGCTCACACGCCCCGCGATGCGAAAACATGCAAAGCTTTGGCAAAGGTCACAAAGCCCTGCATGTCCCAAATTTGTCTCACCTCTTACTCAGCACTTTCTGGTCTCTCTTCCGGCGGAGTTCCCTTCTCCGGCATCTGCAGGCGGATATCTATCCAGCTGGTAAGGGGCACGTCTATCAATGGCCCTTTCGTCAGTACGATTTCACCATCATCACTGAGCATGTACTTGCGCTTATAGAGACGAACGGTAATGCCACCGCTTTCGGTCTCTTCCGCTTCGACAATCCCCATATCACCAGAGCCCATCGGGTCACGCGGTGGCGACAGCTGCCAGCCTTCTTTTGCCAGTCCCAGCGAACCAGTCAGAGCATAAACGCCAACGTCCATACGCGTAATTGTAATTCCAGCTGCTTCTGAGTTGCGCGTGCCAGCACCGCACCATTCAAAATCCATTTCATCTATATCTGCCCGCTGGCTCTCTTCCTGAGATTTAACGATTCGGGCAACAGGTGAGGCAGCTTTCAGCGTGCCGTCTGCGGCGCGGGTTGTATTTAGCGTTCCGTACAGCGTGTTAAGCATCCGAGCGCCATTGCTTTTACGGATTGTTCTGGCTCTGGCTATACAGTCACTGCCGATAAAGATTTGGTGGATGAGATCGCTTGAGTATGCTCCGTTAAATGTTACGCCATAGGATTGCCCCAGATCTGGGTCCTGATTACCTCCGCCATACCTCCATGCCCCGGTTACAGCTGGCAATGTGCCATGGCTCGCTGACACGTATCCAGAGTCGGCAATGCCGCCAAGGCCATAATCCCCCTCAGTAAGTACACTGCCAGTACCTACGGTGTCCTTTACTGCTGCCGACCCTAATCCCAGGTTTTTTCTGGCCGTTGCTGCATCTTTAGCGCCAGTACCTCCCTGTGCAACAGAAATAGCAGTCGTCAGGGCGGACAGTGACGTAATATCGTTGTTATCACCTTTAGCCGCTTTGTTATTGAGCAATGCGGTAATAGCACTCCATGCCGGGCCTGTAAATTGACTGCCATCCGGCAACGTTACCGTTATATTTCCCGTTCCGCTGAAAACCTGCTGCCAGTTGGCTTTATCCAGATTCATTCCACGAATGGCTTTAGCCACATCGGCGGCAACTTGCGCAGTAATTCCGACAAGCGTTGCGTTTGGCACTGGCGTCCATGCAAGGCCGGTTGTGGTAGGACCGTTATAAGCGGCTGCCAGAGTTAATCCGGTATTAGATTCAACAGATTTAACGCCGAGCGTATAGGTTACCCCGCCCACAACAGCGACCAGAAAATCATTTGCTGCTAATTCCGTGGTGAATGATGTGCCGGTACCAGTAACGGCAGCTGAGTTGTTTGTTAGCTTGATAGTGCCTGCTGGCATAATTATCTCCGTGCACTAAATGATTAATTAAAATAATGTGAGGCATCAAGTACGATTAATGGCAAGGTCATGTTTGGAAATTCAGGCTGATAGTAATCAGTGTACCAGTTTGCTAATAATCTTCCCCTTGTCGCCCCGACACTCGATCCATTCATCATGAGACCCTTTGACCATATTTCCCATGATTCACCGCCATTTATGGCATTACCCTGCAAACCATAAACGCCAAGAGGAACCAATGGTCTTGCGATTCCAGTATTAACAACGCCGCCAGAATTAAAATTAACGGTGTTCTTGTAAAACATTGGAATATAATTTGAATTGTAAGTGCACTGACCTGATGAATTAAAAATATAAAGACCATAATCAGGCATTGTTAAATTGAATCCGTTACTGAATATCGCAATGTTAATTGTTACTGTGGTATTCCTAACATAAACCGTCTTGTTTGTACTGACATATTCAACCGATGCCCCTGAGTTGCTCCAGTTACCGAACACAGAACAATTATCCCTGCCTGGTATGTTAGTTGGAACTGTCCATGATTGGTTATTACCCAGCGTGATAGTGGTTCGATACACACAAAACCCCGCCTTCGTGGCATTCGTTATGGCAGAAAAATCAGATGAATCAGGAAGGTAAAGACCATACGTTCCCGTTCCTGTTGCTGATGTCTCATAAACGTCATAAAGTAAATTTCCATCCTTACTTATTAGTGGAATCCCGGCAGTATCACCTGTCAGACTTATTATTACATTAGATCCTGACATGGAAATACTTTTAGTAATTGAAGCCCACACAGCAAGTGAAGGCCCAAAGTCCTGAAAAAATTCCCCAGGATGAACCGGAACAACAACCAATGTGCTTCCGCTTGATTTCTCCGTTATATTTGTCGTTACTGTCAGACTACCTCCTGCTCCGACAGATATTGATAACCTGCGTAAAAATGTCAGAGATCTGGCCCCTCCTTGGGCCAGGTTGAAGTAAGTTTTCCCGTTGTCATTCGTTATCCAAAGTCCCGCTTCTGCCATTATGGTCTTAGCCCCATTTTAACCAATACAACGCCAGCACTGCTTTTAAGTCCGGCGCCTGTAGAATCAATAAAGAAGCCACTGTTTGCCGAGCGGAAATTAAGCTGGTTATTGTCCTTACCAAATTGCCACCCATTACCAGACGCGTAACCGACAGATTCCAGCGTCCCTGCTATTTTCGCATTCGTAATAGCCGCGTCTTTTATTTTTGCACTATCAATGCTGGCGTCCTGTATCAGTGCAGAGCGGATAAATATTTGCCCGTTAATTGCAGCGAAAGCCAGTTGATAGTTTCCGGGGTTATTTCCAGTATAAATGCCGAATTGGTCAGCACTAAAAGCCAGCGTTGATTTATAACCACCACCCGAAGGCTCAATGCCCATTGCCATTCCGGCCTTGTAATACTGACCGTTTCGAAGAATCTGCAGGCCCACATCATAGAACGCACTGGCGCTACCATCTGAATTTACGGTGGCTGTCAGCTTCTGATTAACTGAAGAAGTCAGGTTGCTGATTTGAGCCTGTACGAGCGTGTTCTGCTCTGCCATCGCTTTACTGACGTCTGCGATAGTGGTGCGAACAGTCAGAATGTCAGCCCTTACCTCGCCATATTGCCGGAACTGGTGATCGACACTGGATTTATTATCAAGCGCGTTCTGCAGCATTCCTTCAATGTTGGTATCAATCTGGCTTGAAAGGCGATCAAATGCTCCTGATTCGCGTATCTGCTCATCGATATAATCGATTAGCTCGCCGGTATCGGTGTTACACACCACGGGAACCTCAATAAATGCTGATGTCCCGAATGCGTTAATAGTCCTGACATACCAGTAATAAACCGGGCCTATCTGCAGCTCATAAGCCGTCCAGGTGGTTCCTGTGCCGGCCCTGCTGGCATTTCCCTCTACAGTATCTGCATTAATGTTCGCCAGTTTTGTTTGCCCTGAAGTCCAGAAATCAAACTGAGTGGAAATGTTGGTTATCTCAGCCAGCCGCGGGATTAACGTTACTGAAAAATATCCCTGCTTCTGCTCCACTTTTGACGGAGGCGGAGGTGCTTCAATGCTGAACTCAAGGTATGCTTCAGGCGACTCTGCCCCCATCTGGTTTACCGCGATAACATGAGCAGTGTATGTGTCACGCATCAGGCCGGTCAGCCTGGTAAAAAAACCCGGAACCTGTACAGACATCACCAGTTCACCATCACGACGGATGAGCACTTTGTTATAAATAAATTGCCCCACGTTCTGCCATGACAGCACGCCCTGTACTACCTGCCCGATTTCTTCGACCGTATATTTCAGATTCTGGGGCTGCGCAACGCCTCCGGTAGGGAGTTGAGTGAAAGGCGGTCGATCTATTGGCTTGCCAATGGCGTCACCCCAGACCTCTGCCGTTTCCTGTTTGAGTGTCAGCTGGACACCGTTCTGCACGCCAAACTTCCAGTCTGTCACGCGCATTTCAACGTTAATGATACCCAAAGAAGGAAAATTCACTTTCACATACATGCCCGGCCGGTAGCGGTAACCGCTCAGATTAAGCGTCACGTTCATCGTTCTGGAGATGCGCGTGCGCTTAAGCTTGATATCGGCCAGGCGCTGCGCCTGATATTCTGAGGTGACAAAGCGCAGCTTTAAATCCTGTGAAATCTCAACGCCATCTTCTGTGACCCATTCGGAAACAGAGACCGCCGGGAAATCTACTTCAGAGAAGCGCTGCTGTGGGTCAATGAATGTCCCGTTAATAGTATTAACCCGCTCGGACTGGGATACTTCCGGCATAATTTCAATGTCACCGGCAAGCTGGCTTTCGCTGATTACCTCTACTGCCGGTCCGTAATAGGCGCCGACGATAATCCCATGCTTACCGGCGATATATGTAGCTTCACCAGAGCAGGCAGAAAGCATGGCTTCAAGGATGCTTGCCTTGTTCTCGCTCAGGTCAAACTCGCCGTTAATGGTGTACCGCGGCTCTGTTTTACCATCTGCACGGGTTACAGTTTCATCACAGATATTTGCCGCTTCCTGAAACTGATCCCAGTTGATATCTGCGTCGGCCACCTTCAGATAGTTCCGGTAATAATCCAGGATGCACAGCGCCGCGTTATTGCTGTAAACAGTCTTACCCATCCGCGGGTCGTAAACGGCGCGGCCAAGCTTCTCGACCGTTACATTCGGTATGCCTGATGGGAATTTCTCGGCATCAAACTTCAGCGTCAGGCGAAGCCAGCTGATGCCCTTGCCGATCATGTCCTCTTTCCATGAGGGTGCATTTTTCAGGAGATAAGGGTCGGCGGTCTGGCGGTCAATATGCACTTCGTAAGTCGCGCTATCACCATACGTATCGATAGTGTCATCACCGAGATAGATTGCGCCAATACCGGTTATTGGATGCCCGGCCAGCGTAATGGCGAGGTGGAGCAATTCGCCGTCTGCCTGATCGCCTTCCTGCTCTTCTGAGAAAAACAGAGTGCCGGCAGAAAGAGAACGACCATAGACTACTGTCTTTGCACTCGCGGCAGCACGGAGAACCTGCTTTCTCTCCTGAGTGTTTCTGTACGAATCCAGCGCGGGTGTTTTGGTCAGCGCCTGAGTCGCTATCTGAGCGGCTACAGTAATAACCATCGCAATAGCATACGCTTCGTTTGCTACTGCAATCCCTGCGGCAACAGACGCAATAACAGGAATAGCTGCAGGCATCAGCGGACCCTCCACACGCTCAGCGGATTGAGTCGTAAACCGACCAGCCCGCTCTCACCCGGCACCCAAACGGCACCACCATAAATGACCCCGGCACATTTCCGGCCTGCATTCTCAATCACGGCGATATCACCGCGCTGTGCCAGCGCCGGGGTTACTTCATCCAGAAATTGAGCCAGTACTTTTTCCAGAGAGCCACCGCTGCGCAGCAGCGTCTTTTTGGCGCCTGTTTCGCTGTTGTATGTTCCCCGAAACCCGACAGCAAAATCTTCCCCGCTCATCGCTTTGGCACAGTCGGCAGCAAACAGGCAACAGTCATGCTCACCCCATAAAAAAGGCCGCTTTTCAGCGGCCTTAATCACGGTTACCAGTCTTTTCTGCCAGTCAGGATGTTTCATAAAACCTCACGAATAGGTAAAGCCTGGGGCATCCTTTTTACTGCCCCAGAAAATAGAGCGTTCTGACATCTGCGCTACATAGCGAAAAATCCGGTCTCCGGGCTCTGCCGCCTGATGTGACTCATCGGTATAGCGATCCGGAAATGGACGTTGCCAGTCCTCAAAGATATTGCTGACAGTGTATTGAAGCGCATTGGTTTCTCCGGCCGTCGCCCCTGTGCTGGAGACCTTACCCTTGAAGATGAGATCTGCCACCTGCGGCTTGCCGTTGTCGTCAATCGCAACCAGATATATCTCTGCCGGCCGACCTACACACCGCTCATTCAGGGTGCTGGCGAACAGCGCCATATCCAGACCGGAAAGCGTCATTTTTAACTGCGTGGGGCTGGTTGTATTGGTTTCGCTGACATCATCAATGGCACCCAGGCGCCCCATGCCATAATAAACAAAACCATTGAGAACCAGCGGGCCGGTTCCTGAATGCACATAAACCGTGCCTGATTCGAACTGGATGTTCGCAGCAATGACTACCGTCACGCGGTCGCGTGAAAGCCAGTCGACCATGGAGTCAGAAAACGGGGAATAAAGCATTAAAACGCCTCCTCAAATTCAATCGTCATTGACGTTACACCGCCCGGCGCCCTGGCATATGATCCCTGTGAGTTATCTGCCAGCTTGAAAATTCCCCATGGTTGTTTCACTTCGACCGCACTGTTCGCTGCTGGCGAAGACCGCAGCATCGGCGCAATGGGGATTACTGCCACACCGTAAGCATTACTCTTGACGTCCGCAGTCACTTTTTTCAGCTCCGAGTTCACTGTCAGATAATCACCCGCACGCAGCACCACCGTGTTTGCAGTCCACCCTTTGGTTGAAAGCGTGGCGCCGGTCTGGTCAGGGTCTGACACAACAGGACTCCCCGCCGGCGCTTTACCATCCCTGCCCCAGTCCCGAATCCGAACGCGACCATATTCGCCATCCAGCGCAGCCAGGACTGCTTCAATTTTTCGGGACTGAGCCTCTTCCAGCACTGAATACTCGACCGTGCATTTCCAGCGAGAGCCGGGAAAGCGGACAACCTGCGAAGCACCATTAAAGGGAGAGCGGAAGGTTTTGGTGTTTGATTCGAGATGCCAGTTAAGCGAGGAAGGATTGGGGCCGGGCCATTCAAGTACATCCGCCATTGTTTACTCCTGAGTTACACTCCCAACAGGCGACGCGCCTGTCCTCTGTTCTGGAAATCCTGCAGCATATCCTGACGGGCTCGTTTGGCGCCGTCATTTGCCCCTTTACGCGCAGCTTCCTCCATTGCCTTCTGTAGCGCCGCATCGCCATTACCGGAGACGTGGATAGTCTGCTGAATGATGATGTCACCAACGCTGCCTCCTGATGCCTGGCCGCCGCTGTGCAGCTGAACACCCAGGGAGCCGTCCGGCCCGCGCTTCAGCGGCATGATTGCTTCGGGACCAGCCTCACCGAACACCCCTGCACCTTTAGCGAAAGCAAAGAACTTCGGAGAGTCGTAGATGCCGCCACTGTAAGCGCTTAGTGATGGCGAATCATAAACCCCACCTTTCGCGTTCAGGCTGAGGTTGTTATAGGCACCACTGGAAAAGGCATTACTCGATGAGCTGGAGGCAGATGCTGCAGCACCGCCGGAAAACATGCCGCCTGCAGCACTGAAGATGCTGGTACCCAACCCGACCAGAGCCTGACGGGCTGCAATGCGTGCTATATCGGAGAGAACCGAGTTGGCGAAGTCGCTAAAGGATACTTTGCCTGTAGTGACAAAGCTGACCAGAGAGTCTTCCATGCCAGTAAAAGCATTCGTGAATAGCTGCTCTGACATTGCTGACACATTGGTCGCGCTGTCCTGATATTCCTGCCACGCACGGGATGCACCGGCAGTAAAAGACCCGCGAGCTTCATTCATCCGCTGAATGTGCGCATCGTAGTTGCTAAGCTCAGTCTGCAATGCCTGCTGCTGAAGCTGAATCTCCTGGTCAATCTCTTCGCGGGCAATGTCACTCGTCGCCGATGCCCTTTGCTGGCGCAGCTGAGTGATTTTGTCGTTGTAGGATTGCTCAAGGGAGAGGCGTTGCGTGTACTGCTGCTGCTCGTACTGGCTGAGCCCGCCGCCGGCAAAAAGCTCGTCTGTTGCATACTGGCTTTGCCGGTTGGTGATGGTGCGCTCAATGTCAGCCCGGGCTTTATCCAGCGCCAGCAGCTTCTCGCGAGTCTCGATTTGCTTCTCCAGCGCCGCGTTCTGCTGCAGTTGCGCAGTGATGAGGTCGGCACTCGCGAGCAGCGATTTCTGGTCAGCGGTTAGCGTCTGCTTGGTCTTGATATCAGCCAGTTGTTGCTCCCACTTGATGAGCGCCTGTTGCTGAGTGCCGATCTTGTCACTGGTATCGTACTGGCTGAGTAACACTTGCTGTTGCTGACGTAGCTGGTCGAGCATCCGGGCGCCCGCATCTTCAGGGTATGCGTGGCCTTTTGGCTGCTGCGGGTCTTTATAAATATCATTGATGCGGGCAATATTTTTAGCGTATTGCTCCTGAGTGATAGCGCCAGCCTTAAGGAAATCATTTTGCTGCCTAATGGCCTTAACCCGCCGGTCTGCATTAGTCAGGTACTGCTGATTAACCCTGTCAGCTTCCTGCTGGGTTTTTATGGACTTATCCTGCGCAGCCTGACCTGCGGCTATTGCGCTTGTCATGTCATTCTGTAAATTAATGACATTTTGCAGAATGCTTACTTCAGCTGCCGCTCCTGTGCCTGAAGCACTATTTACTCCATATGTATTCCATAAACCATTCCCTAGCCCGCTAGCCTGCTGCTGAGCGGCATTCTTGGCCGCTTCGAGCTTTTCCTGAAGTGTAGACTCGCGCCCTACATTCAGCATTTGATCCCATGCTGACTTTGCTGCAGCCCCTAACGAATTCCAGGCCGTTTCAACGAACCCTAGGTTATCGTGAATGTCTTTGGCGCGCCGATTCATGGTTGCGGCATACGTTTCTGTAGCCAGCCTTGCTGCTTCTTGCTGGTTACCTTCATCCTGAAGAGCTTTTATCTGGTTATAGACTGCAAGCGAAAGAAAGTGATACTGATCATTCAACTTGGAGATAGAGTCCAGTGGGCTTCCAGCAATTTTGTCAAAATCAGATACGAGTTGATCCACTGACTGGCCAGTGACCTTACTCATGTTTACGACAGCTGTTGAGACAACTTCCAGTGAATCACCAGCCACTTTACCGCTTGATGCGACCTGATTTAAAACTGATGCGGCCATGCCGCGCGTTGAGCCTGTGCTGCGAGCTATCTGGTCTGCCATATCCATCAACTGGCCGGATGTTTTTCCTGCGGCATTTCCAGTAAGCACCAGTGTTTTATAAAACTGCTCTTGCTCTTCACTTCCCTGATAATAAGCCAGAGCGAGCGCCCCCGTGGCAGCGGCAGCAGCAGTGAGAGGGTTTACCAAGCCGCCAACGTATGCCCCAACAGCTCGCGCTGCAGGGCCTATACCGCCGAACATATCCTTAAGCTGTCCACCCTGCTGCAAAAGCACCATGAAAGGGCTTTGACCTCCTGCCAGACTTACTGCTATGTCTGTCATCTGTGCGGGAATCATGCGCATCTGATAGGCTGCTTGTCTGGATGAAATACCGGCCTTGCCGACAGTTTCTGAGAACCCAGTGAGTCTGTTTCGCGTCTCCTCAATTTTCTTGGAATATTCGCTGAATGTGTCGGTATCGATAAAGCCTTTGGCCTGAAATTTAGCAAGCTGCCGCTGCTGGTGATCCAGGCGGTTGAGCGCGGCGTTTACCGGGTCAATTTTATCCAGCAAATCAGAGAGTGATCTTGCTTCCTGATCGGTAGCTTTTGCCGTCCTGCCGGCGCTATCCGCTGCCTTCTGACCTGCCTGAGTCATTCTATTCAGAGCGCCGGCTAAACCTTCGGCATTGCGCTGGGCGCCCGTGCTGTCAATGACAATCGCAAGACGAGATTGTTGTTCGGCCATGTTTTCTCCGGGCATAAAAAAACCCCGCCGAAGCGAGGTTCATAATGATTTAATTACTATCTTGAAGAGGTAAGCATTAGCTTTCCGTTCTCATCCCAAACATTAACACTTAGTCTTGACCCTTCATTCGCGCTAGTTAATGTTATCTCTGCTTTGCTTTTCTGAATCCCCTTCATGCCAAAGGTTGTAACTCTTTCTCCATCAGCAAAGTATGAGTTCACATCGTCTTTGTAAAAAGACTCACCATCGACAATGAGCGAGGCGTCGCTGCCTGATAAATTAAGCTTTGCATGCCTCCATTTTCCGCTTCCCAACTGATCGCCGGCGGTTATATGGCACTCAAGAGAGACACTGCCGTTGTTACAATCAAATTTTGCTGATTCTGGCTTTGGTCGCTCTGCCTTTGACTGTTCTGACTGCGGAGACACAGCTTTAACATCGTTGGAGTTATCGCATCCTGATAACAATAAACCGGCCATAACCATTAGAATTATTCTCTTCACATCCCTATCCCCATCAGTAACAAGTGAGATAAATCCTAGCGAGGATAGAAGGCAAAGGGAAGCAAGAAACCCGCAGTTAAGCGGGTTTGTTCTAATGCTTATAATCAGAAGATCTTGCCAATATCTACACCGTAAACAGCGAGCCATGCCTCACGAGGCCAAGACTTCACTGTCCCGAAGCGTGGGTCGTCAACTTCATGAGGCTGCTTGTCATTCTCGATACACCACTTGCGCAGGGGGTGCCACTTAAACTTCTGACCTGTCTTTTTCTCTACCGGAATGATGGCGGCGTAGTTTTTGCTTTCACCCAGGCGTTCAGCAAGCTTATTCCTTTGCCGTACTGCAACGGAAGCAGTCGCCATGGCAGTAGCTTCTCGCTTTTCGGCAATCCACAGCTTTTCTTTGACCGCCCTGTCGCGCTGTTGCTCCAGAAGCCGATTCTCTTTGACTTTGGCCAGCAAATCCTCAAGTGCTTGTTCATAGGTCTGAGGTAGAATGCTTTTTACTGGCGGCCGGAAGTAAGCATCTTCCAACTTTTCGAAGAACAACCAAGCAGCGTCAGTATCAACAATCTTTGACATGCGAGCTGCGCCCTTCTCGGTCCAAAGCGTAACAGCGCGAGCTTTACTGGAAATTTGTGAGCCAACCATATTGGCTCGCAAATCGGTTAATGGTTTCCCTCTTGCTATGAAGAAATGCACGTTTTCAGTGAACCGAGCCTTATTATTAGAAAGGTTCATGCGGATGTTCTTTTCTTCCGTCCCGTACCCCTTCGCTAGCGTCTCCGTGGTGACTACTCTTACCCCTTGCCATTCAATAACAGGGCAATCGAGGGGATCGACAACCGTGTTCATCGGTGCTACATTTACAGCAGTTGATGTTGATTGTTGCATGTCAAACTCCAATCAGTAGTTGATGTAGACCGCCAGCAGCCACTGGCGGTTTTTCTTTTTAGCGAATCCGTGCTTCTTCTCCCTGCAGTAGCTGTTTAGCAGCATCCCGCTTTACAAAATTCATGAAGATTTTTCCGTCAGCGAATCTGTCGCAAAGCCGCCCCGCCAGTGGTGACTCAATAGCACGCAGGGCTGGCTCTATCTGGGTTTTCCATGCCTCATACATCACCTCATAGTGAGTAAAGAGCGCCTCTACATGGTAAGCGTGTTTTTCCCGATCGCTTGGGGTCGATGCTTCTGGCATGTGGGTAGCGACTTCGCGATCCAGAATATCCAAGACCCAGCGACGAAACTCTTTGGCTACAGGCGTACGGGCGAACATTGCTATCAGGTGGGCACCGCGAAGAGAAAATGCGCGGGCCATTTGCTCTCCATAAGGGGTGGTCACTTTGACCACCCCGGTCATTTGCTCAGTAAATTCATCAGCGTGGCGGGTATAAATGCGCTGAACCGCCTTGTCATCTGCATACTGAAGCGCATCACCGATCTGGCTGGCAGTGAGCCAGATGCCATCAAGATTTGCGACTGGTTGCAGGCTGACACCGTGGAAGTTCATTCCTGTTTTAGCTACAATGTTCATATCGTTAATTCCTTGCTGGGGATTTTCGGTTAATGAAGCCTGACGGTCTGACCACCGTTGGGCTTCTGTCATTCTGGGCACTTCACACCTTGGCGTTCTGCATACTCTCTCATCGCCCTCACCGCCTCCTTGCTAAAAGAGCGATCACCCTTTTGCGCCAACTCCTCCATCACCTTCTCAAGCCACTCAGGCATCCGCAGTGTTTTAACTTTCATTTTTAACTCCATATGTATTTGGTATGCATACATAGTATTTTGGTACGCATTGCTAGTCAATAGGTATGCAGTTAATATTCGTTCAATTATCAATTTTAAAATGGGGACGCGTGGGCATCTAAAGGTCGCTCGTGCGGTAGCTATGGCTGAAAGAAAGTACAGACACCCTCAAGTAAACCTAAGGCTCCCTGAAGAGTTAAAAGAACACATCGCCGTAATGGCCGAAAGGAATAAGCGATCAGCTAACGCGGAGATGGTTGCGGCTATAGAAGCTTGGGTTAATGCTGATAAAGACCCATACCCTCAATCAGAAGACGCCACCGTAATTATGAAGAAGTCTGATCTTCGGTTGTTGATCGATGAGGTTTTAGAGAGCGCGATGAAGGACGTGATAGAAGGTTACGACCCTAATTCTAAAAACAAAAATCCCAGCTGATCACCCTCAACAGCACGTATCAAAGGATAAAAATGAATTCCCCCTTTGTAGCAGCAATCCTGATCTCATTATCAGCTCCAGCTCTTGCTCTTAATGCCGAGAATTTTAGCGGGCTTGAAGGTTATACCGTTACCGCAGTAACTCGAGTCGATGGAGATTTTGAGGGCTGTGAATATGACAAAAAAATCAAACTGCTAAATGGGTGGGTACTCTCCTGCCAAACGTACCACTATCACTACGCTTATTCACCATCAGTGGCTGTTTTGACCAAGGATGCGGGCCAAGGTTATATCATCAAGGCGATTATTGATGATGATATTTATGATATGGAGCCTATCGCAAAATGAACAAGCCCACCTGAGTGGGCTACTTGTTTCCCCCTGCTTCCGCTCCCACTCCGTCCGGTCGGCGTCATCCAGAGCAAAGATAGCTGCCTCGAACTCTTCCGGGTCGATTTGCAGCGGCTTCATTCTCAGATAGACATTGATGTCATCCAGGCTCAGGGGAAGCGGCGTAGCGGCCATGCCTGTATATTTCCGACCGCGGGTGATGACGGCGTAGGCGTTGAGTATCTCCGTGCATACGCCATCAACATCCGGCTCAGGTATTGCCGGCAGCCCTAGTTTTTCGCGTCGCCAGCGGTTCTTTTCGCCCTGCTCTCCGCCGAACTGCCTCAGCCAGCTTTGGGCTTCGAGGACTTTCCCACCGTTTCTTTCTTCTGCTCTTCCTTGCCTTCCGCAATGTCCGAAGCGGTACTCAGCACAGCCCAGTACAGTTCTGGATGCTGCAGCATGAGCGCCTTGCCCTTCTCAGGGGTGTAATCGACAGCCTGCTCCTTGCCATCAACCTCTTCGCCAACGCCTTCCCAGTCCAGCAAGAGATGCTTGGCAACAGAATCAATCAGCAGGTCATCAGAGATGTCTGTAACGTCGATTTCAGCCGGATTGAACTCAGGAGTCCCTACCTTAAATCGGTCGTCCAGCTTGCTGATATGGCGCCGCACCATCGCATTATGAGAGCGAAATGCCGGATTACTGATGGCGCATACTTTCAGCTTCAGGCCTTCCATGGGTTCAATCCAGCGTTCTGAGTTGGCGTCAAATTTTGGTGTTTTGAGAATGAGCATATTTATCCCTGTGAGCGGCCCGCCTCACCGGGCGGGCAATCAAAATTAAGGAGCTGCGTTAACCGTGATGGCTGTGGTGGCGGTGAATGTGCGCACTTTAGCCGTTATGGTTGCGCTACCCTCTGCCACGCGCGTTACCTCTG